>NZ_CALIMW010000226.1 GCF_938045405.1 uncultured Campylobacter sp. | reverse complement strand
CTCCTCTTTAGGTAAAATTCTATCCTCTTTTAGGCAGTATCCTTGCTTGTATTTGTTGTAGTCGGAAAGAGAAACAACGGCGAAGCCTCGTGAAGTGGAGTAATCGGGGATGATGCGAATAAATGCGGCGCAAAGTATTATTATAAGAAGCAGCGTGCCTGCCAAGGCTTTAAATTTAATAGACCTGTAGAATTTCATATCAGTCCTTTTCTTGTTATCCCTTGTTGCGGATTATATAGCCGTATTTATAAAAGTATGCTTAAGCTTTATAAAATATTTCCAAGCTTTGTTTTAAAGCGGCTTCTTAAATTTTGACACTCTCCTGGTCATTCCTTCCCGCCGCACCATCGTTCTAGCTTAATAAATTCTTCAAATCCCTTAAATTTCTTTAAAATTCCTTCCGAATTTAAGCCCCGTTTCAAATAGACTTAATAGAATTCCTTCAAATTTCACTCAAAGGTATCCGATGCAAACCGCCCTGGGCTCGCTAGGTCTGATAGCCGCCGTAAATCATATCCCATTCGATGCCAAGGCGCTTATAAATAAATTTGCGCTAAGCAGCGAGGAGCCGCAGATCGAAGAGCTGGTGCGTATGGCTAAGCATTGCGAGTTTAAGGCTAAAATCAAAAAGCTAAATCTTTCAAATTTGCTGCGCTATAAGCCGCCCTTTATCCTTCAGAAAAAGGACGGAAGCTACTTTAACGTCTTAAAGATCGAACAGCAAAGCAAAGCGGATATTAAAGCGGCAAATGCTAACAAGACGGTCGCCGATATAAATAGCGCAAATTCCAAAGACGCGGCAGGTTCTAAGGAGATATTAAGCCCTAGCGGCGGCGCGGCAAATTCTTTAAACTCATCTTCATTCGCATCGTTATCTTCTAATACGTCATCTTCTTCCGGCGCGGCAAATTCTTCTCCCGCGGATACACCCCATTCCTCCACCAAAGAGACTAAAGCCTTCCACTCATCCAAATCCTCGCAAGGACAAGAAGCAGCTATTAAATTTATCGTATTTGACGGAGGCAATTCCGTAAAAGAGCTAGGTGCGAGCGAGCTATTTGATCTTTGTAGTGGCGAGTTTATCGTGCTAGCTCATAAAACTCTGAATTCTCAGATCAAATTCGGCTTTGCCTGGTTTTACAAACGGATGCTAAGCTTTAAAAGGGTTGTATTTGAAGTACTTTTGGCTTCATTTATCATGCAGCTTTTCGGTCTAGTTACGCCGCTTTTTACGCAGGTGGTGCTAGATAAGGTTTTAACTCATCATAGCATTAGCACGCTAAATGTCATTGCATTTGCATTTTTGGCAACTATCATATTTGAGATGCTTTTAAGCCTAAGTAGAAATTATATATTCGCGCACACTACTACTAAAATTGACGCCAGGCTAGGAAGCGAGCTTTTTAGCCATTTGGCTCTGCTTCCGATGACCTACTTTGAGAACCGCAAGGTTGGAAACATAGTAGCTAGAGTGCGAGAACTAGATAGCATAAGAGAGTTTATCGCAAATAAAAGCGTAAGCGTGCTACTTGATATTTTATTTAGCTTCGTATTTGTCTTTATGATGCTGCTTTACAGCATTAAACTCACGCTAATTGCAATCGCATTTATAAGCGTAATTGCTGCGATCTACTTTTTCATTACCCCCGTGCTTAGAAAGAGGCTAGAGGATAAATTTCAAATGGGAGCCGCTTCAAACTCCTATCTAGTAGAAGCAGTAACCGGAATGCAGACAGTAAAATCTCTAGCGATTGAGGGCAGTATGCAAAAGATGTGGGAGGAAAATCTAGGCAGATACGTCCGCTCATCTTTTAATCTTTCAAATTTAAGCAATGTCGCAAGCGGCTTTGCCTCCGCACTGCAAAAGCTTATGACGCTTTGCATTTTATATTTCGGCGTGGGGCTTGTGATCGAAGGCAAGTTAAGCGTAGGCCAGCTCATCGCCTTCCAGATGTTTGCGGGGCAATTTAGCGCTCCTGTAATGAGGCTGGTAGGTCTTTGGAATGAATTTCAGCAGGCCCTTCTTAGCGTAGATAGGCTAGGAGATATATTAAATACTCCAACCGAGCAGAGCACAGATAAACCCATTGCGCTAAATAATATCGAAGGGGATATAAAATTTGACGCCGTAAATTTCAGATACAGGCCGGATCTAAATTTAGTGCTAAAAGATATCAGCTTTCACGTAGAGCCTGGCAAAAGCGTAGGCATAGTAGGCAGAAGCGGCAGCGGAAAAAGCACTATCACAAAGCTTATTGAGCGGCTCTATCTGCAAAGCTCGGGCGCCGTTTACATAGACGGCATAGATATCAGACATCTAAATCCCTATCTTTTAAGGCAAAACATCGGCGTGGTCCTTCAGGAAAACTATCTATTTAGTGGCAGTATCAAAGAAAATATCGCCTTTGCCGCAAGCGGAGCGAGTATGGAGGAGATCATCAGAGTTAGCAAGATCGCGGGCGCTCATGATTTTATCGCAGAGCTTGCGGGAGGTTACGATACCTTCGTAGGCGAGCGCGGCTCAAGCCTTAGCGGCGGACAGAAACAGCGCATCGCAATCGCTAGAGCGCTCATAAATAATCCTAAAATTTTAATCTTTGATGAGGCGACCTCTGCACTTGATTACGAAAGCGAAAGCATCATCAATCAAAATTTAAGCGAGATCAAAAAGGGAAAAACCTTCATCATCATCGCGCATAGGCTAAATTCCGTCAAGAATTGCGATGAAATTTTAGTGCTGGATAAGGGTGAGATCGTAGAGCGCGGAAAGCATGAGGAGCTAATGGCTCTGGACGGCTACTATAAGAGCTTATATGATAAGCAACTAGGATAAGCCGAAGGGTAGGGCGGGATAAAATTTAACTCAAGAGCGCTTTTAAATTTAAACCCATTTATTGCGCGTCGCCGCCTTTAAGAGCTTTATTATAAATTTATGGCATAATTCAATTAGATTTCTACAAGGATAAGCTATGCTTGCATCGATAAATATTCAAACGTCAAACGCTAAAACGCTTAAAGCTATAGAGGATATAATCGCAGGTGATCCTACCGCCGTTATAAGCTATAATGAGCCTGATTATTTAAGCCCACAGGATGAAGCTAGACTTATGGAAATTTCGGATGCCGACGATAGGGGCGAGCTAAAATATCGCTCGCACGAGGAAATGTTGGAGCATTTAAATACGCTTTTTAAAAAAATGGCCTAAGATATGAATCTTGTCTATAGCGAAGAATTTCTTAATGATTTGGATAAAATTATTATGTTTATCGCGCAAGATAGTTCCCAAAGGGCAGCTAAATTTGCAGATGATTTGATTGTTAAAATTTTAGACATTCCAAATCGCCCATATAGTTTTAGAAAAAATCCTAAACTCAACCGTAAAGATACTAGGGATCTGGTTTTTAAAGGCTATACGGTGCCGTTTCGCGTAAGCAAAGACGCCATAAAAATACTAGCGATATTTAAACGCAATAGCCATGCTATGAAATAATTTATTAGATTAAAGTTGCAAACAATGCTAAAAATTTTCAAAAGAATAGAGGATGATTCAAACGAGTTCAAGCCTCTTTTAATCGAGATAGAGGATGCTCCGCAAAACCCGCTGGGAAGATCAATTTTATGGATCGCTTGCGGGGCTTTGATATTTGCCGTGCTGTGGATGGTATTTGCCAAAGTTGATATCGTAGTAAGCGCTAACGGCAAAGTAGTACCCGACGGCGAGATTAAAATTTTAAAATCGCTCGAAAGCGGCGTCGTCTCTAAAATTTTAGTAAAAGAGGGTGATAGAGTAAAAAAGGGCGATCATCTAATCTTAATCGATCCAAGCGTCTCTACGGTAAATTTATCCACCAAGCAAGAAAGCCTAGCTCTACTTGAATACTCGATAAAAAGGCTCGACGCTCTAAGCTCGGGCAAAAGTTTAGATGCTAACATCAGCGCAGATGAGCTGAGCTTATACAATACGCAAAAATCAAACTACGAAGAGAGCATAAACGTATATAATCTAAAAATGCAAGCTCTGCAAATGGGGATAAACTCTACTAATTTAGAAGTCGAGAGACTAAGCGGAATTTTAAAGATAGATGAAGCGCGGTTAAACAATCTAAATAAAGTAAAAGATATAATAGCGCGCAAGGATCTATATGAGCTCAAATCAAAGGTAATTGAGCTAAACTCCAATCTTAAAATTTCAAAAGAAAAACTTGCCGAGCAAAGGGCGAATTTAGATGAGCTAGCTAAGGAGCTGGAGGCCTTTAAAAGCCAAAGCATATCTAAATGGCTCGATGAGATGCTAGCCAAGCAAAAAGAAGCAAGCTCGCTAAAAGCGGAGATCAATGCGATCTTGTTTCAAACCAGACAGCAGATCATCTCCTCTCCGGTTGATGGCTTCGTGGGAAAGCTACTCGTAAATACGCAAGGAACCGCCATCACAAATCAAGAAAATTTAATCTCTATAGTGCCTAGCGATAAGCCTTTGATCATCAAAGCAAACGTTCTAAATAAAGACATAGGCTATCTGGAGAACAATCAAAGCGTAGCCATTAAGGTTCAAACCTTCGACTTTCAAAAATACGGCAAACTTGAGGGTGAGCTAATCCACATAGCAAACGATGCGATAAACGATGAGAAGCTGGGAGAAATTTACGAAGTAAAGATCAGACCGGATTCTACATTTTTGATCGTAGATGGGATCAAAAAGGAGATCGAGCCCGGTATGAGCGTAACGGCTGAAGTAAAAGTAGGTAAAAGGCGCGTAATAGAGCTATTTATCTACCCTGTCATCAAATACCTGGACGAAGGACTTAGCGTAAGGTAGGATAGGAAGAGAGAGGTAGGTGGTTATTTACCCTATGGATAAGTCTCTGCTCAAATACACTGTTCGTTTGAGCGACTGCCTATCCTGTCTGTCCTAGCGCGACCTCACTTTAAATTTAACGCAAGCAAGGACGTCCTCTTGATAAATTTTTAATGTAGTGCCGAAGCAGAGTGGATAGCTGCCGCCTCTATCTTGAGCTGCTGTTCGTTCTAGCAAGCGAGCCTCTAGCCGAAAATGTGACTCAAACAACCGCTCTAGTCCGGGCGGTTAACTATCTTGCCTGGTTGGGCACGCCTCTTAAATAGCTTGCTTTCCATTCGAGCGTCCTGTTTATTCAAGCGGATAGCGGCAATCCAAGCTAACAAAAACGATATCTTTGCGATAGGCGGGATTATCACCGCCGGTAGTCTCTAGGAGCAACCGGCGGCATTTTACGAGTAGTCGTTAGCAGAGCAATCTGCAGCATTGAGGGGGTGCACCGCTAGGGGGGGGGCTATCAATTCCCCCAGCCGCTCGCAAACATCTGCATTATATCCGGATTATTTTTCATATCATCCATCGAGATATTGCTCATACCGTTATTTGTGGCGTAAGCGTTGAGATCTTCGATGATCTTATTTATCTTGCTAGCAGTGATATACTCTCCACTAGCAAGCGCAATCTGCTCTATAGCACCACCGCCGAATTGGTTATTTATACGGACGGTGTCGTTTTCGCCGTATTTTAATACCAGATCGTTGGCGACCCTTTGGAAGGTAATATTTTCTTTACCGATTCCCTCTTTAAATTTAATCGTATCGTTGCCGTGGTTATCATAGATGGTATCCGCTCCGTCGCCTCTACCGAATATATAGGTATCGTTGCCTTCACCACCTTCTAATCTATCGTTACCGGCTCCGCCTTCTAAGATATCGTTACCACTTTCTCCATAAAGGGTATCGTCGCCTTCGTCTCCATTTAGGATATCATTACCAGCTCCACCAGAAATTCTATCTTTGCCTTCACCGCCGTAAAGCTTATCATCTCCAGCCTCACCATAAAGCTCATCGTCTCCAGCCTCGCCATAAACTACATCGTTGCCATCCCATGCACCGACTCTGTCATTACCACTGCCGGCATAGACGATATCGTCGCCGTTTCCGGAATAAATTCCGTCGTTACCGCCGTTGCCTCTTAGAATATCGTTGCCTTCATATCCATAGATATAATGGCCTTCGTCATTATCGGACGTTTCTAGATTGAAATCTTTTAGGCTAAAAATTTCTCCGTTGCTAAATTTGAACTTCATGTTATCCGGATAGTTGTAAATATCTTTAAAAGTTATACTATCGTTACTTCCTTTTATACTGAGTTTTAAATTGTCAGTACTTGGAATTCTAGAGGCTACTAAATCCTCTTTACCGATTCCCTCTTTAAATTTAATCGTATCGTTGCCGTGGTTATCATAGATGGTATCCGCTCCGTCGCCTCTACCGAATATATAGGTATCGTTGCCTTCACCACCTTCTAATCTATCGTTACCGGCTCCGCCTTCTAAGATATCGTTACCACTTTCTCCATAAAGGGTATCGTCGCCTTCGTCTCCATTTAGGATATCATTACCAGCTCCACCAGAAATTCTATCTTTGCCTTCACCGCCGTAAAGCTTATCATCTCCAGCCTCACCATAAAGCTCATCGTCTCCAGCCTCGCCATAAACTACATCGTTGCCATCCCATGCACCGACTCTGTCATTACCACTGCCGGCATAGACGATATCTGTTTTATCTGTTCCTTTTATATTGTCGCCTTTAGCATCAGGAAATATAATATGATTGCTATTTTGGTTAGGTGCTGCTGCATATAATAGTTCTTTGTATTGTTCAAAAGCGCCATTCTTCATGGCTGCATTCATAAAATCATAAAAAACTGCACTAAGTCCAGAAAGGTCATTATTTCCTGATTGGCCTAATACATTTAGAAGCTCCGCCAAATCCACGAAAGCCTTCTTCGGATCGCTTAGATTTATCTCTTTAAATTTATCGATTACTTTGGTGAAATTTAGTCTGAAATCATACTTCGGCTTAGCAGATGTATTTGCGCCGCCGCTTGCAGCATCGGATTTTGAATTGCCGCCCGCCGAGGCACCATTGCCCGCAGCAGTATCGTTAGGCACGGAGATCATATCTAGACTTATTAGATCCGCATAGCTTTTTAGTCTGGTTTGAGCAAGTAACGACGCATAGGAGTAGTTTAAAATTTTATCATAAGTTTCGTTTGTGTTTTTGATGATAGCTTTTATATCGTCATTGCTTATATAATAGAGCTCCGCAGTCTTTGAACCGGTAAAAGCGTCGATTACTTTGATCTTGTATTTTATACTCTCAAACTCCTTTAGCAAGCTCTCATCTATAGAATTTGAGCTATTTAGTAGAGCCTGATATTGAGACGGAGTGAGGCTTAGTTTTCTAGCGTTTGGATTACCGGAGTTTATCACGTTACCGTCTGCATCTACATTGATGTTTGATCCTGCGCCTAGATTTACATTGCTTGGAAGCTTTACCCCTTTTAGGCCTACTTCGTAGTCTGCCCCGTTAGAATTTCCGCTTCTTACAGCAGTCTCGCTCCAGGCTTTGATGAGACCTGGTAGAGCCTTGAGCTGCTCCTCTTTAGTACCTAAGCGAGAGTAGTTATCTAGTGCGCTAGCTAGCTCTTTATTTAATGCAGCAGCCGATCTTAGATCTCTTAGTAGTCCAAAGCCTTTGATATTCGCTCTAGCCATATCTTCGGAGCTTAACGGCGCCCCGTCTTTAAATTTAGAGTTTATCGTATCTACGTTGAAATTTAGATCGCCCATACTATGAGCGGTGCCGTCTTTTTTAATGTAGCTTCCCTTTAGACTTAGGGTGTTTCCGCCTCCTAGATCTTCGTTTACCTCATTGTGATTTAGGCTTAGACTAGCTATGCCTAGCTCATCTAAGCTCTTTAGCTCGCCTTCATCTGAGATCCCGTTAGAGTTCGCATCCTGCCAAATTTTAAGATCTTTAAATTTATCGTCTTTATTATCTATAAGCCCGTCGTTATTGCTATCAAATTCCTTTAAAGCTTCGTAGCCGTCCTTAGCTAGTCTTTGATTGCCATCTTTATCTTTTATCTGCGTGAAATTTCCAAATAGCTCGCTGCCGTCGTCTATATTGCCGTTGCCATTACGATCGTAGGCTAAAATTCCATCCTCTTTGCTGATCCAAGATGATTTGTGAGATACTCCATCGCCGTTGTGATCGAAGTAGGCTCCGCCGTTAGGTGCCGGGCTGATGCCGATCTTACCGTCTCCGTTAAGATCAAGGGCGAGAGGGTCGACGATGGAGAAATTAAAAATAGAGTTAGTGAAGCCATTAATGATATCAATCCATCCATTAAGTGAAAGCGTTATTATTTTTTCCCATCCATCAACAACTAATCCTAATGTAGCTATAAGAGAAGTTTTAATAGAATCTAGCACTTGAGAAGGTAGATTATCTGCCGGTGTAATTCCAAGAGAATTTAAAGATGTCGGGTATTTATTATATTTATTAATGGCATCTTTTCCAAAACTATCGGGATTATCAAATAATTTATCTATATACTCAATATTTTGATCAGGCAAAAACATTCCCTTAAAGCCACCTGTATTAAATCCCGCCTTTTCAAGTCCATCCCAAGTAAATTTTATACAATTATTTTTTAAAACATCGTATTTACTGCTATCGAAAGTTGCTGAATGCTCCATTAATTTATTATATTGTTCTTCTGTTATTTCTACGGTTCTTGAATAATATGGTTTACCGGCATATGACTTACCGTCGTTGGTTACTATTTTGCCGGCGCCAAATGGCTCACCATTTTTTGATGCAAAGCCAAATTGATGCTCGGCTTCGTTATCTTTTTGAACACCATACCACATATGCCCAGCAATTGATGCACCTATGTGCATGGTCTCATAATTTGTATAAGCTGTTAGCGCTACCTCTATATTTACTGTTAGTCTATATTTTGACATTTCGTCTCCCTTATAAATTAAAATCTAAAAAATCGTTCTTTTTGCATTTCTTCTATTTCTAGATATATTATATTCTTGACCTCTAATGCCATGCTATTTAAAAATTCTAACTTTATATTATATTTACCTTTTTGTAGTTTTACTATAGCTATCCTTTTATACTTACCGTTCGTGCCATTCGGGGCGGTAGCAATAAAATCATAAACATCTTTGGGAAAACTAAAAATAGTATTAAAATTATCTTTATGTTCTAAAATTCTAGCATTATCAGGATATATATTTTTATCGCTTTCTTTAAAATATCTCCAATCCGTTTGTTTCATATTAAACGGGGTTATTGTAAGCCCCAAGGTCATGTTGTTATTATGCCCTATATTCATATTGTCTTCTTCAATTTTTCCTATATTATACGGATATATAAGGTATAGTATATAAAATGCTTCTTTATCTATAGTAATATTTATATCTAAAATATTATCTTTATTGGAAATATTAATAGCTTGAGCTTTTTTATATATTACTGGGTTTTGAATTGGTTTCCAATTTATAATACTATAAATAACAATAAACAATAAAAATATAAAAATTAGAGATTTCTGTTTACTGTTAAAATTCATCATAATTTAAATTCTCCTTATTTATATTTTTATCTTACTTAAACTTGCCTATGAAATTAACATCATTCTTTAATATGCTTATTTTATTTGGTAAGAAACCTATATAATATTTCATTACCATCCGTAATGCCTGAAAATATACACGCATCCTTCTAACATCTATATAAACTGTAATTTTTGACATTTTATTATCCTTTATTTTCAGATTTATTGCCTTTCTAGACTTGTTAGACGAGGATTTTTGTCCCCCATTTCCCATATTTCGCTATAAATATTTATTTTAATATTTGCTTTGGTGGCCACTTCTAACATCTTATTTAGTGCTCACGTTATTGAAGAGCTTTTGCAACCACCATAGTAAAGAATATTGACTATATTTTACTATTTTATTCTTACGGTATATTTAAAATTTAGAGTCGCTTTGCCCTACCCAATTTTAGGTCTTTTACTACTCTAAATTTTAAAATTTTACTTCGCAGCGCTGCAAGATACAAAGCCTAAAGCCAAATGCAAGACGCTATGTTAAAACGCCATAGCCGCTTAAACTATCTATTGGGCTAACTACCAAATCATCTACTTGGCTACCCCAAACGGCCTACTCACACCTTCCGTATCTAGACATTAGCTCCGCTTTTTTGATATTAAAGCTAGCTTTTTGCGTATGTTCTTTTAGAGCTAATTCCTTTTTTAAAGAAGCTATTAGGGAGTTTAAGACATCTATCTTTGAGCTTTCGTTACCGGCATTTAATCTCTTTTGCATAGTTAGGATATCTTTTGAAATTTTAGAGGAATTGGATAGGATTTTATCGTATTCATCTTTTTTAGATAGAAAGAGTTTAAGATCTGCGATCTGCTTTTCGTATTCTAATCTAGCTTCTTCCTTTTTAGATAAAATCCTCTCTTTATTGATCTCTTTTTCTTTAATCTGTGCGGCGCGCTTGCCTCCGTCAAATAGGCTCATATGCACCGTAAGTCCCGCTCTATATCCATGTCTTTTGACATCCTTTCCGGCGCGGCTAAAGTCGTCTCTATCGCTGCCGTAAAGATCGTATCTGCCGTAGAGCGAAACGGTAGGATAATAAAGTCTTTCTTGTGATCTCATACTTAGCTCATTTGCAGCCAATTCATGATCAAATCCTTTAGCGATTACGCTATCTTCAAAGGGTACGAAGTCTGAGTTGATACTATTGGCTCCGCCTAGATCCGAAAGATAAAACACGTTTGGAATTTTAACTCCGGAAAGCGAGTAAATTTTATTTAAAACATTATTTGCGTTTAGTTCTAATTGAGACAGTTCATAGCTCGTATCGGCTAATGCTATGGCTTGATCTGCCAGAGCTGTTTTACCTAACTCTCCTGCGCCCGATAGTCTCTTTTCATAGATATAAAGCATCTCGTAGGCATCTTTTAACCGCTCGTAAATTTCTATTCTGTTTTTATATCCGAGCGCCTCATCGTAAAGCTCCAAAAGCTTAATCGAGCCATCCATATAAGCAGAGCATCTTTTAAGATCTGCTTGTTTGATATTCTCTTCGGCAGCTTCGATCGCTAACTCATCCGCGCCGAATTTAAATATATCTTGGCGCAGTACTAAAGAGAGGGAATCTCCGTAGCCGCTTTGCGAGACCAGGCTATCGTCGCCAATCTGCACGGAGTTGTAGCGAGCGCCGTAGCGTTTAGCGTATTCGCTATTGGCATTAATTCCAAACTCGGGATAGCGTGAGGCCTTTTGATACTCTAGCTCGTTGCGAGCGCTTTGTACATCGAGTCTGGTTAAATTTAAACTCGGAGAATTAGCTAAAGTGTGCTCTAATAAGGCGTCAAAAGAGAAGGAGTTTAGAGCTGCCTTTGAATTTGAATCAAGCTGTCCGTCCAATCTTTTTTGATTTATATCTCGTATTTTTGATCTGTCTAGTCTGTAAATTTTAGTAGGGGCTTTGGCTTCGGCTTTAGCTTTGGAGCTTGAACCTTTAGAAGCGTCTTGCGAATTATCTTGCTTAGAACCTACCTCCGGGGTGGAGAGATATTTTTCTAAGGCGCTTTGAGTGTTTTGCGCGGCTGCTTGGTTTTGAGTAGACGTTTTATTTGAGGCAGGTTTTGATGAAGCGGAGCTAAATTTATTCGCTGCGTTTAAGAAATCCGCACCGATAGTTAAAGCCAAGGTGATTAGAATAGGGGTAATCGCAAATTTATTCAAAGCAAGCTCTTTATAAATGAAATTTTAATGCATTTTATACGAAAGGGGATTAAAATTTTATAAAACGGATGAGGAAATTTTAAGTTTGCCGTCTTAAAAATTTAAAGACCGAGGCACGCGGTGTATACGATCGACGATCCGAGGGCGGTGCTTTTGCACGAAAAGGCTTCCAAGCTTACAAAAGAAAAAAGTGCGAAGCGGAATTCCGCCTCTATGACCTTATCGCGAAAATTTCTCCCGACGTGCTTGCCGAAGTGCACGAAGGTGAAAAAAAAGATCTGCCCGAACGTCGATTTTTATTCCGGCTTTGTGTATTCGATGCTCAATATCCCGCGTGAACTCTACACGCCCATTTTTGCGATTTCGCGCATTGCGGGCTGGAGCGCGCACCGCATCGAAGAGATCGTCGCAGGCGGCAGAATTTACCGGCCGGCGTACAAAAACGTGTGCGACGTGCGCGATTACGTTCCGATCGAAAAGCGCATAAAGTAGGCGCTTATGATCCGCCTCGACAAATTACTGTCTCACGGGGGCTTGGGTTCCCGCTCTTCCGTAAAAAAACTGCTCCGCTCGGACGCCGTGACGGTAAACGGTAACAGCGTATCCGACGCATCGATCCGCATCGATGACGAGAACGATGTCGTCGCCGTACGGGGCAAAAGAATCGAAGTTCGCAAAGCCGTCTATCTCATGATACATAAGCCTTCGGGATTCGTGTGTGCAAAGCGCGACGGGCTTTACGAAACGGTTTTCGATTTGCTAGGCGATCCATACCGCACGCCTTTTTTCGAAGAAAATCTGCATACGATCGGAAGGCTCGACTGCGATACCGAAGGTTTACTTATTCTGACGACCGATGGAGCGCTCACACACCGCATCACTGCTCCGAAAAGCGAATGCGGAAAAACGTATGTTGTGCGCCTAGCAAAAAAGTTCGAAGCGAAGAAGGGGCGGCATACGTTTGCAAATGTGCGCAAGGCATGCACATGGAGCCTGAAGGAAGAGAAAAAGAAGCCGACTGCAAAAGCGCGGAGCTTGTGTGGCTCGGCAGCGGCGATGAAAAAGACGAATGTACGCTTACGATCTGTGAAGGAAAATTTCACGAAGTAAAGCGCATCTTTTCCGCGCTCGGAAACGAAGTCGTCTATCTGAAGCGCATCGCGATCGGCGCGCTTCGGCTGGATGAAAGCTTCGCGAAAGGCGATTGGCATGAACTTTCCGAAGACGAAATCGAACTGCTATACCGAATTTGAGAACTTGCGCGCGCGTTTCAGCACTGTACGCCCAATTGTTCTTTGAGTGCGGATTGTGCGACTGCCGAAACGTTGATTTTAAGGATTAATTCATTTTTACCAAGGGGATGGTTACCGTCGCCGTGCCGTCTATAAAAACCTTGTGTTTTTTGAAATTGCCGGGCGGGCCTTTGCCGTCGTAATTGCTGAATCCGAACGGCTCTTTCGGTATGCCGATCGCGTTCGTATTCAGTTTTCCGTCGCCGTTGACATCGTGATAAACGCAAAACGCATACTCTCCGGCTTTGAGCCGTATGCGATATACCGCCTTTTCTCCGTCAGCTGCCGTTTCGGCGGTTCTATACGGAAGACGTTTGCGAAAACTTTCGGAGGAATCGTGGATACTGATAACGATTGTTCCCGACTTTTCTTTTATGCCGGTAACGACGATTTCCGTGTCAAAGAACACTTCGCCGTCCGCCGTTTGGGAATACAGGGAATACGACGGGTTGAAAATCATCGCGCAGAAAAATAAAGTGAACAGTTTTTTCATAGTGTTTCCTTTTTTGCATAATTGTCAAAGCGGCACTGCTCGAATACGTCCGTACCGATAAGCGTGATCGCCTTCGCCGGGCAGTTGTTTATGCAGCGGTAGCATATCGTGCAGTTTCCGGGATAAAACACGGCTTTACTGTTTTCGATATATAATGACTTTGTCGGGCAGTGTGCCGCGCATATGCCGCAGCCGATGCAGCGGTCCGTTTTGATTTTGAGCCGTTCGGCCAGTTTTTTCGCATGCATTTTAAACCACAGGCGCTGGCCGAATAAGCCTGCGATTCTGTGAAAAAACGATAAGCCGTCTTTCGGATAGATTCCCCGCTTTATGCCTTCCGCCGCTTGCAAAATCTTTTTTTGCGCCGCCGCTATGAGCCCCCTGTTTTCTTTCGGCGTTTTTTTTAAAAGCTTTACATCGGCGATACAATCCGGCATGTGCAGATGTAAGCCTCCGGTAACGGCGGCTCCGCATTTTCGGAGCAGCCTGGCCGCAAGCCCCGCGCCGTCTCCGCTGAAAAGACCCATCGTTGCGATCACAAAAACGCGCTTTCCGCGGAACATATCGGCATGCTTTAAAATAAACGCTTTTACAATGCGCGGAATATCGCTGAAGTAAATAGGATAACCGAGCGCGATTTCATCCGATGCGCGTAAGATTTCAAGCGCTTCGTCCGATTCCATGCTGCAAGCCCTGCCGCCGGTCGCTTGTGCAAACGCTTCCGTACAGTATTTTGTGTTTCCCGTTCCGCTGAAATACATTCCGTTCATATCGTACCTCTTGTGCCCTTACTTTAAAAATGACGGCTCGAGCACGTCCATAAAATCGCCGATTTTTTCTTTCCAATTTTTGTCGTAGCACACGTTTTTCATTGTCGCCAACGCCGTAAGTCCGTGAATAAAAGCCCATATCGTTATTAAAATATCGATTTGCTTTTTTTTCGGGACTTTATTTTGCGTAAGCAATGACAGGACGCTGTTTTTATACAGGATAAAAGGCGCATAGTTTTCTTCATCCGGCACGGATAAAGTTAAATCGACCTTTATGTCCGACTTTGAATACAAAAATTGAAAATAGGCGGGATTTTCAATAAAAAAAGAAACATAGGCCGTGCCCAAATTTTTTAACAATTCGGAAGGCTTTTTGTTTTCGGCGATCGCGGCTTCGAGCGTTTTCGAAAAGCGCTCAGTGATGTGCAGCTGCATCGCGTTGAGCAATTCTTCTTTGTTGTGAAAATGACTGTATGGGGCGGCATGGCTTACCTTGCAGGCCGTCGCCGCTTTTCTCAGCGAAAAAGACTGTAGCCCGTCGGTATTGACGATTTCGATACCTTTTTCGATTAAAAGATTTTTTAATCCTTCGCGGTGATACGGCAAATTCAATTTTTGCATAAGTACTCCCTTTTAATCTTTACAGTGTCAAGATAATAGCGTAAAAACTTTACATTGTCAAGTTTAAAGCGTCGTGTAAAGCGATTTACAAAAGCCCGCGTTCGCGCATATAATTATGTTATGTTGTCGGATATCGAAATAGCGCAAAAAAAATCGAATGCTTCCGATCGCGGACATCGCACAGCGCATCGGCATTGATGCGGACGGAATCGAACCGTTCGGACAGTACAAAGCGAAACTCATCGCAGAAACGCTTCGTGCTTTACGAAAACGCGCTCTGGACGCAAGCGCGCGCCTCATCCTCGTTACCGCCGTAACGCCGACGAGTACGGGGGAGGGAAAGTCGACCGTTTCGATAGGGCTTGCCGATGCACTCAATAGGATCGGGAAAAAACGGTGCTTGTGCTCAGAGAGCCGTCTTTAGGCCCCTGCTTCGGCATAAAGGGTGGTGCGTGCGGTAGCGGAAGGGCGCAGATTGTTACGATGGAAGAAATCAATCTGCACTTTACCGGCGATATCCATGCGATTTCCGTAGCAAACAATTTGATTGCGGCTCTGGTCGATAATCACATTCATCACGGCAACGAACTCAAAATAGATCCCCGCACGATTTCGTGGAAGCGGTGCGTCGATCTCAACGACCGCGAACTGCGCAGCATCGTCGGACTCGGCGGCAGAATGAACGGAGTGCCACGGGGAGATCGCTTTTGCATTTCCGTCGCAAGCGAAATCATGGCGATCGTCTGTCTCTCGCGCACGATCTCGGAATTGAAAGAGCGTATCTCGAATATCGTCGTCGGCGAAAATTATGACAGAGAAAGCGTAACACAATAGCAAATAGAACAAATTCCGTAAAGCGATCGTCCCATCTGCTTTCCCACCCGTCTCATTTTACGCCATGAAGCGTACCATATGCAAGCTATAAATGCCCTAGGGCTGGGGATATCCGTCAAGAGGCGATAGGCTCTTGACGGATATTTATAGTGTGTCTTTCCGTCGTGTTTTACCCTATTTAACTCTTTTGAGACGTTTTAGAGCTTTATAGGAGTTCTCTTTTTTTGGGCGGTATTTTTTGTATATTACAGCTACACGTAAATTTGAAAATACATCTATGTATTTTTAATCATAACATAAATATAAAAGCTATAAGCCTAAAAGATATTATCTCTTTGTGATTGCAATGCTCTCTATGACTTCTTTTAATATTATGAGATGTTTTAATACTATGATGTGCTTTAATACTATATGGCGTGGAGCGTTTTATATTCTTGTCCTTATCCTTGAAAAGCTTCCTCTGCTTTTTTGGAGTAGGCTTTAAATTTGGTATAGCTTTTTGATGTGTTGATGAGCAAGATTTCGCCGCTTGCATCTTAATCTTAATAAATTTTACTTCAAATTCCCGTATAACTTTTAACGGGTTGCGTTATTTGGTAATGTTATTGAGTAATGTTTAATCGTTTGGGGCTAGTTTGTATATTTGAGTATTGCCGTCGTTAAAGCATCGTCGTTTATTTGTTGCTTATTAGAATTTATAGCACCTTATAATGTTTTTAATCTTAGTCCAGTTTAGAGTACTTTGATATTTAGTACGGCATCTTTTAATCTCAGTCTGGTTCTTGGTTATAGCTATGCTGATATGTATAATGCAGTGACTGCCAGCGGTAGTATTTTGCCCATATCGTCATTGAGGTATTGCACCAGTATTCGTAATGCGATGATTTTTGAGCATATCTCAGTTATTTTATATGGATTTTCATAAAATTTGCTTATATGCTTCTTGTTTAAATTTATGCAGCTTTGTTTAAATTTCGATTTATATTATATTCATAGGCTCTTTGCCGTGTATGGTTTATCCAGCTTCTTAGCTTTTTTACAATTATTGAATATCTTGGTGTATGCGGATATATGGGTATTGAGCGTTTTGCCCGGCGTTTAGTCTGATTTGAATAGTAGAGCACATTCTTGCACTCCTTTATTATTCATGCCAGGCTCAATTCGCTTGATTTACTTATTCTTTTAATATTTTTGCTGCTTTCAGATATATTTGCGATCAAGCGGATCGTGTAGATATCCTCCGTTTCTTTATTATGCTTGATTTACTTTCTATTATGCTTACTATACTTGATTTGCTTGTTATACTTATGTCTACTATTCCCGATTTACTTACCTTTATTAATACTTTTATCATCATTGAGCCTTATTACTACTTTGTGTGCCCGATGTATTGAGTTGCTACTTAAAAAGCCACGGCTGCTTCAAGCGCTGCACTTTAAGCTTTACTTTGAAATAACATTTAAGTGCTTTAACACCTTAACACCTTGATGCTTTAATGCTTTAATCGCTGCAACTATTAAGCCTTGATGCTTGCTTTTAGCGCTATAAGTGCATAAAGCTTTTAGAATGTCTGCTTTATCCTTTTATTCATTATTTGGTCTTTACATTGCTCTTTGACATTCCTATATTATTTGTTTATTTCATATTTGCTGGGTAACTGTTTTGGTGTTTGTTAGTATGTGAATAAACACTTTAGTGTTCTTTATTATTCTAGCTACTCTTGCCGCGCTTGATTTGTCTCCCTTCATTTCGCTACATTTTACCTATCTACTTAAATTTTGAATCATACCCTCTGTATTTTAGAAATCTTGGCAATGTGTAGGAAATTGCATCGCTTGCCCATACTTTTAAAGAATTTTAGAAGACTATCGAGCTAGTCCACTCTATCAAGTTTCCCTGCCCGTTATGATTTTAAAGAAGCTTAAGGGCTTTTAGGGACTTTTCAGCTAAGAGAGAAAGCTCAAAAAGAGTATCAATAAATTTCGACTAAGTAGCTTTTAAGATCTTTCTAATATAATCTCCGACGCATAAGGACAAAAATAGTGTCTTAAGCTTTATCTATTGTATTATTTATACCAATAAGAATATGTTTTATGGATAAGCGTTTAAAGCACTAAGTAAAAATTGTGTTTAATTAGCCTACTTAAGGGTTTAAGCCTTAAGCTGCTACAAAGCTTAAGCTAAATTTCTTAAGGTCTATAGGTTTTAACCCATTTTTGCTTATTATTTAAAGTCTCCTTAAGAGATAGCAAATTTTGTTATATAGTCTTTAAAGACTATAGAGCGATATTCTGTAATCGCGTATTATGGGGCGTTTTTAAAAGTTGCATAGATACTACACGGGACACCAATAATCCTTTACAATTATAGAATTCTAACCGGTGCTTTTTAATTAATACGCTAAATTTATAATTACGATGCTTTTGTAAATGCAAATTAGGGCCACTCGATAGTAATAAATGGCTTTTTCGATAATGTATCCAAGCGATAGAGTTCGATGCATAGATGAAATTTAATAGTCATAGTCAAAAAGCAAAAAACAATTCTAGCTTTGATACTGTAATAGCTAAATGTCATTCTTACTCTTTAGTAAAATAGTATTTGCTAATTTAATGTCAATACTATTTTACTAGAGTTTGTGCAACATAATATTCCATATAAAGCGCCGCAGTATGGAGTTTTATCAAAGCAGCCTTTACATTCAACCGTAACACCCCAATATAGAAATAAATTATTTAAAATTTATCTATTTTCGGAATTGCAGGTTTTAAATTTATCATAAACCAATACTACAAAGGTAGAAAGCATAAGTCCTATTATTGCAGATATTGCTAAAATGATTAGTTTTTTAGGCTTTGCTGGGCGATCAGATAAAACTATATTAGAAATTATATGAGAAGTTTTAAAATTAAAATCAGAAAGCCTACTTTCTATAATACTCTTTTTCTTCATTAAATCAGGAATTTGTACTAGAGTTATAGCACTCATTTCGTCACTTATTTTAGGTACATTGTCGTTTAAAATTTTGTCTTTTATATTCATTAACTCCATCAGTTTTAATTCGCCAGCATCGCTAAGCTTTTCTTTCTTGTTCAACATGTCTATTTGATCATCTATTTTGGCTATCTGAACACCTTTTAAATATTCTATGCGTTCTTTTAAATTACGAATTTTATCATTTTTTAAATAACTTATCTGCGAATCAATACTTACCAATTGTTCGCGTATAGCCTTTTTATATTCATCTAAAACTATAGCATCTTCTTTGCTTAAATCTGCCACCATCTCATCTATCTGTTTTTTTAGTAATTCGTTTGATTTGGCAAACGCCGTTATAATAAATATATTGGCGCTATCTTTATCGGCGACGATACTATCAACCGTTACGTTCTTATCCTTAATATCCTTTAGTCCATCAATATATTTTACTCTAAGCTCATGCATCCGAACGGATCTTTCGGTTATATACTGTGGCATACCAGTTTCATTATTATAATAGGCGGTTTCTACCGCCGCCGTTGCTTTATACCACGGAGTAGCAAATAGAATGTACAAAAGCCCAATCGCAATAAATCCACAAGTTACTATACAAATTTGCTTTTTATATTTCCATATCTTTTTTGCCAAATCTAGCAAATCAATCTCATCGTCTTCATAATAATTCTGTTGCATATTTCTTCTCCAAATTAAAATTTAAATTGCGCCCTCGCGAACAAGGACCACCTTAAAGGTTTTTATGATTATCACGATGTCGTTCCAGATCGACCAGTTTTTCATATACCACGTATCCATACCGGCCCTGGTCGCAAAATCCACGTCGCTACGCCCGCTCACCTGCCAAAGCCCAGTAATACCGGGCTTGACGGCCAGAATTAGATCTGCATATTCACCCATATCCTTGCGCTCGTATTGCGCGCACGGGCGAGGACCAACGATGCTCATTTCGCCCTTTAGGACGTTGATCAGCTGCGGAAGCTCATCGAGCG
>NZ_CALIMW010000225.1 GCF_938045405.1 uncultured Campylobacter sp. | reverse complement strand
TTTTGCGTGTTACTATCTGAGCTAAATTTGCTTGCCCGCTTAGACGGTTACGGAACGCCGATTTAGACGGCCGCGTCGGTTTGCGCGCAAAATTCAACAACTGTTTTTTACGGCGAGATAAACGAGATAAAATTGATTGCTTTTGCGGACTATTTTTGTAGCGACTATTTTAAGCGATGAAACGGCAGTTAGTATCTCGGCGCACTGTATTCGAGAGCTTTAAATTTGACGATTTCGTCGGTATTTTAAAATTTCAAAGCATAAAAAAATCCAGTGCAAAAAGACGGAATGGATGACCGAGTAAGTTTAGTCGGGGGCAAAATATACGAATTTCCTTTTATAGCACCACGACCTCGGTTTCCAGTTCGATACCGAATTCTTCAAAAACGCGGCTTTGCGCTAAATTTATGAGCGCAATCACATCCTCAAAGCTCGCGCCGCCGAAATTTATGATGAAATTGGCGTGCTGCTCGCTAAATTTCGCGCCGCCGATCGCGTGGCCTTTTAATCCCGCCGCTTCGATCAGCCTGCCCGCGGCGTCATTCGGCGGATTTTTAAAGCAGCTTCCAAAGCTTGCTCCCTTTGGCTGATTGGCGCGTTTGGCGGCGAAATCCGCGGCGAGTTCGGCATCAAAGCCGCGTGAAATTTTAAACTCGGCGCCCAAAATCGGCTCCTCGATCCCGCTTCTTCGGTAGCCGAAGCTTATCCGCTCGCGCTCCACCCAGCCGCGAGCCAGGCGCACGGCAAGTAGGCTATCGCTAATGCTCGCGCCGCTAAGCCCTGCGTTCATTTTGATTAGTCCGCCGAGCTGCCCTGGGATGTTGCGCAAAAACTCAAAGCCGCCGATGTTTTGCTTTTTGGCGAAATTATAAATTTTGCCCGACTTCGTCGCAGCCCCGATGCTAAGGACATCATCGCTTAAGCTCATGCGGTCGAACTCCTCGCTTAGCATCGCAAGGTGCGGCGGCGCGGGCGAGATGAGCAGATTATTGCCGCCGCCGATGATCGCGCCCCCCGCTATGCTCTCAAACTCCGCAAAATCGGCCTCGTCTTTTAAAATTTGCACCGCGAAACTCCCGCCGATGCGCACGGAGGTGTATTTGCTAAAATCTATCTGCTTTGTTTTCAAAATTTTGCCTTTTAAATTTCATTTCTAAATTTCGAGCTTGCCGCTCGCCGCATATCGTTTTAAAATTTAGCGATACCGCCGCGCCGCACGGTGCGAAACGCGAACGCTATCTTAAAATTTAACGCTGCTGCGATTAAATTTAGCTCGCTTTCGATACGTTTTCAGCGGCGCGCTACGTCGCACACACAGCTCGCACCCTGCGGCATAAAATACAGCTGCGCAATGTACCGTCGCACCGTGGAATTTCATCGCCGCGTAGCAGTAAATTTGAGGCGGAACATCGCACCGCGATAATAACGCCACAGCAGGCGGTTGATTGGCGCAGCTCGGCGACGATCCGCGGAAGGCTAGGCGTTAAATTTGCGCGCAAATTTAAATCCACGTCGCCCTCTACGGCTAAATTTCAAAAACGGATTACCGCACATCAAAAACGAGATAAAATTCTACCGCGCGCCTGCCTTTACGCCGAAGCGAAATTTTAGCCAAGGCGCAAACCCCTTAACGCCTAGAAATTTAGCCGAAACGAAGGGGCAGTGTTTCGAGCAAAATCAGCCGAAGCAAGGCTCAAATTTCAGCTAAATTTTAACCTCGCCCGCCTTTACATAGGGTTTTGTCCGCCGCAGTCCGCAAAACGGATCTCGTTATATTCGCGCGGGATAAAATTCTCCTGCGCGCTAATCGGCGCAGGGTAAAATCCGCGCTCGTAACCAAGCTCAAATAGCCTATCTACCGCCTTTATCTGCGCCCCCGAAAGCTCGATCGAGGCCTCGTTGGCATAAAGGCTCAGATATTTTTCGAGCTTTGCGTCGTCCACGCGGATAAGATTTCGCTCCATGAGCATATGCGACAAAAGGGGCTTATGCGCGGTGGCGATGCGCACGCCCTCCGTTAGCACGCGCTCGCACTCGGTGGCGTCCGTTATCGGCAGGCTGCGGCGAACCGCCATGCCTCCTAGCGGCAGCGGCAGATTTTCGCCCGATAGCTCGCTCCAGATATCCCAGATCTCGCGCTCTACGCAAAGCTCGTCCGAAAAGTCCAAAATGCTCTCGTGTATCAGCACGCCCGCGTCCACCTCGCCGCTTAAGACAGCGCTCTCGATCTCTAGGAAATTTTTATAAATCACGCGCGCCTGCGGGTATGCCATGCGAAAAAGCAGGGCGTTTGTCGTGTGTTTGCCGCTTAGCGCGACCTTGAAATTTCGCTTTAAAACCGCGCCCTTTTTCTTAACGAGCTTTGGGCCGTAGCCCTCGCCGAAGCTCACCGCCGTGCGCAAAAGCGCGTATTCGTCGCAGATAAGCGGATATAACGCGAAGCTAATCGCCGTGGCCTCATAGGTGCCCTTTAGCGCCTCGTCGTTTAGCGTCTGGATATCAAGCGCCGTGGCGCTAAGCTTTAGATTTTTCGAGCTCACCCAGCCAAAATCAATCGCCTTATACATAAAAATATCGTCGGCGTCGGGTGAGTGGGCGACGTTTATATGCTTAAAAATCTTCAAATTTTATCCTTTTTGCTCCGCTTTAAATTTCGCGCGCGGTGCGCAGCTTGATTCCAAAATGTTGCGAAATTATAGTGAAATTTTGCTACAGCCCTCATAAAAATGCGGAATTTCTAAAGAAAAACGTGAAAAACAGGGCCCGTTAAAAGGCTAAATTTAATGCTCTCCGCTTACCGCGCAGAACTTTTACGCTCCTTAAAAATTTCAAATTCCGATGCCACGCCAAATTTGCGCGAATAATCAAAAATTCATTTCAAATTTGGTAAAATCAAACGAATTTATTTTTAAGGAAAAACATGGACGAGGGAAAGAAAAAGACGCTGGATGCGGCGCTAAAATCGATCGACAAAGCTTTCGGCAAGGGCACGCTGGTGCGGCTGGGCGATAAGCAGGTCGAGCCGATAGACGCCATCTCTACGGGCTCTGTGGGGCTTGACATCGCGCTTGGCATCGGCGGCGTGCCGAAGGGGCGTATCATCGAGGTTTACGGGCCTGAGAGCTCGGGTAAGACGACGCTTACGCTTCATATCATCGCCGAGTGCCAAAAAGCGGGCGGAATTTGCGCATTCGTGGACGCCGAGCACGCGCTGGACGTCAAATACGCTTCAAATTTAGGCGTCGATACCGACAATCTCTACGTCAGCCAGCCCGACTTCGGAGAGCAGGCGCTTGACATCGTAGAAACCCTAGCAAAGAGCGGCGCGATCGATCTTATCGTCGTAGATAGCGTCGCTGCGCTCACGCCGAAAAACGAGATCGAGGGCGACATGGGCGATCAGCACGTGGGGCTTCAGGCGCGACTTATGAGTCAAGCGCTGCGTAAGCTCGCCGGCGTCGTGCACAAGATGAATACGACTGTGATCTTTATCAACCAAATACGTATGAAGATCGGCGCGATGGGTTACGGCACGCCAGAAACGACGACCGGCGGCAATGCGCTTAAATTTTACGCTTCGGTGCGCATCGACATACGCAAGATCGCTACTTTGAAACAAAACGAAGAGAGCATCGGCAACCGCGCCAAGGTCAAAGTCGTGAAAAACAAGGTGGCGCCGCCGTTTAAGATCGCGGAATTTGACATAATGTTCGGCAAGGGTATCAGCAAAGTGGGCGAGTTGATCGATTACGGCGTCAAGCTAGACATCGTAGATAAAAGCGGCGCGTGGTTCAGCTACGGCGACACTAAGCTAGGTCAAGGGCGCGAAAACGCTAAAATTTATCTAGAGAATAACCCTGCTGTCGCCGAAGAGATCACGGCAAAGATCCGCGAGCAGATGGGTAGCGTAAATTTCAGCGCGGACGCGGACGATGAAGAAAATTTACAAAGCGGAGATGAATGATGATTTATATCGAAGATGTTTATGCGATAGAGGTGTTAGATAGCCGCGGCAACCCGACCGTGAAAGCGACCGTGGCTCTAAGCGACGGCACCGTAGCAAGCGCGATAGTGCCAAGCGGCGCAAGCACGGGCAAACGCGAGGCGCTGGAGCTTCGCGACGGGGGCGATAGATACTGCGGCAAGGGCGTGCTAAAAGCGGTGGAAAACGTAAATTCGCAGATCGCCGAAGCCGTGATCGGGCTGGATGCTTTCGATCAAAAGGCGCTTGATGATGAAATGCGCGAGCTTGACGGCACCGATAACTACTCAAATTTGGGCGCGAACGCCGTGCTTGGCGTATCTATGGCGGTAGCGCGCGCGGCTGCCAAAAGCCTTGACATACCTTTGTATCGCTACCTAGGCGGCGCGAACGCTAGCGTACTGCCGGTGCCGATGTTTAATATCATCAACGGCGGCGCGCACGCGAACAACAGCGTGGATTTTCAAGAATTTATGATTATGCCGTTTGGATTTGATAAATTTAGCGACGCGCTGCGAGCGGCGAGCGAAATTTACCACACGCTAAAAGGCCTTCTAAACGCGGCAGGCCACAGTACGGCAGTGGGGGATGAGGGCGGATTTGCGCCGAATTTAAACGACAATGAAGAGCCGATCAAACTAATCATGCAAGCTATCGAAAAAGCAGGCTACAAGGCAGGCGAACAGATCAAACTAGCCCTTGACGTCGCAGCTAGCGAGCTGTACGAAAACGGCAAATACAAGCTAGAGGGCAAGGAATTTAGTAGCGAAGAGCTAATCGAGCGATACGCGCAGCTTTGCGAGAAGTATCCGATATTTTCGATCGAAGACGGCCTAAGCGAGGACGACTGGGCGGGCTGGGCAAAGCTAACTAGCAGGCTTGGCTCTAAAGTGCAGCTTGTGGGCGACGATCTATTTGTAACGAACGAGAAAATTTTGCGCGAAGGCACCCAAAAAGGCGTAGCTAACGCGATTCTAATAAAACCAAATCAAATCGGCACGGTTAGCCAAACTATGCAGACGATCCGCCTAGCTCAGCGCAAAGGCTACCGCTGCGTGATGAGCCACAGAAGCGGCGAGAGCGAGGATAGCTTTATCGCGGACTTCGCCGTCGCGATGAATACTGGCCAAATCAAAACGGGCGCGACCTCAAGAAGCGAACGCAACGCAAAATACAACCGCCTGCTTGAGATCGAGCGCGAGACGGATGAGTTTTTGGGAAATCAAATTTAAAATGTTTTTTAAAAAAAAGTCCAAGCGGGGCTTAAAGGGCGGCGCGCAGCGCACCTATACGGACGGAGCGGATTATACGGACACGCAAGGCAAATATTCAGACGCAGACTTTGACGAGGACGATTTTTTTGACGATGATGAATTTTATAGCGATGAAAATTTTGGCGGAGGCTTTAGCGAGGTAGGGGCTGGCTTCCGCCAAAATCGTAGCGGCGCTTCGCGTGGTATAGATGAAGCAGGCTCTACCTCTGAAGCCACAAGTGGTAACTCTAATTTAATCGGCAAAAGCTTTGCTGCAAGCGGAAACTACGAAGGCAGCGCGCAAGCAGACGCGGGCTTTTACAGCGCGGAATTTATTGGAGGCAGCGATTTAAAGAGTGCAGAATTATACGTGAAAGAAAATCGCTTCCCAAACGACGCGGATTTTGCGGCTCAGAGCGTAGAGCGCGGCTCTCAAGGCACGGGCTTTGCGGCACAAGACATAAATTCTGCAACGCAAGGATTTTCTTTTACACCGCAAAACGCAGATCCTGCCGCTAAAAAAGCTTTAAAGAAGCGTAAAAATTTAAAAGAACGGCTGAATTTTATCAATCCGTTTTCACCGCTTAAGCAGATTTTTGCAGCTCTTGCGCTGATCGTCTGCGTTGTTTTTGCAGGCATCTTCGTGGGTGATGTGCTATTTGGCAAGCGATCGTTTGAAGTGCTGCGCCAGCTGCAAAAAGAAAAGGCGTTTTTATTCACCGACGTCGAGCGGCTAAAAGAGGAAAACGCTGAGCTGCAAAAGCTTTATTTAGAGCGTCGCTCGCTCGATCCGGACCTTAAAAAATGAGAAAAATTTCTTTGCTAATTTTAGGTCTTTGCGCTTTTTTAAACGCTGAGAATTTAAATGGCGCAAATTCAAACGCTACGAAACCTAGCATCGTCGCGGTAAAAGAGCAAAATTCTACCGATTTGGCGATTAAAGAGCCAAAAACAGGTGCACAAAGCCCAAACGCTAAAAAGCAAGCTGTAATGAGACCTGAAACATCTAAAAGTCCTACCGCAGCAATCCAAAAAAGCGCCGCAGAAGCTAATTCCAGTATTAAAGCAAGCGCCGCCAAAAAAGCCGTGAGTGCACAGCTCTCGCAGACCGAAAAAAAAGCTCCTGGCCCCAAAGCGGGCATCGGCGCTCCTTTGCAGGTTATAAAAACGGAGCTGAACTCTTCTGCGCAGCCTTCAGTTGCGATGCTTCCGCCTCCTGATGAGTTACCAATCGTGCCAGAAGTAAGCGAGCCAAATTCTACAATGGTGCAAAATTTCAAAGCGGCACAGAATTCTACAGCTCAAAATTCTACGGTGCAAAACTCCACTATGCAACAAAACGCGCAATCTGCTCCGCAAAATTCCAATCCGGCGCAAAGCTCCGCCGCCACGCCGCAAAATACTCCCGCGCCCAAAAATTTCACGCAGCAAACCTTTGCGCTTCCTTCAGACGCTCTTACGATCGAAAGCCTGATCGTGCGATATAGGGACGACGACGGGACTCTGCACGAAAAGATCGTTGATATCAATCGCTCGATTGATTGGCACGATGACTTCGTGTTAAGCGCTAGCGCCAAACCTGCGCTACATAGGGCACTGGACGTCTCGGTTACTTCGACTGATCCAAATTTACAAAAGCAGGTCTCGCAAAGTGGTACCACACCTAGCTTCGCGCCGCGCCTAGAGCTGCCGCTAGAGACGCTTAAATTTGACGACGGATTAAAATTTGTCATTCGCAAAGACAGCGTGCAGCTCATCACCGCAGACGATTTCAAAAGCTCCGACGCAAACGCTTCGGGCGCGCTTGAGGCTGAGTTTTGGCGCCAAGATATCCCGCTTAGCGGCGCGAGCTTTGCTGTAAATATCGGCGGCTTTAGCGACATCAACGTCACCAAAGAGGACGGCTACTACCGCATCGGCGTGCGCTCGCGCGAGGGCAACCTCAGCATCAGGCGCAAAGATGGCGGGTATTTGATCTACAAAAACTAATCAAGGAGAGGCTATGACACATTTAGAGATTATGAAATTTCGCCACGCGTGCAAAATTTTTGACGAGAATAAAAAGATCGGTAAAGCCGATTTCGACGCTATTTTGCAGGCAGGCATCTTAGCACCTAGTTCTACGGGGCTAGAGCAATGGGACTTTTTGGTTGTGCAAAACAAGGCACTGCGCGAGCAGATCCGCGAAAAATCATGGAATCAGCCGCAGATCACCTCTTGCTCACATCTGGTCGTGATTTTAGCAAAGATCAAGGACATAAAGTTAGGAAGTGATTATATCGAGCGAATGATTACGCGCAAAAAAGATGAAGCGCCCAAATATATCGGCGACAGGCATAAATTTTATCAAGATTTTTTAAGCGGTTATTTTCACAACGACGATGAGGAGCTATTTAATTGGTCGCACGCGCAGTGCATGTTCCCAGCACTTGCGATGATGAACGAGGCCGCAAGCCACGGCATCGACAGCTGCCCTATGGAGGGCTTTGATCGCGCTGCGCTCGGAGAGATTTTGGATCTAAAATGGAATGAGCGCCGCGTGGCGCTACTCGTGCCTTTCGGCTACCGCGTAAACCCGCAGCCGCAAAAGATCCGTCGCGGCATGGATGACGTAGTAAAGTGGATCGAATAAGCTGGCAAGCGCTTTTGAAGCGCTAAGCTTGAGGCGCAGTAAATTCCAAACCGAGTGCGAAAGCGCGGTACGCGCATTCTTAGGAATTTACCGCGCTTTAGCCTTTTTCTCGCCCATAAATTTTGTGCGGCGAGATTTAAAATTTTATAAAATCACCGAAAATTTAAACGAAGGAGCGAGCGTGAAAAAAATGTGGGAGGGGCGCTTTAGCGAGGCGAGTTCGGCGCTTTTGGAAGAGTTTAACGCCTCGATCGGCTTTGATAGGGCGCTTTGGCGGGAGGATATCGCAGGCAGCAAAGCTCACGCAAGAATGCTCGGCGCCTGTGGGATCTTAAAGCAGGGCGAGAGCGAAAAGATCGTCGCGGGGCTTGACGCCGTGTTTGAGGAGATAAAAAGCGGTAAATTTGAGTTTAAAACCGCCGACGAGGACATCCACATGGCGGTCGAAAAGCGCCTAAGCGAGCTCATTGGAAGCGATCTTGGCGGTAGGCTGCACACTGCGCGCAGCAGAAACGATCAGGTCGCGCTTGATTTTCGCCTCTACGTGCTTAAAAGCGGCGCTCAGGTTGCCGAAAAAATCCGCGAACTAGTCACCGCGCTGCGAGATATCGCTAGCGAGCACGCAGATACGCTAATGCCCGGCTACACGCACCTTCAGCACGCCCAGCCCGTGAGCCTTGCCTATCATCTGCTAGCTTATGCGTTTATGTTTCGCCGCGACTACGAGCGCTTTGCCAGCTCGCGCGAGCGAAATAACCTCTGTCCGCTAGGCTCTGCCGCGCTTGCCGGCACGCCGCATCCGATAAACCGCGAGCTAGTCGCGCGAGAGCTAGGCTTTGCGGGAGTGACGCCAAACGCGATGGATAGCGTCAGCGACCGCGATTTCGCGCTGGAGATTTTGTTTAACGTAAGCGTGCTGATGACGCATGCGTCGCGCCTGTGCGAGGAGCTCATCTTGTGGAGCTCGCAGGAGTTCGGCTTTGTCACGATCAGCGACGCCTACAGCACGGGCAGCTCGATCATGCCGCAGAAGAAAAACCCCGACGTCGCCGAGCTAATCCGCGGCAAAGCGGGGCGCGTAAACGGAAATCTCGTCGCGCTGCTAACGGTGATGAAGGGCTTGCCGCTAGCCTATAACAAGGATATGCAAGAGGACAAGGAGGGCGTTTTTGACAGCGTCGCCACCGCGCTTACGAGCCTTGAAATTTTAAAACAGATGCTAAAAACGGCTAAATTTAACGAGCAAAATATGCTAGCAATGACGCGCCGCGGGCACCTCACGGCGACCGATCTGGCCGACTTTTTGGTGCGGGAGAAAAACGTGCCGTTTAGACAAGCTCACTTCATCACGGGCAAGGCCGTGGCGTATGCGGAAAATTTGGGCCTGGATTTGAGTGAGCTAAATGCGCAGCAGCTTGCGAGCGTGGATGAAAGCTTGGGCGGCGATGCGGTTAAATTTCTTGACCTAAATGCATCCAAAGAGGCGCGCAAGTCGCAAGGAGGCACGGCAAATGAGAGCGTTGCGGCGCAGATTGAAATTTTAAACGGGTGGCTGAAGGGATAAATTTAAGAGCCTAAGAGCGGCGAAATTTTAAAATTTAGCGCTCGTAGTTTTGAAATTTCGTAGCCGCGGTTTTAAATTTTAAAATTTGGCGAACTTGACGATCTGTGTGGATGCATACACAGGCTGCGCGGAGCTGACGAGCTATGTAATACGTCTGCCGCGCGCAGATCGAGCTTTGCAGCGGCGTTTTTAGGTGCTCGCCGCAGGCTGCGAAATAAAATTTAAAAAGCAGAGCTCGCGTAAAGCGATGAATTTAAATTTGACGCTTCGCTTGCGAGATAAAATTTTAAAAAGCGTGCCGCCGCTAGGTTGCTTAAGTGCGACTAAAAAGCGGAGCAGGCTTTGCGGGCGAGTTTTTAATCGGCGCGGAGGGCGGAGCAAAGCAGAATTAAATTTTAAACTCAAAGATTAATGACCGCGGATCGGATTTTTTCGAGAGCGGAATTTAATCGAAGCAAATTTAAACATGGAGGGCATTTTGATATATCTGGTGTCTAATACGAAATTTGATCATCCGCAGGTGAGGCAGCTTGCGGTCTGCGAGATAAAATTTCTCAAATTTAGCCTGCCTGCGCAGACGGGCGCGCTAATTTTTACCTCCAAAAATGCGGTGGCGGCGATAAAATTTAATGAAATTTCGCTTGATTTAGATATCCCCGTTTACGCTATCGGCGAGCCGTGCGCTGCGGCTGCGCGCGAGTTTGGATTTCGCGATATCTACACGGCGCGGCACGGGCACGGAAATGAGTTTGCCGCGGAGATCGCGCCGCTCTTGCAGGGCAGAGACGCGCTGTATCTGCGCGCGCGCGAGACGGTATCGAGGCTGGAGCAAATTCTATCTAGCGCCGGCGTGCGGCTGCAAAGCGTGATCGCCTACGAAAATTGCATCCTTAGCCTCCCCGCCGCCGCAAAGCCGCCGCAAGGCAGCACGCTGATTTTTACCTCGCCTAAGAACGTTCGCGGCTTTACCGCAAATTTCGGCTGGGACGGGGGCTACAGGGCGGTCTGTATCGGTAGGACGACGGCGAGCGTTTTGAGCGAGTTTTGCGAGCCGATAATCTGCGAAAGAATGTCGATAAAATCCTGCGTCGATCTGGCGCTTTTGCCATAGTTTAAGCAAATTTAGACTATAATTTTGCCCAAGCCTGGGTGAAGCGAGAGCGTTTTATATGAGGGTTCAACATATTTGTATAAGCGACGACGTGAGAGGTCCGTGTGACGCGGCTCGGCTCGAGCTTTTTTAAAGTTACGGGTTGCGACCTAGAGATTTTTCCTAGTTGCAAGATTGGCTTTGTTTGAGCCGATTCTTTTTACGCAACGCTCACTTGGGTTTTTTACGTTACGGAGGCTTCATTGAATATCCTAATAATCGGCGGCGGCGGTAGAGAATACGCGATCGGGCTAAGACTTCGCGAGGATAAAAACGTTTTAAATCTGTATTTTGCTCCGGGAAACGGCGCTACTAAGGCGCTCGGTAAAAATTTAGATTTAAAAGATTTTAATGAGCTCGCACTCTTTGCTAAAAACAACGACGTAGCCCTTACCGTCGTAGGCGCCGAAGAGCCGCTTACAAAAGGTATCGTGGATATTTTTAAAGCGCAAGGTCTTGCAATATTCGGTCCCAGCGCCGCTGCGGCGAAGCTTGAGGGCTCTAAAGCCTATATGAAGGACTTTCTGGCGCGAAATCATATTAAAACCGCAAAATTTCTAAGCAGCGACGATCTCCCCGAAATTTCAAAATTTATAGACGATCTAAACGGTCGCGTCGTGGTTAAAGCGGACGGCTTGTGCGCAGGCAAGGGCGTCATAATCGCAAATTCCAAAGATGAAGCTAAAAAAGCCGCGGCGGATATGCTAAGCGGCGAAAGCTTCGGCGAAGCCGGCAAGCGCGTCGTCGTGGAGGAGTTTTTAGATGGTTACGAGCTGAGCTTTTTTGCGATCTGCGACGGGGAGAATTTCGTAAGTCTGCCCGTAGCGCAGGATCATAAAAAATTGCTTGACGGCGATCTGGGCCCGAACACCGGCGGCATGGGAGCTTATGCGCCAAGCCCGCTAGCGGATGCCGCGCTGATAAAAAGAGTGCAGAGCGAGATCGTAGCACCTACACTAAAAGGAATGAGGCAGCAGGGCGCGCCCTTTTGCGGTGTGCTATTCGTGGGGCTTATGATCGTGGGCGGCGAGCCTTACGTGCTGGAGTACAACGTCCGCTTCGGCGATCCGGAGTGCGAGGTTTTGATGCCGCTAATTGACGGAAATTTGAGCGAAATTTTATACAACGCCGCCGTAGGCAAGCTAAGTAGCATAAGCTTAAAAGAGCGATTCGCGGTGGGCGTCGTGATGGCTAGCGAGCGCTACCCTTACGGCTCTTCGCAGCCTGCTTTGATCGAAGTCGGCGAAATTCCCGCGGGAGCGCATATCTGCTACGCAGGCGTGAGCGAGCGGGAGGGGCAGATTTACGCTAGCGGCGGGCGCGTTTTGGTAAGCGTGGGCGTCGCACAGAGCCTAAAGCAGGCGCGCGACGCGGCTTACGCGCTGTGCGAAAATATAAAATTTAGCGGCGCGCAGTATAGGCGCGATATCGCGTATCAAGCCTTAAGAGATAAAATTTGAACATCGCTCCGCTTGGCAAGCGCGTAATTGCGTTTAGTATCGACGAAGCGGTGAGCGTAACGCTTTTTGTAGTCGTGCTATTTGCTATTGACGAGCCAGAGCTTGTCGCAGCGGCGCAGAGCGGAAGCAATCTTGAGGTACAAAAGATCGCGTCAAAATTCATTTTGCATTACGCGATAATAAAATTTTTATATCAGGCGATTTTTGTCTATCTATACGGCGCGACGCTAGGCAAGCTTGCGGTTAAAATTTATTGCGTCCGCGCCGACGGCAGCGCTATGGATATCACTACTGCAGCGATCCGCGCGGCGGTTAGGTTGATAAGCGAGATGATCTTTTATATGGGATTTTTGGTGGCGCTTTTTACGAACTCGCGTCAGAGCCTGCATGATATGGCGGCGAAAACATTGGTGGTAGAGATTGAAAAAGAGTAAAAAATTTAAAATTCTAGCGCTTAGTTTTAGCGCTCTTTTAGCAAGTAGTGCGAGCGCAAAGGTCCAAGACGTCGAGCTTATAGCAGATAATGTCGAGAAAAACGGCTTTTTGACGGAGGCCAGTGGCAACGTAACGGTGTATTCGCAGGACTACTTTATCACCGCCGATCGCGCTACATACGACGAGCAAAACGGGATCATCGAGCTTTTTGGTAACGTCAATGCGATGCGCGGCAGCAGCGAAACCACCCGCGCCGAATATGTCAAAATCGATCTGAAAAACGATAAGCAGCAAGCCGACGTAAATTTTATGATGGACAAGGACTCCGAGCTTTGGATGCAAAACGACGCCAGCTGCAGCGACAGCGAGTATTACCGCGTGAAGGGCTCCAGCGTATCTAGCTGCAACGTTACCGATCCTGATTGGCGGATTAAATTTAGCAGCGGCATGCTCAATAAAGAGAGCAAATTCCTCCATCTTTTCAATCCGAGATTTTACGTGGGCGATGTGCCGGTGCTCTATCTGCCGTATTTCGGCTTTCCGACCGACCGTACGCGCCGCACGGGCTTGCTGCCTCCCGAGGCTGGCTACATTAGCAAGGAGGGGATTTATTATAAGCAGCCGATCTATTTTGCGCCTTACGATAGCTGGGATTTTCAGCTCGATCCGCAGGTGCGCAGCAGAAGGGGCTTTGGCGTATACGGGACATTTCGATTTACGGAGTCGCCGTATTCTTACGGCGAGATTAGAGGTGGAGTTTTCGATAACTTCTCGAGAGCGCAAAAGCGCCTCGAATACAAAAACGAGCGCCATCACGGCTTTGAAGTTCAATACGATCGCAGCAAGCTCGCGACCTATCTGCTAGACGGCGATCTACGCGAAAATTTATGGATCGATTTTACTCAGCTAAACGACCTTGAATACTACGATCTGAAGGAAAAGGGAGGTCTTGGCGACGATGCGGATAATTCGCTCGTAACTTCGCGGCTGAATTATTATTTGACCGGTGACGAGCACTATTTCGGCGCTTACGGACGCTACTACATCGATACAAGCAAGCTAAACGCCGATAATACCTTCCGCAACGAAGATACCGTCCAAGAGCTTCCGACGCTGCAATATCATAAATTTAGCAATGATTTGGGGCTGCCAAATTTGATCTATTCGCTTGATGCAAAAGCGCGTAATTATACCAGATGGGAGGGCGCGACTGCTCGCCAATACGAGTTTGACGTGCCGATTAGTATAAGCACGCCACTACTGGCGGATTATTTAAATTTCGCCTTTACCGAGCGAGTGTATATGACTAATATCGATTGGCACGATAAATTCTACTACGCAAACGGAGATCTTGGCGAGGATAAAAGCACTTTCTACGCTAATCAATACACTGAGCTTTCGCTCTACACCGATGTAGCCAGGGCTTACGATAGCTTATATCATACGATGAGCTGGAGGGCGGATTTTAGAATTCCCGGATGGCAGCAAGGCGACATCGAGGATAGAATTTTAAAGTATCATCAGTATAAATACGATCTTGCTCGCGGCGCAGTAGATCGCTCGCGGCTGGGTAACTTGCAAGACTCGCTTTATTGGGAGGATAACTTCTTAAGCGAGCTTAGTGACGAATACACCCACGAAAATGCAGCTTTAAGTATGACGCAGTTTTTTTATAATGAAGACGGACGTAAATTCTTACGCCATAGCGTCAAGCAGCGATATGACTTCGACGATCATGAGTTTGACGATTTAGAACACCGCATCGATGCGTATTTTGCAAATGGGCTAAATATCGGAAACCGCTTTACCTACTCGCATAAATATAAAAGCTTCGATAAGGTCTATACCTACGCCAACTACTCCAACGACGATTTTAGCTTTGGACTTAGTCACGCTTACGAATACGAAAAGCTAAGCATGGAGCCTAAACGCTATACGAAAGATAACTACGGCATCGTAAATGCTTCGGTAAATTTGCCTAGGAATAATAAAATTTTTGGGCGTTGGGATTACGACTTGGAGCGATCTTATTCTAAAATGTGGCGCGTGGGACTTTCTCATACGCGCAAATGCTGGAATTACTCTTTTGTGTATCAAGAGGATATCGAGCCTAAAAATACCAGTACGACGGGCTACAGCAAAGCAAGCAAGGAGCGCGGAATTTACTTTCTCGTAAATTTCTATCCGTTCGGCGGAGTAGGGTATGATTTTTCAGTAGATAGCGAATACGGAAGCGAAAAATAATGACGCCTAGAGCTGAGCTGATGTTTGAAAACCAAATCGACGCCGCGATGAAACTCGCAGAAATTTTACCCGCTACCGTGATCAAAAACGAAAATTTTCTAATAATCGCTCAGTCTCTGGAGTCGCTTCCTATCGCAAACCATCTTGCTCTAAAACTAGGGCTTGCTTATGAGTTTTTATTCACAGAGCCTGTTTTAGCGCCAAATAATCCTGAATGCGCGATCGCGTGCGTAAGCGAAACCCAAGAGATCGTGATGGTAGATGAGCTCGTGCGAAGCTTCGGCATCAGCCTGGATTACGTTTACGGGCAGGCGAATAGACTTTATGAGGAGAAAATTTTAAAAAACATGTATAAATTTCGCAAGGGCGAGCTTTTGGGAAATTTGGAGAAAAAAAACGTCATCTTGGTAGATGAGGGGTGTGAGAGCGGGCTGACTGCACTTACTTGCATAAAGACGCTCGTAAGCTTAAACGCCAAAGCGATCTTTTATGCCACGCCCGTTATCGGCAGCGATAATGCAGACGAGATCGCCATGCTAGTAGATGGAATTTATGCCGTTCACAAGATCAGAGACTTTGTGAACGTGGATTTTTATTACAAAGAAAAAACGCTCTCAAGCGCGGAGGAGATAATGCAAATTTTAAACAAATGCCCGCTTTATCTGCCGTTTCACGAAACCAACAAAAATAAGGAGAAAATTAATGCAGTGCAAAATTGAAGTAAATGGCAATACCGAAATTTTCGATATCAATAAGGTCGCAAAGCAAGCCGCGGGTGCGGCGCTTTTGCGTGTGAAAAATACCGTCGTGCTAGCTACCGTAGCGCGCGAAGAGACGCAGGTGCAGGAGGACTTTTTGCCTCTTACCGTGCAATATATCGAAAAGATGTACGCAGCAGGTAGAATCCCCGGAGGCTACATTAAGCGCGAGACCAAGCCGGGCGATTTTGAGACGCTAACGAGCCGCATCATAGACCGCTCGCTGCGCCCGCTCTTTCCAAAGGGATACGCATATCCGACGCAGATCGTAGTTTACGTGCTATCGGCAGATCCCGAGGTTGATCTGCAAGTCGTCGCTCTTAATGCGGCGTCCGCGGCGCTATATCTTAGCGACATCCCGATTAAAGCGCCCGTTTGCGGCGTGCGCATAGGCTATCAAAATGGAAATTTCATCCTAAATCCGAGCAACTCCGCGCTTAAAAATAGCGCACTTGATCTTTACGTAGCCGGCGTCGGCGATGAGCTTTTGATGATCGAGATGCGCTCCCTGCCGCAGATTAACGGCGGCGCGCAGCAGATGAATGAATTTGGCGAAGATCTGATGGTAGATGCGATTGATTTTGCCACAAAGGCGATAAGTGCTGGCTCAAACGCTTACGAAGAGGCTTTTCTGCCGCTTAAAAAGCCGGATGCGAGCTTGGAGTACAAGCCCGAGATCGAGGATGAGGATATCGCGGATTTTATCGACGCGAACTACAAAGACGCCGTCAAAGCTGCAATCAATCAGATGGCAAAGAGCGAACGCGCTACCGAACTAAACAAAATCGTGGATCAAATTTTAACCACCGAGGCTGCGGCGCAAAACGAGTGGAGCAAAGAGGTGATCTCCAGCGTCATCGGCAAGTATAAGCGCGGCATCATCCGTACGCAGATCATCGAAGATCGCCGCAGAGCCGACGGACGCGCGCTTGATGAGGTGCGCCCGATCAGTATCGAGACCAATATCCTGCCGTGCGCGCACGGAAGCTGCCTATTTACGCGCGGACAGACGCAGGCTTTGGTCGTCACTACGCTAGGCGGCGATAGCGACGCGCAGCTAAGCGACAGCCTAACGCAGCTTGAGCCGATCAGCGATAGATTTATGTTTAACTACAACTTCCCGGGCTTTTGCGTAGGCGAAGCAAGCCCGCTCAAAAGCCCGGGTAGACGCGAGCTGGGACATGGAAATTTAGCCAAAAGAGCGCTATATCCGAGCATCGATCTAAACTCGCCGCAGTCTATCCGCGTGGTGAGCGAAATTTTAGAGAGCAACGGCTCAAGCTCGATGGCTTCGGTCTGCGGCGGCGCGCTATCGCTTCGGGCGGCGGGCGTACCTACGCTAAAGCTCGTTGCGGGCGTAGCGATGGGCTTGATTTTTGAGGGCGACAAGCATGCCGTGCTAACCGACATAATGGGGCTTGAGGATCACGACGGCGATATGGATTTTAAGGTCGCGGGCACCTATGAGGGCATCACTGCGCTTCAGATGGATATCAAGCTCGGCGGCATCAGCCTGGAGGTCTTAAAAGAGGCTCTCGCGCAGGCAAAGCAGGCTCGCGCGCATATTCTGGGCTTGATGGAGCAGGCGGACGCGGCGATCGTCATAAATGAAGATGTGCTTCCGAAGCTTGAAATTTTTAGCGTCGATCCGAGCAAAATCCCCGACATCATCGGTCAGGGCGGCAAGGTCATCAAAGAGATCACCGAAAGCTTCGGCGTAAATATCGATCTGGATCGCGAAAAGGGCGAGGTCAAGATCCAAGGCGCAAAATCGGGCGGCGTATCGGGCGCGAAAGAGAAAATTTTATCGATAGTCTCAAATTCTCGCGATTTTCGCAAGCCGCGCGGTGAACGCAAAGAGGTAAAATTTCAGATCGGCGAGGAGTTTGACGGCGTGGTGCAAAGCGTGCTGGATTTCGGCACTTTCATCTCGCTACGAGACGGCGTGGACGGATTGCTGCGCGCTAAATTTATCACGACGCCTTACAAGGCGGGCGACGTGGTGCGAGTGCGCGTGACCGATCAGAAAGGCACTAAAATTTCACTGGAATTAGCTTAAAATTTTAATAGGAGCGTAAAGATGCAGCTTAAAAAGATTTTTTTCCCTATCGGCGGCGGCGAGGAGCTGGCAGAGCGCATACACGGAGCGCTGCTAGTGAATAAATTTTTCGGTACGCACATCAACATAATGGCGTGCCAGCTCGATCCTAAGATGATCTACAACGTCCGTATGACGCTAAAAGGCGGCGTGTTGATGGAGGAGTTTTTAAAATCTGCAGGAGACGAGATGCAGGCCGAGCGCGAGGTGATCAAAGCTATCTTCGACGCTGAATGCGCCAAGCTGGGCCTAGATCAAAACGACGACGATCACGTCCCAAATAGCGCCGCTTTGAGGCATATGGTGGGCATCCGCTCCGAGCTGGTCGAGAAATACTCTAAATATTGCGATTTAGTACTGGTCTCGGTGCCGCCTACGGGCTCTATCACTGGCACGTTCGAGGCGGCGGTCACCAAAAGCGGCAAGCCTTGCATCGTCATACCGCGCAAGCTACAGGAGTTTAGGGCGGATAAAATTTTAGTTTCGCTTACCGGCACTGCGGCGTCTGCAAGGGCGCTCGATAATTGGCTAGAGCTTTTACAGCGCGCCAAATCTATCACCGTTATTACCGCAAATCACTACCTTCAGGATGATCTTGCCGAAACTAAGCGCCGTATAAGTGACTATCTAGCCTTGCATGACGTTAAAATCGATGTTTTTGAGGCGTTAAACGCCGAGGGCAAGATCCCGGGACAGGTGCTACTAGAGTATGCAGACGCGGGCGATTTCGACCTCATAGTCGCGGGCTTGCACTCGGACAGCGGCATAAAAGAAATTTTCTTAGGCGGCGCGTCGAAATACTTCCTGCAAAAGACCAAAATTCCGGTATTAATGTAGCTTGAGGCTTGGGTGCCGTGTCGCGGTACGCTGCCCGTACCGCGTCTAAGCTTAATCGGCTTTTAAGCGCCGCAAGCTAAAGCTTAAATTTTAATCGGCTCGCTTTAGCTTTGTTAGCCCGTCCGCAAATCGTGCAGTTATGCTTCTTGCAGATGGGTTGCGATTAATTTTATTGCTAGCTTTGCTAACGAGCCGCATTTGCTTTGCTACGGCTAGCGGAAGCAAATATATCCGCAGCGAGCGGGGTTAGCGGTCGCGGCAAGCTCACCGGTCTATCTTTAAGCGCGGCGAGTTTGAAATTTCTATGCTTGCCGTTTTCGATTGCGTCGCAGATTTCGCATAACTTTGCGCTTGAAATTTCCGCTTGCACATTAAATTTTAAATTCCAAGGAGCGCAGATGGCGTTTGAAAATGCAATCATCACCAAAGAGGATGATGAGAAGTATGGATTGAGCGAAATATTTTATAAATATAATCCGCCGTATAAAGAATTTATTAACAAACGAAAATGGACTATTGACAAAAGTAGAAATTGTTGGATGTGGTGTCTTTATAGCTTTCCTAGTAATGAGTTTGATCATGCTCTTAGTACAGAGACTATTTGGATTCTATATTATAATAATGAATTACTAGAGGTAATTATGGATTATGAAATTATTATAAACAGAACTTTAAAACCAGAAAAATTTCATAGAATCTGGAAATTCCTAGATTTAAAACCAAATCATACGCAAAGTCTTAATAAGCAAGATATTTTGCATTTACTAAAAGAAATTTTAGAGGTATATAGAGATCGTGATTTGTTTGGAGAGGAGCCAAACTACACTACGGAACTCCAAGACTTAACCGATTGCAATGCAAAATAGAGCTTTAAATTTAACTCCATCTTAGTCCTGCATAAAACCAAATTTTATAAAACTCTAGAATTTCGCAGAATTTTAAAATTTTAAAATTCCAAAATCCTATAATTCCAAAATTTTAAATTCCCGTCTTAAAATTTCTTGTAAATAAAATTTATCAAAATC
>NZ_CALIMW010000224.1 GCF_938045405.1 uncultured Campylobacter sp. | reverse complement strand
CACCTCTTCGCTTAGACTTTGCTTATTTGTCTTTACGATGACGTGTGCGCTTGGAATGTCCTTAAGATGAAACCAATAGTCGGACTTGGAGCTATTTTTTAGTAAGAACTCATTGCCTTTTTCGTTTTTACCGACGCTGATTTTAAAACCCCCGAGATAAAAGCTCGCTACATATTCGCTATTTTTTTCCTTGCTTTTTTGCCTAGTTTGCGTGCGCTTAGGCATTAGAATTTCGATCTCGTGTGCATCCTGTGCGGCAAGAATGAGTGATTTTAAATTCTTGTAAAACGCGAGTTTCTCCTTTAAATTTTGCTCTTCGATATGGATATTAGCAGCCTTTTGGCGCATACGCTTTGCCTCGGAGTAAAGCTCACCCAAAGCGGCGCTTGCAGGCTTTTGTAGCTTAAATTCTATCGCTTCGGCGTCTCCTTTTTGCAGCGTAAATTCTCGCGCGCTGGTTGGAATTTTATAGATATTTTCTTTTAGCAAGGCAGCTTTCGCACCTAAAAGCTCGGCGCTTCGCAGTAGTTCGGCGCTGCTTTGCAAAGAGCCTAAAGCCTCGCGCACCGAGTCTAGCTTTTTATTTAGCGCCGTGATTTTTGCGGATTTGAGCGAGTTTAAGCGATCTGCATTTAGCGCGTTAAATTCCGCGCGAAAAAATGCTTTAAAGTCCGAAATTTTTGGCACGGGGGCTTCTTTAATATTTGTAGGCGGCAGATGGCGAAGTTTTCTTCCTACCTTGATCTGTCTAAATTCCGTCTCGAAGTGTCGCAGTGCCTCTAAAATCACATCATTTTCATCGGTGATTATTACGTTTGTAAAACGCCCGGTAAATTCAAAGTAGATATTTGAGCTTTGGGTTTTGTAGCTTGCGTTTTGGCTCACGCTAAGGCATAGAATTCTATTATTTTCTGGCACACTAACGGAGGTAATGCGCGATTTTACGAAGCGCTTGGCAAGTAGCACGTCAAAGGGCGCCGCGTAAACCTTACCTTCGGTAAAAGCGTCATTTTCGTGGATATTGCAGCCTGATTTATTCATATCAAAAAACAGCGTCTCATTGCCGTCAAAGCAGACTTTAAAAAGGTTATCTCCTACGCGCTTAATGTGCGAAAGGAAGTGTTTGGCGTGTAGATACTCGCAAATTTGAATTAAGTTTTGATACTTCATACGCGTTAAAATTTCTCTTTGTGGATTTTGCTTAAATTTAGCTTCTGCAGATCGTGCGGGCTCGGGTGCTGTTGCGGCACGCCGAGGGCCAGTATCGCTTCTGCTTTGAAATTTAGCGGAAAGCCCAGCGCCTCGCGCAAAAACTCCTCGCAGCTGCGTCCGTCCGCGGCGGCGCGCAGCCTTACCTGCACCCAGCAGCTGCCGAGATTTAGCGCGCTTGCGGCAAGGTGCATGTAGCCTAGCGCTACCGAGCAGTCCTCGATCCAGACGTCCTGCTTCTGCTCATCTGCGATCACGACGATCGCGGCCGCAGCCTGTTTTAGCATATTCGCTCCGCTGCTGCGACATCCGCTTAGCCGCTCAAGCATCCGTTTGTCGCGCACGAGGATGAACTCCCACGGGCGGCGTGCATGCCCCGACGGCGCAAGCAGGCCCGCTTTTAAAATTTTATCCAGCGCCTCGTCCTCAAGCGGCGCATCCGTATATTTTCTTACGCTTCTGCGGTTTGCAAAAATATCTAAAATTTCCATCGTCTCGCTCCTTGCGGCTCAATTATACATAAAATTGCAAAAATTTATGATTTTTTAGCTAAAATCGCGCAAATTTAACCGATACGAAGGAGATTCTATGAAGCAGACGATCACGGAGAAAATTTTTAGCGAGCACGTGGGCGAGGCGGTTTTTGCGGGACAGATCATCGAAAGCGCCATCGATATGGTCATCGGCAACGACATTACGACGCCGATTTCGATCAAGCAGTTTGAGCTTAGCGGCGCAAAAAAGCTCGCCAACCCGGATGGCTTTGCGATCGTGATGGATCACTACATCCCCACGAAGGACATTTTAAGCGCAAATCAAGCTAAAATTTCACGCGAGTTTGCTTACAAGCACGATTTGAAAAATTATTTCGACGAAAAGGATATGGGTATCGAGCACGCGCTGATGCCTGAAAAAGGGCTCGTAGTGCCCGGCGACGTCATCATCGGCGCGGATAGCCACACCTGTACCCACGGCGCGCTGGGGGCCTTTGCGACGGGCATGGGCAGCACCGATCTAGCTTTCGCGATGATAACGGGCAAGAATTGGTTCAAAGTACCGCCTACGATCAAAGTAATTTTTCACGGCAAGCCCGCGCCGCATATCTACGGCAAGGATCTGATCCTAGAAGTGATCCGCCTCATCGGCGTGGACGGCGCGCGCTATAAGGCTTTGGAATTCTGCGGCGACGCGCTGGAGTATCTGGATATGGATAGCAGATTTTCGCTTTGCAATATGGCGATCGAAGCGGGCGGCAAGAGTGGTATCGTCGCGGTCGATGAGATCACGAAGGAATTTTTGGCAGATAAAAATTTGCGCGCTGAGCCGAAATTTCACTACTCCGACGAGGGCGCGAACTATGAGCAAATTTTGCAGATCGACGTTAGCAAGCTTGATCCGGTGATTGCGTATCCGTTTCTGCCTAGCAACGGCAAGAGCGTGCGCGAGGCGGTGCGCGATGATATCGCCGTCGATCAGGTCTTTATCGGCAGCTGCACCAACGGCAGGCTCTCCGATCTGCGGATCGCCGCGCAAATTTTAAAAGGTCGCAAGGTCGCGCGCAAAACCCGCCTCATCATCACGCCTGCGACGCAGAAGATCGCTCTGGCAGCGCAAAAAGAGGGGCTGTGGGATATTTTCGTCGAAGCGGGCGCAGTCGTGAGCAACCCGACCTGCGGCGCGTGCTTGGGCGGATATATGGGGATTTTGGGCGTGGGCGAGCGCTGCATAAGCACGACTAACCGAAATTTCGTCGGTCGCATGGGCGACAGAACGAGCGAAGTATATCTGGCAAACTCCGCCGTCGCCGCAGCTAGCGCCGTCGCAGGCAAGATCGCCGATCCGAGGGATTTGTAAATTTAGTAAGCCGCCTTTTATTTTTAATTCGCTTGCGTCGCAAATTTTGAGGGATAAAATACAAAATTCGATAGCATCGCAAAGCTTGGCGAGTATAAAAAATAGTGAGGATGGCTGGCTTTGTTGTTGGAATTTTGCGGCGAAATTTCACCTCGCCATCTACAAAATTTCTCCATTATAAATTCCGCTTTCACCCACCGCGAGGCTTTGTTATTAAAACCTCGCGGATTTTAAATGCTGCTATCGGCGTAATCACGTAAATTTTGAAATTCTACTTGGCAGAGTTTTACTCTAACAAGTGCGCTAGAGTAAAATTTATGCTTAAAAATGCCGACATGCAGAGTTTAAATTTAGGTTTCCACTTCGCTCGGCTTGTTTGCGTAATAAGTAAAATTTCAAATAGATATCCCATTGGCTCTTACATTGATAAGTACCAAGCGTTCGCCTAGGTTAAATTTTAAAATTTAGAGCCGAAAACCTACGCGTAAATTTAACAAAACCGCCGTAAATTTGAGCAAAATTACAGCGGTATGTTTAAAATTTAAGGCACCCTACGCCTCCAATATCGCTCCGTTGCTAGCGTTCGTTACCAGCTTGCGATACATTCGCAGCCAGCGATACGGCAGCGGTTTTTCAATCGGCTTAAATTTAGCTCTGCGCTCGGCGACCTCGGCTTCGCTTAGGCGCACGTTTATCGCGTACATATCCACGTCGATGTCGATGATATCGCCGTCCTCTAGCAGTCCGATCATGCCGCCCTCGGCAGCTTCGGGACTCACGTGCCCGACGCTTAGCCCCCTAGTCGCGCCGCTAAACCTGCCGTCCGTGATGAGCGCCACGTCCGCGCCCAGACCTCGCCCCATGATGAGCGATGTCGGGCTTAGCATCTCCTGCATACCAGGGCCTCCGCGCGGCCCTTCGTAGCGGATGACAACCACGTCGCCCTTGTTTACCTTGCCGCTTGAGATGCCCTCTATCGCTTCGTCTTGGCTGTTAAAGCACACGGCCTTGCCGCTAAATTTACGCTCGCCTATGATGCCCGCTGTCTTGATGACGCAGCCCTGTTCGGCTAAATTTCCAAACAAAATCGCCAGCCCGCCGACCTGCGAGTAGGCGTTTTCGACCTTGCGGATGACCGATTCGTCTTTTATGGCGCTAGCTCCGACGCGCTCGCCTAGACTCTCGCCCGTGACGGTCGGCGCGCCTAAGTCCAGCAGACCGTTGTCGCGGCGCGAAATTTCATTTATCACGGCGCTTAGACCGCCAGCGCGGTCGATATCCTCCATATGCACGTTTGGCAGGCTCGGGCTGATTTTGGCGATGTGCGCGATCTTACGGCTGATCTCGTTGAGCCCGGCGATCTGCAAATTTACCCCCGCTTCGCGCGCGATAGCCAGGATGTGCAGCACGGTGTTGCTGCTGCCGCCCATCGCCATATCGACGACTAGGGCGTTTTGGATCGATTTTTCATTTACGATGTTGCGGATTTTGTATTTTTCATCGAGCGCTATATGGCAGATACGACGTCCAGCCTGCCTGATGAGCTCCTCGCGCTCAGGAGTTAGTGCTGGCACCGTGCCGTTGCCTTTTAGCGCGATACCCATCGCTTCACACAGCGTATTCATCGAGTTTGCCGTAAACATCCCCGAGCAGCTGCCTCCGCTCGGACAGGCGGCGCACTCGATCTCTTTTAGCTCCTCGGCGCTGATCTCTTTGGTTTCAAATTTACCCACCGCCTCAAACGCCGTGGATAGGTCGATTGGCTCGCCTTTTTTGGTGTAGCCCTTTTTCATCGGGCCGCCGCTAACAAAAACCGTCGGCACGTTCACGCGAAGCGCGCCCATCACCATGCCGGGTACGATTTTATCGCAGTTTGGCATACACACAAGAGCGTCCAGGGCGTGCGCATTCATAACCGTTTCGATCGAGTTTGCGATCAGCTCACGGCTAGGCAGGCTATAAAGCATCCCAGCATGTCCCATCGCGATGCCGTCGTCCACGCCGATACAGTTAAACTCAAACGGCACGCAGCCGTTTTTGCGGATCTCGTCTTTTAAAATTTCGGAGTATTTGTTGAGGAAAAAGTGCCCAGGGATAATCTCGATGAAGCTGTTTGCCACGCCGATAAACGGCTTTTCAAAGTCCTCGTCCTTTAGCCCCGTCGCTCTTAGCAAGCTTCTGTGCGGCGCGCGCGTATAGCCTTTTTTGATGATGTCGCTTCTCATTTTATATCCTTGAATTGAAATTTTCTCCATTTTAGCATAAAATTTTACCGCTGCGGGGCGTTTTAAATTTTAGCGCATTAAAATTTAAAGCCGACTATTGAGCTTAATCAAACCAAATCACCCCTATTTTTGATATAATTGCACATCGATTATCAAAATCTTGCCGTTTGGCAGGAATGAAAAGAGGAGAATATGCAAAGAAGAAATTTCTTAAAACTAACGTCCGCGTTGGCGGCTAGCGGGCTTGCTAGCCCTCTTTTTGCAAAAGAGACTTTTACTATTTACGGCGCGCCCGCGATGCCTAGCCTCATCATCGGCGTTGCGTGCATGCAGGGGCAGATCGGCAAAAAATACGACGCGAAGCTCGAGCTTTGGCGCGATCCCGATCAGCTGCGCGCGGGCGTAGCAAACGGCGAGTACAAGGTCATGATGAGCCCCAGCAACGTAGGGGTGAACCTCGCAAATCAGGGGCGCAAGATCGGCATGGTAAATATCCTCACCGAGGGGCTAAATTTCGTGATGAGCAAGGGCGAGAAGATAACGGAATTTGCTCAGCTGAAGGGCAAAAAGATCGTAATGCCTTTTAAAAACGACATGCTAGACATCATCGTGCGAGCCATAGCGAAAAAGCAGGGCATCAGCGGGCTAAACATCGACTACACCGCCAGCCCCGCAGAGAGCGCGCAGCTGTTTTTGGCTAAGGACTACGACGTCGCGATCACGGTGGAGCCGTTAGCAAGCGCCATGATCTTAAAGGGCAAAGTATCGGGCATCGCCGTGCAACGAGGAGCAAATTTAAGCGATATGTGGGCGCAGGCGTTTTCGGTAAAGCCCATAATCCCGCAAGCGGGCATCATCGCAGATACCGATTTTTACGCCGCGAAAAAGGCGGATTTTGAAATTTTAAATGCCGATTTAGCAGACGCGCTTGCGTGGATCAAAGCGAACAAACAAAGCGCTGCGGCAATCGGGACGAATTTCTTTCCCGCGCCGCCGCCTGCGATATTTATGAGCATCGATACGTCGAATTTATGCGTCAAAAAGCCTAGCGAGATCAAGGACGAGCTTTTGAAATTTTATGAAATTTTGATGGAATTTAACCCTAAGCTCATCGGCGGCGCGATGCCTAAGGACGACTTTTTTCTATGCTAAAAATCGATAAAATTCGCAAAGCTCAAAACCCCGCGTTTTACGTCATAGACTATCTGTGGGGCGGCTTTGCGAGCCTAGGGGCGGTGTGCTTTTTCATAGCCGTCTGGCAGGTGGCGAGCGAGGCTTACGGGCCGCTCATTCTGCCAGAACCCGCGGCTGTTTTTTCTAAGGCGTGCGAAATTTTAAAAAATTTCGCCGCAAACGATCTAGCTCTGTCGCTTAAGCGCGCGCTTGCAGGCACCTTCCTCGCGCTTTTTGCGGGGATTTGCAGCGGGCTTGCGGCGGGGTATTTCAAAAGCCTGCGAGCCTTTTTAAACCCGCTAATTACCGTGCTTCTCTCGACGCCGCCCATCGTTTGGATCGTGCTTGCGATATTTTGGTTTCATTTCGGCGATACAAGCGTGCTTTTTACCGTCGTTATCGTCGTCGCGCCGATGACTTTTGCGTCCGCGGCGCAGGCGATGGCTAGCGTAAGCGCCGAATACACCGAGCTTTTCGACAGCTACAAAAGCTCAATTCTAAAAAAACTGCGCTACCTCTACGCGCCGCATCTAATCGAGCGACTGCTTCCTGCGATCTACGTCGCGGTCAGCAACGGCGCGAAGGTGCTTGTGATGGCGGAGCTTTTGGGTGCGAACGACGGCATCGGCGCAAAGATCGCCGAAGCGCGCGTAAATATCGATACGGTCGAGGTCATGGCATATGTGTGCCTAGTCATAGCCTTTACGGCGCTTTTTGATTATCTCGTGACCAAGCCGCTTCAAATTTTACTGATGCCGTGGAGCAGATGATGCTAAAAATTTCAAATCTGCGCTACGAAATTCTGCGCGATGTTATAATTTCCGATTTTTCGCTGCAGCTGCGCGCGGGCGAAGTAAAGACGCTTTTTGGCCCCAGCGGCTGCGGCAAGACTTCGCTTTTGCGGCTGGTCTGCGGGCTGGAGGATAAAAAAAGCGGGCAGATCGAAAACGGCTTTAAGAAAATCAGCTTTTTGTTTCAAGAAAACCGCCTGCTACCGAACCTCACGGCGCTTAAAAATATCGAAATTTTTAGCCCCGCCGGCGTGAACGAAATTTACGCCCTCGCCGCAAAGATCGGGCTAAGCCCGAGCGATCTGAATAAATTCCCGCGCGAGCTAAGCGGCGGAATGCAAAAGCGCACGGCATTTTTGCGCACGATCCTTAGCGGCTGCGATCTGGCGCTGCTTGATGAGCCGTTTGTAGGTCTGGATCGCGATCTGCGCGGCGTGCTGATCGAAATTTTAGTCTCAAAGATCGAGCGCGAGGGGCTTGCCTGCCTTTTGGTGACCCACGACCGCTTCGAAGCCGCGCGCCTAAGCCACGAGATCATCGAGCTCGAGCCCAAAGGGATGGGGCTTAGGCGCGTCGTGAGGCTAGATGAGCCGCTAAGCGCGCGCGACGAGCGGTACGAAGAGCGCGTGGTAAGCGAGCAGTTTAGGGGAGTGAGCTATTATGAGTAGAAATTTTATCTTTAATGCGCACAAGCATGGAGGTTCCGCACGAAATTTAAACTTACGTTGCGGTTCAGACGCGTATGAACGAGGTTTTGGTACATATTGCGATCCGGGCGCGCGCAATTACGGGCATTTGCCGGGCGCTAGCTGCGACGACCTCGGCGCTCGCATAGATGGGCTTTTTCGGGGCATCGGGCGCTACGATCTGGATGCACGCGGGCGCGAGCTTTTGCGGAGTTCTGGATGTATCGATGTCGGCGCGGGCAGACACAGCCTCACACAGGATACAGGGCGCTGCGGTTTTATCACGCCGAAATACGGACTGCGCAGCCGTGCGAACTGCGATTATAGCGTGAGCGTGCTCCTGAACGGCGCAGTGCGCTGGGGTTTTACAGCGCAAAATTCGACGAAATTTAGCAGCGATACATACTGCGGCTCTAGCGCGAGTACTTACTTGCGGTGTAGCTCTAGCGTGAGCGCTTGCTTACGGCGCGTTGACGTAAACCGAGATGTCCACTCACGCCGCGACCCCAGCGCGATCGGTCGTTTGCGACGCAGCTCTAACACGAGCGATCGTTTGCAATCTAGTATGAGCGTCCGCTCGCAGCGCAATTTCAATGCAGACATTTGCTTGCGTCGCGTTGGCACGAAGCGGGGCGTTCATTTGTACTGCAAATTTGGCGCGAACCGAGACGCCTTTCCTCGTTGCGGTTTTGATGCATGTGGATTTAGCACGAGATATAATGCTCGAAAAGCCGTTTTGAGCGCCTACCACTCGCTGTTTTGCGATGCAAATGGGCTAGGTGGTGAGCAAAATCCCGCTCTAGGCACCTTTTGTGCGGTGCGGAATTTTTTGAATTTACATGTCGCGCGCGATTTTAAGAATTTTAGCCCCGTAAATTTGAAGAAATTTAACCTCGCCGCCTCGCAATTTGTAAATTTAAAAAAGCAAATCCGCGCCGACGAAAGTGTCGACAAGAGCGCTAAATCGCGCAATTGGACGAGTTTTGGGCGCGAAACCCGTGTGCTGCGCAGACTAGGCTTTGAAAGTAAAATTCTCGCGCCGCGTAGCTCTTGCTTTGAGAGCGAGGCCGGCATACCGTGCGGACCTGGTCTACGGCACAGAGGCTGCGAAGCCGCACAAAATTTCAAACGTTTCGCCCCCGATTTTACACGAAATTTTAAAAATTTTACATGGAGCTTGGAAGCTGAGCCCGTGCAAAATTTCAAAATTTCCGCTTTAAATTTTATACAAAATTTTTGGAATTCCGCTCGCGGTAGGGAAGTTGGGTCTATGCAAGGCTTCGGAAATTCGGGCCGAAATTTTGAGCCGAAATTCCCGCAGAGCGCTAAGAATTTCAAGCAAAATTTCGAGCAAAATCTCTCACAGAGTGCCAAAAATTCCGATCGCAATTCGGAGGCAGAGCCCGTGCGAGGCTTTAAAAATCAAAATTCCGCTCAGGTTTTTTTACAAAGTATCAAGAATTTTGATCAAAATTCTTTGTCGAGCTTTCCGCAAAACGGTAAAATCTACGATCAAAATTCTACTCAGGGTTTTTCGCAAAGTGGCAGAAGTGCCGAGCCAAATTCCAAACCGAGTTTCTCGCAGAACATTAAAAATTCCGAACGGAATTTACCGCTAAGCTTCTTACAAAGCGTTAAAAGCTCCGATCAAAGTCAAAATTCCAAACCCGCCTCCGCGCAAAACTTTAAAAATCAAAATTTCGCGTGGGATTTCTCACAAAACGGAAGAAGCGCCGAGCCAAATTCTGTTCAAAACTTCTCGCAAAGCTCTAAAAATTCCGATCGGAATTCCAAAGCTAACTCCACGCAAAACCAAACAGAGCCAGTTTCGTCGCAGGAGCTCAAGAATTCCGATCGGAATTTTAAGGCTAATTCCACGCAGGATAATCAAGCGGAGCCGAACTCTGCAGGAAAGCGCGAAGAGCTGGGCTTTTACGCGCCTAAATTTAAAGACGAGCGCGCTAGGAATTTTTTCTCCCATCCGA
>NZ_CALIMW010000223.1 GCF_938045405.1 uncultured Campylobacter sp. | reverse complement strand
AAACCGAAATTTAGGGATTTTATGGAACAAAATTTAACGAAATTCGATGACTTTTTACGCTCACTTAGAAAAACAAATGCAAGCCTTGACTACTTTACCGACTTTGAAAAATGCGGCAAAAATCTAAAAGCCGTTTCTATCAAGCTCCACACGCTTGATTTTTTACTCGGTTCAAAGGATTTGAAAACCGATATTTTCACTCTTTTTAAGCAAAATAAAGAGTGCTTTGATACGCTAAATTTGCTCATTGCCGTTCGCGATAAAAATACGGACGTAGTCACGGCAAGCAGCGAAATAACGAAGCTTGAAACATATTTTGAAAGTCCCGAAAAAATTTACGAGTTTTGCAAAGAAACGGGACTAGATAAAATTTTTATGGACGCAAAGATAAAGAATTTGCACGATTACGTGTTTGGCGTGGAAGTCGGACTCGATACGAACGCGCGGAAAAATCGCGGGGGCGTAAATTTCTCTCGAACTATTTCAGAGTATTTTAAGAGTGAAAATATCGGCTTTCAAACCGAAGTTAGTAGCAAAAAATTCGCTCTAAATTTAGGAAGCGATCAAAAGATTTTTGATTTCGTTATAGCCGCGGGCGGCGTAACGTATCTGATAGAAGCTAATTTTTACAGCACGGGCGGCTCGAAGCTAAATGAAGTCGCAAGGTCTTATATCGAAATAGCACAAAAGATTGCGCTTTGTGGCGGATTTAAATTTATCTGGATAACCGACGGACAGGGGTGGCTGGCGGCTAAAAACAAACTGGAAGAAGCCTACAAAAGCGTTAAAATTTATAATCTCGCCACGCTTTATCACTTTATAAAAGAGCTTAAAAATGTTTAAGTTAGCCGATGATTTTAAGCTTTTTAAAGGCGATTGCTTCAATATTTTGCCTAAATTTAAAGGCGAGTTTGACCTCATTTTTGCCGATCCGCCCTACTTTCTCTCAAATGACGGACTTAGTATTCAAAACGGGCAAATCGTAAGCGTAAACAAGGGCGAGTGGGACAAAAGCTACGGCATCGATGAGATAGATAAATTTAATCTCGAATGGCTTGCGCTCGCCAAAGATGCACTCACGAATAACGGCAGCGTAATGATAAGCGGGACGTATCATAATATATTTTCAATCGGTCGGGCGCTGCAAAAGCTGGACTATAAAATCCTAAACGTCATCACGTGGGCGAAGACCAATCCGCCGCCGAATTTCAGCTGCCGCTATCTCACGCATGGCTCGGAGCAGATCATCTGGGCAAGAAAAAGCGAGAAATTTAAGCATATTTTCAACTACGAGTTAATGAAAAGGCTAAACGGCGACAAGCAGATGCGCGACGTGTGGAGCTTGCCCGCGATCGCGCCATGGGAGAAGGCGTGCGGCAAGCATCCGACGCAAAAACCACTGCCGCTTTTGGTGCGGTTAATCTTAATGGCGAGCACTCAAAATAGCGTCGTTTGTGATCCTTTTGCAGGCTCTGCGACGACTGGCGTAGCTGCGAATTTGATAGGACGAAAATTTGTAGGTATCGAAAAAGAGGACGAGTTTATAGATATTGCCATAAAACGCAAACGGGAGCTGGACGCGAATTTTGCCAAATTTAGGCGAAAGATTTCGGATTTGCAACTATTAGAACAAGAGAGTTTGAAATTTTAAAATTTAAGCGTTTGAATTTTAGTGCGCTTTTTGCTTCGCAAATTTGCAACCGCAAAAGAAATATACGTTGCTGTTTTAAAATTTTGAGATTCACAGGCTATTTTTTGTTCTCTGCGTTTGTTGCCATCTTTTTCACCCCGCTAAAGCAGTTTACAAGCAAGAGGAAACACCAAGCTACATTCGAACTAATTCTTAAAAAGCTGCGAATGCAAGGCTGAAGTAAGAACGGGGGGG
>NZ_CALIMW010000222.1 GCF_938045405.1 uncultured Campylobacter sp. | reverse complement strand
GCGTACTTATAAAGAAATACGCTGCTGGAGCAGAGTGCTCGCTGTAAGATTGGCGCAAGCAGCTAGAGATGGAATTTAAGAATTTGTAGCCGTATTCATAACGCGATAAACCAAATGATAAAATAGATTCTGCGCAAGAAAGATTACGATCAATTTTTAAGAGTCGCGCCTTTAAATTTTAAAATTTAAAGGCTTCGTCGATTAAGGCTTCTTTCATATAAAGCTCTTTAATTATTAATTAAATCCAGCCATACGTGGCGCTGGGTCTTGTCCAAATCAATGTCTTTTGTCCTCATAAAAAATTCTTTTATCCTGACGTAGTCGTCCATAGTTTCTATCGTAAAGGCGATATCTTTATCCTTGCCTCGGATTATTATATTATCGTAGAATATAAATCTAAGTTGAAATTTAAAAAACCAAAAAATATATAAATTTTTAGATGAATAAAAATAAATAAGAATATAGTTTTTTTGGGCATTTTATTTGTATAATAAGTAACTCGATCATTATAAAATTTTACAAGTTTCTTATTGTAAAAATTTGTAAAATATTCCATTATTATAGGCAATCCGAAAAATGGAAATACTATAAAAAGCTGATTATATCTAGTTTGATTGGGTTCGTATGAATACATAAAAATCATAATCGCAAGCGTGCATACCGTAGCAAGAACTATATAAAAACTAGTCCTATCTTTGAGCGCTAAAGGCTCTTTATTGTAATCACGAGTGCAACTCGAATTTTGTTCAAATTTATTAGGCTTTTCGTTTGTATTTATCGTAGAGTCATCCGTGAGTTTTTCAAATTTAAAATTTTTACTATCAGAATTTTCGGCATCAAAATTCCGCCCTGAACCCTGCTCTAAATTTTGATGCCGTTCATTTAGAATTTTCTTTAGCTCTTCGAGCCTCTGTTTTCTATTCATCTTTTATTCTTTATAGCCTACACGAAAATTTGTGGTGGGATTTTATCTAAATTTTTCCCTGTTTTGAGTAGAAAATAGGCTTTTAGCTCCCTGTATTCTTTGCTACTTAGAAACGAAACCTCTATAAAAGAACTTTTGTCATATATCAATATGCTGTCATTTATAATATCAAAGCCTAGCCCGTTAAAAAGCCTATATAGCAATAAAGGAAAGAAGCTAATAGATATAATTACCGCAAAAATTATCCAAAAATTTTCCTCCCTTCCGTCTATCACTACCGCTACGAAAAAAACTAAAAGCAAATATATAAAAGCAAACAGCAGCATAAGGCATTTTGTCTTTTTTGATATTTCGGGGTATGACGGTCCCGTGGTTCGTTTGATACAAGTTATATCTGAAATTTTGGTCTCATATAAAACGGCTTCCGTCTTTTTAGAGTATAGAGTTATATCGTCATTTTTAAAGCATATATAGCACTTGCCGAAATTTGAGAATTTATTTAATGCTCTGAGCGGAAAATAGCAATCCAGCAAAACGAGAAATAAAATTTGCTGGGCGGAAAATTTACCGCATATCGCCATCAATATCGTAGTAATGATATAGATCGCGCCGATGATAGCATTTAAAATTATAGCGTGGTCTTTTATGATTATCGGCTCTTTGTCGTAATCACGAGGTTTAGCGCCCCGCGATGAAATACCGCCTGGGTTTAAATTTTGAAATTTTACCTCGGCTTGTGAGTTTAAATTCGTGCCTTTTAAATTTCTATCTCGAAAATTTGCGCCACAAAGATAATCGGCTTGCGATTTGGGATCTGTTTGATTAAAATTCGTATCTTTAGGGTTTTCGCTATTCAAATTTGCATCGTTTGAATTTAATGATCTGCGATCCGTTGCATCGCTTAAATCCGCATTGTCAAAGATATCGGCGCTAGCGCCTTTTCGCAGCTTTTGTTTTAAATTTCGGCACTGTTCGTTTAGAAGCTTTTTTGATTCCTCAAGCCGCACTTTATCCAAAAAATAT
>NZ_CALIMW010000221.1 GCF_938045405.1 uncultured Campylobacter sp. | reverse complement strand
TCGTCGGGGGATGGGTGGGGTTTGTGGGCGAGCAGAGCAATGCGGTGCTGCGGAAGCGGCGTCCTGCGAGAAATGTGACCTCGCAATTGGGGCCTCCTTCCCGCCCCAAGAGAAACATATCGCGGGCTAAAATTTAAACGGAATTTTATAAGGTAAAGCGACGCTTTAAATTTAAGTTGTAAATTTATCAGTTAAATTCCAAAAATTTATGCATATTTACGTTGTGTGCCATACATGACCAGTAAGGGGGCGGCGCTCAGAGTTAGCGGGGCGCCCCCTTACCAACCCCCACCCGCGCGACGCTAGCGGTGTTGCAGACTGCGTCCGCGTTATTTAAATTGCGGCTCACGCCGCATGAAATTTCAGCGAAAAGCCATGCTACAAATTCCGCGGCGAAATTCTACGTTCAAAGCACTCGTGCTTTTGCAAAACCTCGGCGAAGGCATGGATAAAATGAGCGAATTCCGCATCATTCGCGCTGGCGTCTGAAGCGAAAGGGCTTTCGAGCCAAAGTCTAAAGCGATACGACCTTTGAGCCGAAGCCCCCTTCTGCGGGCGTGCCGTCGCGAAAGCCCTTGACGCTGGGGTGCGATTTTAAAAACTCCTTGACCGCGAACGCGAGCTTGCCCGTGCCGATGCCGTGCTTGACGATGATCTCATCAAAGCCCATCACGAGGCTTTGGCTGATGAATTTATCGAGCCTGCTGATCGCTTCCTCGGCGCGCAAGCCGTGCAGATCGAGCACGAGCGACGCGGAGGCGGGCTTTTGCACCTTTATGCTGATGTTTTTTGCGGGTGCGGGCGTCGCGCCACTGCGCTTTAGCTCGCTAAGCGGCACGCGCAGCCTGATACCGTCGCTTAGCATCAGCGCCTGGGTTTTGCTGAGCGATAAAATTTCGCCCTTGATCTTGCCGTATTTTACGCGATCGCCCACCTTGAAGCTTTGCGGCTCAGGAGCGCTGAGTTCGGGCTGCTGCACGGCTCGTGCGAGCTCGTTTGCGCGGTTTATGGCGCGCTGCTTTTCGCGCACATCGCTTAGGCTCACGCTGCGTTTGGCCTCCGAAATGGCGCGGTAGTATTCGTTTTGCAGCCTTGAAAGCTCCGCCTTCAGCTCGCTTTGCGCGCGCTCGCGCTGATCTTTCAGCGCCTCGCTTAGCGCATCCAGCTTCTCCTCTTTTTGCTGCGTTTGGGCTAGTTTTTGCTTTAGCTCAAGCTCTAAATTTATCGCTTTTGAGATCGCTTCATTTAGATTCTCTTTGTTTTCGCCGTAGTTTTTGCGCGCCGCGGCGATCAAATTTTGCGCTATGCCGTAGCGCAGCGCGGTTTCAAAGGCGTAAGATTTGCCGATCGTGCCCTTTAAAAACTCATACTTCGGCGCGCTGTTTTTCTCGTCGTAAAGCGCCGCCAGCAGCTCTACGCGCGGATCCTTCGCGAGCAGCATCGCTAGGCGCTTGTGATGGGTGGTGATGATCATCTTCACGTCGCCGTTTATCAGCTGCTCGATCATCGCGCCGTATAGGCTCGCAGCCTCCTCAAAATCGGTACCCAGCTCGATCTCATCGACGCCGATTAGAATTTCTTTGCGCCCGAATAGCTTGCTAAAGGCAACCATCCTGCCCGCGAAGGTCGAGATGTCGTTTTTGGAGTTTTGCGGATCCTCCATTATGAGCTCGAACTCTTTAAAGGTGCCGATGCGGCTGAGGCTTGCGCGAATAGGCATCGGAAGGAGGTATTTGGCTAACAGCGCCGCGCTTAGAATACTTTTTAAAAGCATAGATTTTCCGCCCGCATTCACGCCAGTGATGAGCAGAATTTTGCCGCTAAACTCCACGCTTACGCGCTTTGGATTTTTAAGCGCGGGGTGGGCGAAGCTATCTAGGACGATGTCGCGCGAGGGCCCCGGCAAGACGAACTCGTAATCGCTCGCTCTTGCCATCGCGGCGCGCGCAATCAGCGCATCGATCGTATCGAAGGCGGCGTTTATAAATTTTAAAAAAGCTAAATTCTTATTGAAAACGGCGCTGATCTGCTTGCAGTGCTCGAAAACGATCTGCTCTTTTTTATCCAAAATCGCGCTTTGAGCGGACTTCAGAGCCGCGATCGCGTCTGGAAGCACGTAAAAATAGCCTCCGCTTGAGCGCGCTACGACGCTGCCTTTTAGCACGTGATTAAAGCCGCCGCGCACCAGCAGAGCCTCGGTGTCGCTTATGTAGTGGATCTGCGTGTCGGCGAGATAGGGCGAAAGGGCTTTGGAATAGATCAGCCTTTTTAGCGTCTGCTCGATCTCGCCCTTTTTTATCTTAAACGCCTCGTTCAGCGCGCCGAAGCGCTCGTCTATCGCGTCGCGAAAGCCGCCCTGGTCGTCGAAATAATCCTTTAATTGCGCGATGGGCGCAGGAATTTCGATCTTCGCAAGCCAAGCGGCGAGTTTACCCTCGAAGGGCTGCTTTTTGAGATACAGAAAATATCGGACGATCTTGCTAAACTCGTAAATTTCGCTGATATGAAGCACGCCGTGCTTTGAGATGCGCATCAGCGCGTCGTCTAGGTTCGCGACGCTCTCGCACTGCGCCAGATCAAATTTCGTAAGCTCTGAAATTTTTTCAAAATTTAGCTTGCTGTCGCCGCTTAAAAACAGCGGCTTTTCGCGCGCCAAAAAGCTTTTAAATTTGGCTAGATACTCGCCCAGATCGAGGCGCGTAAAGAGTTCGTCACTGATCATAAACGCACTCTTTGATCTTGTAGGTTTTGCCCCTAAACTTCGCGCCCGCACTTTTTTTGGCGATGAAAGCGCCCATCGAAAAGGAGTAGGTGAAATTCTCTCGCGTTACGATCTGCGCGGAGCTTTGCAAATTTAAGCTCTGCGGCGCGGAATTTTGCGTATTTTTAGAATTCTGTGCGGAGCTTTGCGGATCGTAGGTTTGTGTGTCGCCTAGTTGCGCGGAATTTTGTGAGGCAGATCTTCGCATACCTTCTTGATTCGCGGAATTTTGCGGCGCGAGGTTCTGCTTATCGCCTTGCTGCTTAGAATTTTTCGAAGTAGGGCTTTGTGCGAAATTTTGCCCGCCCGAGACGGCGCCGTTTACTTGCGCGGCGGAAGCC
>NZ_CALIMW010000220.1 GCF_938045405.1 uncultured Campylobacter sp. | reverse complement strand
GATATGCCTTGTGCATTGACCACCTCACACCCTTGTCAACTCGTTAACTTGTTAACTCGTCAACTAACAACCCCATCAACTCAAAAACTTAAATTCTTATTTTTATTTTTACAATACCTCTCCAAATTTCGCGCCGTAGTATTCGCACATAACCGAAAAACACGGCATAAACTCCTTAAATTCCATCCTATCGTCCCTGCCTTTCGTAATATTCATAAAGCCCCGTAGCGTTTGCCATCGTAACTTGTCCCGCTTCGCTCACTTGCGACAGCGGTAGCCCCATTGAGCCCACCTCCTGCCCGTCAGAACCAACCTTGCGCCGCAGAAATTGGCTTTCGTTTTTAGCCCAGTTCCTTACGGCCGCTTTCCAGTCTTTCATCGGAGCTCGCCCTACCACCCAGCCTTTGGCTTCGTAGAAATCGAAAAATGCCTCTGGGTCAATATCTTTGCCCGCTTCCTTGCAATACGCCTTGATCTGCTCAATCGTAGGTTTTTGAAATTTTTTAGGCTTTGCGGGTTCTTGGACAGGAGGCGAGAAAATATTGCTCTGCGAAAAATCGTCTGCAGGGATCGCTTCTCGCGTGCGTGCGTTAGCGAGCGATAGCGAGCTATCCGTTTGAAATTCTTTTGAATTTTTGTCTGTATATGTGTTTGATATTTTTATAGAGTGGCAATTTTCTCCACTCCATTGGCAATTTTCTCCAATGGAGTGGCTACTTTCTCCAATGGATTGGAGATTATCCCCACTCGAAGCCGCAATTTCTGCCGAGCTGCGATGCTCGTCTAGTAGCCAAGCATATTCATCTTTGAAGCTATACCATTTCGTGCGGTCGAATTTATTTTTATTAAAATTCCCACTGATTAAAATACCGTCCGCCTCTAATTCTTGAAGTTTTTGGTTCATCGTCCTGCGCGAAATATAATGGAATTTTTCGCTTAAGGCACTCGCAGAGTTAAAAACCCAATATCTGCCCTCGTGGAAATTTCTTTCATTTCGCATATTTTCAACTACCCAATAGGCGAAATAATCTATTATCAGCGCTTTTTCTATGCCGTATTTTTCGGCTAAATCCGTATTAAACGCGTGCCTCATATCCTCTCTCCTTTAAAGTATTCGACTATTTTTCCCGCAAGGGCTATCTGCCCCTTGCCAGTGATCTTGGTGGTAAATTTTTGATGCGTGCCGGTGCTGCCCGCGAATGTCTGCGTCGTGACCTCGAAATAGCCTCTGTCGATGTAGCGCTGCATTGGCACATTATGGCGCGCGCCTCCGCTGATCAGATAGCCGCTAGCGCGCAGGAAATCAAAAAGTCTGTTTTGTCCGATAGATACCCCCTCGCTGTCGCTTAGCAGCTTGGCGTAGTTGCCGATGAGAATGCTATCGACGCTAGCCTCAACCGATTTGGCGAAGCTCACGTATCCCGCATTCGCTGCCTTTTCGGCTTGCAGCCGCTCTCTTTCGGCGCGCTCGGCTTTGAGGTTTTGGGCTAGGGCTATGATGGTGTCGGGATCGTTTAGCACCTCCTCGATCTTTGCAGGGGTCAGATAGCCGCCGTGCTTGCGGATAGCGGGCAAAATTTCGTTATTTACCCACATTCTAAACGGCTTCGCGTTGGGTTTGTTGCTTCGCATTAGCACGAAATACAACTGCGGCTCGGTTATCATCGTGAAATTTTGTATGCCGCCTGCAGTTTCAAAGGGGTAGGTATAAAATACCCCCTCCTTTTCAAACTCCGTATTTATCGCATCTCTTACCTGCTTAGGGTCTGAAATGTCTAGAGCCCTGCATACGTCGTTCAAACAAAACAGCGGCTCGTTTTTCTCATCTACCGCAACTCTGATCTCAAAGTCATCTTTTCTAAAAATTTCTAGGTCCATTTATGCCCCCAATTTAAAATTTTTCATCAGCGAGCCCTTTATTTGCCCGAGTATCATCTCTACGACGTTTTGGCTCATCGCATTTCCCGCTTGTTTGTAGAGCTGCGTATCGCTCACGACGATTTGAAAGCTGTCGTCTATGCCTTGCAGACGCAGGCACTCTCTTGGAGTGAGCCTACGGATGCGCTCGCCCGAAAGCGGATTGTTTTGTGCGAAAGAATTTGAGCTGATCGTAGGACAAAGCTCAAGTTCGCCGCCTTTGTTGAAGCCTCGCGCTCGTTGGATGATGAAGGTATCCGTTCTACGATGACCGGGATTCGTAGTTAGGGTGTTGCTTATGCCCCTGAATTCCGAAACCGGGCGGAATTGCCCTTTAAATTTCGGATTCTTTCGCCTCATCCCGGCAATCGCGCGCTCGCTCAAAAAGTATTTTTCATCTACACAGGGCTCTAGCATATCCCCAAGAGTAAGTTTCAGAGGCTTTTTCGGCGCAAAACGGAAGGAAAAATATCTATCCGCGTCCAAAAAGCCCACTATGTAGAGCCGCTCTCTGTTTTGAGGGATGCCGTAGTCTTTGGTGTTGAGAATTTCGGCGTGGCAGTGATAGCCTAGATTGCGTAAGGCGTTTAGAAAGCTCACATAGGCTCTGCCTTTTTCGATTGACAGAAAGCCTCTCACATTCTCAAATACGAAAACCTCCGGGCGGCATTCTTTCACGATACGGTAGTATTGCCAGATGAGATTGCCGCGATCTCCTCCTGTGCCTGCTCGCTCTCCCGCGATAGAAAAGTCTTGGCAGGGGCTACCGCCTACGAGCACATCTACTTGTCCGCGATAGTTCGTAGCGTCTAGGGTGCGGACGTCCTCATAGAAAGGCACATTTTGGTGGTTGAGCGCGTTGGCTTCATAGCTACGGCGCGCGAATTTGTCGATTTCGCAAGCAAATATCGTGCCGCTATAGCCGAAAACCTTGCGATGCGCCATCTCCGCTACACCGATACCTGAAAAGATAGTCGCAATATGCAAAATATCATCCTTTCTTTTTCTTGCACCTGATTTGCATATTGATATCCTCTTCCTCATCTTTGTACTCTTCCGTAATGAAACCGATCGCGCTTGCG
>NZ_CALIMW010000219.1 GCF_938045405.1 uncultured Campylobacter sp. | reverse complement strand
GATCTACACGATTTATAATATCATATTTCTTAATATCCTCTTTAGAAATATATTCTGCTACAAATGCCATTCTCTCCTCCTTAAGAAATTTTAATAATCTTAGATTTTACGATATGTTTATATTCGCCTATGCGCTCATAAATATATAGTAGGAAGTAGGATTTGTCTTATTAGAGCTTGCTTGGCAGAGCGTTTATCCGTTTTAGCACTTGCGTTATAAAGAGCTTTTTGCTGCTACCGGCTCTTTATCGCAATCTCTCATCAAATCCCCTACTCATATAAAAATTTCGCTGCATTTTACCCTTTTATTCTTACGGCATATTTAAAATTTAAAACTGCTTTGCCATATCAAATTTCAAGGTTCTTTACTACTCTAAATTTTAAAATTTCAAGTCCGCGAATGACGGGTAAAATTCTAAATTTCAAAGCCTCCGCACTGCGCTAAATTTTAAAATTTCAAACCCGTAATAGTGAAATAAAATTCTATCTCCTCCAAGTTTCATAAAATTTTAAAATTCTGTATCGATGCTCCAAGCTAAATTTTAAAATTTCAGGCTCACGGAGGTGGGATAAATTTTAAAATTTTAAACCCGCAAAGGCTTGCTAAATTTTAAAATTTAAAGCAAGCAAAGCACGAGTAGAATTCTAAAATCCCATCCTACTTCGTCTTCTTTGCGCTGTCTTTGTTAGTCGTTGCGTTGGCGTCGATGTAGCCCATCTGGGCGAGCTTTTCGTAGATTTGCATTATCACGGGACCTGCCGCACTTCCGCCGCCGGTATTATGAAGCGGCGGCATTTTGTGAGTAGGCGTTGGCAGAGCAATCTGCAGCATTGAGAGTGCGCAGCCCTGGGTTAGTTAGAGTGGACGGGGCTAATTTCCCCAGCCGCTCGCAAACATCTGCATGATATTTGGATTATTTTTCATATCATCCATCGAGATATTGCTCATGCCGTTATTTGAGGCGTAGGCGTTGAGATCCTCGATAATTTTATTTATCTTGCTAGCGGTGATATACTCTCCGCTAGCAAGCGCGATCTGCTCTATAGCACCGTCGCCGAATTGATTATTTATGCGGACGGTGTCGTTATCGCCGTATTTTAATACCAGATCGTTGGCGACCCTTTGGAAGGTGATGTTTTCTTTACTAATCCCCTCTTTAAATCTGATCGTATCGTTGCCGCTATAATCTTGAACAGTGTCTACTCCGTCGCCTCTGCCGAATACATAGGTATCGTTGCCTTCGCCACCTTCCAATCTATCATTACCGGATCCGCCTTCTAGGATATCGTCGCCATGCTCTCCGTAAAGGATATCATCGCCTTCGCCGCCATAAAGGATGTCGTTGCCGTAATATCCGGCCAAGGTATCGTTGCCTTCGCCGCCGTAGAGGGTATCATCCCCTTCTTGACCGTAAAGAGTGTCGTTGCCCTTGCCGCCATAAATTTCATCATTGGCAATTGACCCTCTAATGATATCGTTACCGTCGGTTCCTTTAAACATAGTTTGTGTTTCGAATTCATGAAGGGAGAGTTTTGTTCCATCTGCGAATTCGAAATTATTTATATTACCGTAGTAGTTTCTTCCTTCATTCCAATAGATATCTTTTATAGTTAATTTATCTTCGGTTCCTTTGATAGAAATTTCAAGGCTATTTATATCCTTGTCTGCTCTTTTTACTAGTAGGTCATTCGCGCTAATCCCCTCTTTAAATCTGATCGTATCGTTGCCGCTATAATCTTGAACAGTGT
>NZ_CALIMW010000218.1 GCF_938045405.1 uncultured Campylobacter sp. | reverse complement strand
AAATTCCATAAATCACCGCTAGAAATTTTCTAAATCGCGGCAAAAATTCTTTAAATTCCGCGCGAAATTCTATGAGCGGAAATTTTTGCGACGGATCATATGCGCTCGCTCAAAGCGGCGTGCGGCGAGATCGTCCGTATCTTTTTTAACTCGCCTTTAAGTTATAGATTTAACGCAGCTTTGAAAAGCTCCAGCCAATCCGCGCCCGCCGTTTAAATTTATAAATTTAATGCAGTTCCGCGTTGAGTTTGATCGCGCGCTTGCTAACGCTTGCCGTAATCTGCCCGCTTTGGCTATTTTGTCGGAAGTGCAGACCGCTAAGCCCGGCAAGCTCAAGCCCTTTATAAATTTCACGATCGAACGCAAAGCCTGGATTTAGCGCTGCTAGCGCCTCGCGATCCTTTTGTGCGATAAAAACCTTCGTGCCCTCAAGTACCGCGATGCCGGCATCCACGATGCAGCGGTCGCCTAGCGGAATGCCCGTTACGGAGTTTGCGCCCAGCAGGCAGTGCTTGCCGATGCTCACGGCATTGCCGTTGGTGCCGCTTAGCACGCCCAAAATCGACGCGCCGCCGCCTATGTCGCTGCCCTCGCCCACGACGACCGAGCTACTGACGCGCCCCTCGATCATAACGCTGCCGATCGTGCCTGCGTTGAAATTCACATACGCAGCACCCGGCATTACGGTCGTACCCGCAGCGATATGCGCACCCAAACGCACCTTCGCGTCATCTAAAATCCGCACGTTTTGCGGCGGTACGACGTGGCTTAGGTAGCGCGGAAATTTATCGACGCTGATGATGCGTGGATAGCGACCTTGCATTTTTAAAGAGATTTCGTTTTCACGCAGCCACCAAAGCTCGATCGGGCGGGCGTTTTCATCCCATGCGACGTTCGGAAGCACGCTAAATGCGCCGTCTAGATTGAGCGTGCGCGGCTCGCAGAGATTTAGCGAAAGCGCGTAAAGCTTGAGATAGACGCTCTCGACGCTTTTTGGCACGGCATCCTCGAAGACGAAGCTGGCGCAAAAGCTCGCGTGCTCGTCCGATTTCATCGCCTCTTTAACCGCAAGCAGCACCTGCAGATTTTTGTGCGCGCCCTCTTTGGCGTCTGGCTGTAGAAATTTTAAAGCCTCGATCGCCTTTTTTAGGGCTTTGTGCGTTAGCGGAAGGACGCACTCACTACCGCTAAAATCCA
>NZ_CALIMW010000217.1 GCF_938045405.1 uncultured Campylobacter sp. | reverse complement strand
AGCGCCGATGAACTTTGGAAAAATAGCTGGTCATGTTTTTGCAAAGTCCAAATTGCGATGTTTTTAATTCGCTGCACTAGGAATTTTTACAGAGTAATACCGCCCGATTTTTAGTTGTGACAAGCCTTGTTGCGAGAATTATCTACGAGCAGTGAAGCCGTAAAGCGAATGTGGGTTGAAGTTGCGTGAGCAAAAAATCGCGCTCAACTCGCCGTAAGCGAGCCGGCTTTTCGTAGCGGATGTAAAATTTATTTCAACATCAAATCGTAACAGAGCTTTTGAATTTTAAAATTTGCTGAAATTTTTGATAAATTTCCGCATTTTTTATATTTTATGAAATTTTTTCATCGTTAAGTTTTCATCGCGTTGTCGTTATTTGCCGTCCCATTTGAAATAAATTAAATTTTAATTATAAATCTTTCAAATTGCACTGTAATTTAAGCAAAAAAAATGTAAAATAATAGTCAAAAATTATGTTATTGACCGGAGGGTAGTATCATGAAAGTTAAGAGTTTTAGCTTTGCGCCCATTTTGGCGCTGTTGTTTTGTTTCGCGACGGGAGTATTCGCAGATGATGTTAGGTCGAACGTGAAGATAAATTCTGCTACCCCAATAAGCAACGAGTATCGTGACGATGGCGTGCTGGACGGAAAGAAAGGCAGAAGTGGTTGGGATTGGAACGGAGATCAGGGTTTGTATAATTTCACCACTATAAAAAATCGGTCTGACGAATTAAACCAAAAGCCGATAGTTAGATTCGGCGGTGCGGGCACATACGTCTTTGGAGACTACGCCGTGACCGGAAAGCCGGTGATTAGTTTAAGCTGGCCTTCTGCTTTAGGCTATGGTTACATGTGGGGAGCAAAAGGCACATACATTAAAGATGACGGCGACGGACAGTTTTATTTGAATAGTTCAAAAGCTGTTTTGAGGCTTCCTAAGGGCGTGACTAAAAACGATATAGTCTATGCGAGACTTTATTGGCAGGGAAATATATTCAGCACGACTGATTTTGACAGCGAAGCAGAATACAACAGCAAAGACGGAAAAAAATTGACCGGTTTTGCTAAGGGGTATACACGGGTGAAATTTAAAATGAAAAGCTCGAAAGGTAAAGCTAGCATAATAGAAGATGTTTATAGAGATAGATGCGAAGGAACGGCTGCTTGGAACTTTTTGGCAAAATCTCGCAAGCCCTTACGTTTGCGTTTAAAATATGGCTGCACTAAAGATATTACCGATCTAGTCAAGGAATATTTTAAAGATTATTCCGACAGCATTGAATTTACTGTAGGAAACGTAAGAACGAGTGATGGTGAGGATCAAAGCGGTGCAGATTTTACCAATTTAGAGTTCAACAGCGTTCGTATTGGGCCGTACGGCGGATGGGGAATAATCGTAGTATATGATAAAACCGCCAACTCCAGAAGGGATTTGCTAAATAATTTACAATCTAACGATAGCGTAACGGGTCAAAAAATGACTTATAAAGAGGCCGTAGAATATAAAAATAAATATTTTAAACCAAAAAACGTAACTATTTACGGCGATTATTTTGTCGTCACCCCTTGGAAGGATGGAGGATATACGCCTATAAACATTAACGCTACCATCAGTGGATTTTATACACCTAGAAGTGGGTCCGTAAGTGCAAAGCTAGGGTTTTTAGGGTTTGGTGGCGAGAGAAAAATGACCTCCGACGAGTATTTTAAAGTTCAACACAAAGGAACTGCACAAATGGATTCGCTATACGGATCCAGTGGGGTTAATCAACGGTTAGCTAACGATCGCGCTAATATATACGACGGCTCTGTCGCTTTACTTATAAATGATAACGGCACCTATAAGTATAGCTATCCATACGGCACCGGTTATTTAGGTGGATTTGATCTGGACGAATTCGATATCGGTTCAAAGATGAAGAATGCGCAATCTAGTCTAAACATCTCTTTGGGTGCGGCGTATGAAGATCTCAACGGAGGTCAAGCCGATCAAAACTTCATAAGTATGATTGCTATTTCCGCCGATTTGTATGTCCCTCAAATGTGCTATCAGTATGAAGTCTATAACGCCTCTAACTGGGTTAAATTCTTTGATAATGATGGTAACCGAAGAAGCGAAGAGGATGTAAAAAAACTACATGAACCTCCTGAGCAGATCAAAAACCCGGTAGTTGCGGGTGAAAATATCTATTATAGAATGAAATTTGAAAATAGATTGAATGGCGGCGATAGCGAAGATGCAGCAGGTGCGGTAGTATCGATCGACTTTGGTCAAGCCGGCGCTACCTATACCAAAGATAGCGCTACTATAAATAACGAGCTAGTCGTAAATGATCCTATCACTACCACTACAAATACCATACCTGCGGCGGCAGCCGATGAACTAGTCTATTTACGCGATGGTCAAAAGGGTGCATACGAGACTATGAAAGACGTCATAAAAGGTGGCACTCCAAACGTTACGAAGGCTATTTATAAAGATAGGCAGTTTACTGCGCTTGACGGTAATATATTGAAATTTTATATAGGTCAAGGCGCGGGAGACTTAACTCCTTCTTCAACACCGGGCGGTAGTCCTGTACTTGTAGGCGGATTAATGCAGCCAGGTAAAGCGGCATACGGCGAGTTTAATGCTACCGTAAATACGGGTGCAACCATATTGCAGGCTCCTGCCGTGACACTAAGTTATAAGATGAGCTTAGATATAGGCGGCGGTCAGCGAGTCTTCATAGAGATGGATAGCGCTTCTGAACTTGAATTATGCGATGCGACAAAGGTTTCTAAAAGCGTTAATATCCTACCTTTAAGCGGTTTACAGGTAGTCAATAAGAATTTTAGTAAAAATGACGACGACGATAGGCTATATACTCAAATCTCCGATAAGCCTTTTGATGCAAAACTCATCTTTA
>NZ_CALIMW010000216.1 GCF_938045405.1 uncultured Campylobacter sp. | reverse complement strand
AAGGCGGGACGCGCGCGCGCTGTGTGGCTAGCGGTAAATTTATGCACGGCGATCGTAAGCTCCACGATCATCGGGCTTTTCGACGCCACTATCGAAAAACTGGTCGCGCTCGCCGTGCTTATGCCGATAGTCGCCTCCATGGGCGGCAACACCGGCACGCAGGCGCTTACCGTAACCGTGCGCCGCCTAGCCCTGGGCGAGATAGCGTTTAAAGACAAAAAGCAGGTTCTCTTTCGCGAGATCACGATCGCTTTTATAAATGGTCTCATTTTTGCTACGCTAATGGGGTTTGTGGCGTATTTTTGGTTCGGCATTAAGCTTTTGGGGCTGGTGATTGCGATGTCGATGGTGCTAAATTTAACGCTTGCCGGGCTTTTCGGCGCCGTCATTCCGATCACGCTTAAAAAATTAAATATCGACCCCGCCGTCGGCAGCTCCGTGCTGCTCACCACAGTTACGGACATCGTGGGATTTTTCAGCTTTTTAGGACTTGCGACGTGGATACTTCTATAAAAAATTTTAAAATTTCCGAGCTTAAAAGCTCCAATTTTGTTAAACCCTTTCGCTTAAATTTTGAAATGGACGGCGTAGCGCGCGCGTGGGACTGCGTCAAGGTGCACGATAGCGTCTCGATTTTGCTTTATCATACGCAGCGCGACGCGCTTTTGCTCGTCAAGCAGTTTCGCCCCAGCGTGTGGTTTTATCAAGAGGAAGGCTTAATCAACTCGCCTGAGAAGGGCTACACCTATGAGCTTTGCGCAGGCATTTTGGACAAGGGTATCAGCGAGGAGCAAACGGCGATCGAAGAGGTGCTCGAAGAGACTGGCTATGCCGTGAAGGATCTGAAATTTATCACGAGCTACTACAGCGCCCTGGGCTTTGCGGCGAACCGTCAAATTTTATACTTCGCACGTATCGACGAATCTATGAAGCTAGGAGCCGGCGGCGGCGTGGACGGCGAGAATATCGAGCTTTTCTACCTGCCTGCAGCCAAGGCGCGAGAGTTTATGTTCGACGAAAAGATCGTGCGCGCGCCGGGGCTGATCCTGGCATTTCAGTGGTTTTTGAGCGAGTTTAAAGTTTAGCGGCGAGATGGAATTTCGCGTGCCGCTGCGCGTTTTTGCGCCCCTGTTTTAAATTTAAAGGACGGCGATGAGGGTTTTACTTAGATTGTGCGTTATCGCGGCGTGCCTTTATGCGGCGATCGCGGTAGCACTTTATATCTTTCAGGAGCGGCTGATATTTTTGGGCGAGCCGCTAGATAAAAACTTCAAATTTAGCTTTGAAAATTCCGAATTTACTGGACTTGTGAATGCGCCAGAGAACGGCGAGCATTTAGAGGCATCGATGTCCGCTACGCAAAATGGCGCGGCGACAAACGGCGCTGCAGACGAAGGCGCTTCGGCGATTGGCGGCGTAAAGGAAAACGGCGCCGTAGCGGGCGAGATCAAAAACAAAAACGCTCAAACTAGCGCCGAGCATATTGGCGAAAACGCCGCAGTAAACGGCGATGCGGGCAATAACGCAAAAGCCGCTGTGATAAAATTTCAAGAGATCAATATTCCGTTTGAGGGCAGATCGATAAACGGGCTAAAATTTAGCGCGGCAGAGCCTAAAGGCGCGATTTTGTTCTTTCACGGCAACTTCGGCGACGTAAGCGGCTGGGGCGCATACGGCGCGGATTTTGCGGCTTTGGGATATGATTTTTATATTTTCGATTACCCGGGCTACGGCAAATCGGACGGCAAAATTTCATCGCAGCAGCAGCTTTTTGCGAGTGCGGATGCGATGAGCCGCTACGTTTTAGCGCAGCATCCGCCAAGAAAGCTCGCGATGATCGGCTACTCGATCGGAAGCGGCATCGCGGCACAGCAGGCTGCGAAGTGGGATGCGGCGCGGCTGATCTTGCTCGCGCCATATTTTAGCTTCGAGCGGCTCGCGCACGAAAAAATCCCCTTCGTGCCGAAATTTTTGATCCGCTACAAGATTCCGACCGCGGAATTTTTGCACGCGGCACGCGGCACTCAGATCACGCTCATCCACGGAGCTGCCGACGAGCTGATACCGGTGCAGCACTGCCGCGATCTTGCGGGGTTTCTTAAAGCGGGCGATCTATTTTATGAAATAGCCGCCGCGCCGCACAACGGACTGCTGGCAATGCCTGGGATTTGGAAAATTTTAAAAGAGAGGCTACGCTAATCTAGCGGGGTTCGGCGTAAAATTCTACGCAGAATCGACCGCTAAATTTTAAAATTTTACGTAGAATTCCGCGCGGACTCGGTCTCCGCAAAATCGCATGAAATTTTATAGCGGCGAAACACGGCGCCAAAACAAGGGCGTAATTTCAAATCAAAATTTGCGCACCGTTAGCGTAAGCATAGAGCCGACTTTGTAGCGTTAAATTCCTTCTAGCGCGAAGGTGCTGCAAATTTCAAACTAAATTTGCGCCGTACCGCGACGCCGTATGTTTTAACCGCGATAAAATTTTATGAAATTTTATCTCCGCAGCCGTTTATAAATTTCAAGTCTAAATTTTATATTTACGCCCCGACGACGCCGTATTTTAGCCGCTTAAAATTCTGCCATATGAAATTCTATCTCGTAGAATTTTAATTCGCCGCGCTCAAATTTTACCCGCCGCTTTAAATTTATACCGCAGCGCCTAAATTTCTCCCGCTCGTCGCGCTTTACCCAAATTTATATTTAGTTGTTGTAAAATGCGTTTTTAAAAGGATTTTAGCGGTTTGTGATATGAGTATTTTAGAGCTTACTGAGTGCGTAGGCATCGCTTCGGCGGCGCTTAGCGGGTTTTTATTCGGCGTAAAGAAGGGCTGCGATTGGCTTGGGATCTTTATCGCGGCGTTTTTGACCGCGCTTGGCGGCGGGATCATGCGCGATACCTTGGTAAGTCGCGAGATATACTCGTTCACGCACTACGCGCCCGTAACCATCGTGCTCGCGGTAAGCGCCGTAGCCATTTTTGCCAAACTTTACGAAAACCGCGATTTGGAGGGTAAATTTTTATTTATTCTAACCGATGCGATCGACGTCGTAAGCTTTTCGATCGTGGGAGCGATGGTTGCGCTAAGCTATAATCATAATGTTTTTGGCGTGGTGCTAATCGCATTTTGCAACGGCGTGGGCGGCGGCATTTTACGCGACGTACTGCTGAACGAAGTGCCGTGGTTTTTACATACGGGGCTTTATGGCACGATAAGCATGGGCGTGGGCTTGATATATTTCGTGCTTGATGGATTGGGGCTTAGCGGCGCCTTTTCGGTGATTATTTTGCTGGTTTTGGGGGTTGCGTTTCGCATGGTGGCTTATTACAAATCTTGGCATCTGCCTAAAGTGGAGTATAAAAAATGAACTATTTGATGGATAATTTTGCGCGCGTAAACGTAGCGCTGGTAAGAGGCGAGGGCTCGATAGTCTATGACGAAACGGGCAAGGACTACGTGGATTTTGGCGCGGGCATCGGCGTAAACTGCCTGGGGCACGCAAACGAGATCGTGCTTGAAGCGATCGGCACGCAAGCTGCGCAGATCATCCACGGCTCAAATATCTATAGAATTCTGCCTCAAGAAGCCCTGGCTCAAAAGATTAGCGAGCTTTTGGGGTATCGCAGCTACGCGGTGTTTTGCAACTCTGGCGCGGAGGCGAACGAAGCGGCGATCAAAATGGCGCGTAAATACGGCACCGTAAACTTCCCTAATAAAAAATTTGAAATTCTAACTCTGCGAAATTCTTTCCATGGCCGCACGCTAGCGACACTACAAGCTACCGGGCAGGAGAAATTTCATCCGGAAATTTTTGCGCCCTATATGCCCGGGTTTAAATTTTTCGACGATATCGAGGAGATCATCGCGCATATCGATGAAAACAGCGTCGCCGTGATGATCGAGCTCGTTCAGGGCGAGGGAGGTATCAAGCCTCTGGATAAGGCGAGCGTGCAAAGGCTGGCGGCGGTTTTGAAAGAGAAAAAGCTGCTTTTGATCACCGACGAGGTGCAGTGCGGCGTATATCGCACGGGCGAGTTTGCGACATCGCAAATTTACGACATCCGCCCCGACATCATCACCTTTGCCAAAGGGCTTGCGGGCGGCGTGCCGATCGGCGCGTGCGTGGCGCAGCAAAACATTTTCGCTCCAGGCGAGCACGGCAGCACTTTCGGCGGTAACTTTTTGGCGACCTCTACGGCGCTTGCGGTGCTTTCGCAGCTTCAGTTTTTAAAAGCGAGCGGCAAGCTTGATAAGACTATAAAAAGATTTATCAAAAAACTAGACGGGCTCGCCGCAGACTATCCTAGCCTGATCGAAAAGCGCGTGGGGCTCGGTCTGATGCAAGGCCTCGTGTTGCGCGATGAAAAAAATCTGAGCGAGATCTTTAACAAAGCCCTGCAAAACGGACTTTTGATCCTAAAATCTGGCAAGCGCACTCTTAGATTTTTGCCTGCGCTAAATATCAAAAAACCGGAGATCAAAGAGGGCTTTGCGCGCCTACGCAAGAGCCTGGACGAGATAGTGCGGGCGTGAAATTTAGCGATTTTTTCGAGGGCTGGCTAAACGAGAGCTACTACGCAAATGCTGCTAAAATCGGCAAGAGCGGCGATTTTTACACTGCCGTAAGCGTAGGAAGTTTTTTTGGGATCTGCATCGCGCGCGAAATTTTGCGCCTAAGCGCGGATTTTTGCGCGATGCAAGAGTTAAGCTTAGACGCGGCGCCGAGCGCAGATAGGTCGCGGCAAAACCTTGCGGCGAGCGAGCTAACTTTAGACGCTACGCCTGCAAAAAAGTCGCACGATAGCGCTAAAATCGCTATCGTAGAGATCGGCTCGCACGACGGGCGGCTGCTTTGCGACATAGCGCAAGCTATCTTTACGCTGGGCGGTGCGGCGGCGCTTGATAAATTTAGCTTTGCAATCATCGAGCCGCACGAGCGTCTGCGCGAGCTACAGCGGGCGAGCTTTGCGGAGAGCTTCGGCGGCGAAATCGCGCTAAAGCATTTCACAAGCGCGCATGAGGCGAAATTTAAAGATGCGATCTTTGTGGCAAACGAGCTTTTTGACGCCTTTAAATGCGAGGCGGTAGACGGCGAAAATATGCTTTTTATCGAAAGCGGCGCGGCAAAATTTGCCCCCATAAAAGAATGTGAAATTTTGACCCTCGAGCGCAGATTTGGTATCTCGCGCGGCGAAATCCCGGTCGGATACTTTCGCTTTGCGCGCGAAATTTGCGCTAGTGCGCAGCGGTTTTATTTCATCGCCTTTGATTACGGGCAGATGGGCGCTAGCGGCGATTTTAGCCTGCGGATTTACCGAAACCACGAGGTTTTCAGCTTCTTTGAGGTGCAAAACTTGAGTGATTTTTACGGCAAGAGCGATCTTACTTACGACGTAAATTTTGAAATTTTGCGTGCTGCGTTTGAGGACGCGGGTGCCGTGACGGCGGATTTTAAAAGACAGATCGCGGCTCTGATAGACTTCGGCGCGGTCCAGCTTTTAGAGCTTTTTACGCAAAAAAGCGGCGAAAAGGGCTATCATAACGCGCTTTTGCAGTTCAATCACCTGCGCGCGGAGTTTGGCGAGAAGTTTAAGATGATAAAATTTAAAAAGGGGCTTTGATGAAAGCTTTTATCGATTGCGACTGCGAAATTTTGCAAAAGACGCTGGAGCTGTTTTTAAAAGGTCATGCTGCAAGTGCGCAGGATTGCGACTTTGTGATAAGCGATGAGCCGCAAAGCTCGGTAAAACCGCTATTTTTGATCGGCGAAGGCGGAGATTTGGCGCTACCGTTTTCCAAGCAGATGTTGTTATCGAAGTTAGAGGATTTTCAAGGCGAGCTAAAGCGGGATCTTAGCGAATACGGCGCGGCGAGTGCGGAAGATGAAATTTGCGCGCTATTTGATGAGTTCAAGGCAAAAATCATCGAAATTTTAAGAAGGCAAAATGGCTAAATTGTCTAAGCTCGGCGGCACGCTCTTTACGCAAATTTCAAGCGGCATTTATAAGGGCAAAAAGCTCGCTCTGCCCGCGCTTTCGAGCACGCGCAGCACGAAAAGCATCGTAAAGGGCTCGTTTTTCGATACTTGGCGGGCGGAGTTGCGCGGCGCGGCGTTTATCGAGTGCTTCGGCGGCAGCGGTGCGATGGCGCTTGAGGCGCTAAGCAACGGCGCAAAAAACGTTTATGCGATCGAAAAGGACGCCGCCGCGCATAAAATAATGCGGAAAAATTTTGAGCTTTTCGGGCTCGGCGCAAATGCAATTTTGGGCGATTGCTTCGAGCGACTACCCGAAATTTTACACGATCTGCAGGCGAATATGAATGGACGCTCGGGCGCGAATTCGTTAAATTTAAGTGGCAAAAATTTCAAAAACCATGCCGCCACCTACCACAAAAATTTAGACGGCGAAAAAGACGGCTGCCGCAAAAGCTTTAGTGGCGTAGAGCAGGGCGAGAACGGATACTGCGCCGCGCAAGGCATCGAAGCGGAAGGTGGCACGCAAAGCGGCGTGAAAGATTTGGCTAAATGCGGCACAGGAAGCAGTGTGCCTGACAGCGCGCAAAATGGCGCGCAAAGCGGCGCAAATGGTGATTACGCAGGCGTGGAGGGCTTTGGCGGTTGTGTCCAGATTGGCGATTATGCGGGCGCTTCTAGTATAAAATACTGCGTGAATTCGCTAGCTGCGGATGCTGCGAGCTTTAGCGAAAAGTTTAACGCTAGCTCCGCTTCGCAATACGACGCTAGCGACGCCGAGACCGCTAATTGCAACGTAAATTTAAGCTCAAAATGCAGCGAAAGTTCTGATTTTGACGCAAATCGCGGTGCGGGCTTAGGCGCGAGCTGCGAAGAGAAAGAAAGCTTAAATTCTAACAAAAATTTCGATGCGGGCTGTGAAGAGAATTTACGCTTAAGCATAAATTTCATTTATAATTTAAGGAAAAATTCTAATATAAATTTGAGCGAAAATTTTGACGCAAACTGCGGAGAAAATTTACATTCAAGCGCAAATTGCGTCTATGATTCAAGAAAAAATTCTACTGAGAATTCTGACGGCAAATTTAGCCCCAAGTGCGAAGAAAATTCACGCCCAAACATAAATTTAACCTGCGGTTCAAGAAAAAATTTCGCCGTTAGCTCCCGCGAAAATTTAGCCTACGGTTTAGGTGAAAGTGCTGCCGTAAATTTTAGCGAAAGCCACATCGCAAATTCCAAAGAAAATTCCGTATCCGATCCCGCGCGCAGAGTGTTTGTATATCTGGATCCGCCGTTTGCGATCAGGCAGGGCTTTGGCGAGATTTACGAGCGAGTGCTGGCGCTGATAGCGCGCCTGGACTCCGTGCAGTGCGAGCTGCTAATCGCGATCGAGCATATGAGCGAGCTTGGGCTGCCGCCTAAAATCGGCGATTTCGCGCTGCTTAAATCGCGAAAATTCGGCGCTACGACGATGAGTTACTACGCAAAATGAAAAGCTTAAAGCAAATTTTAGATTACTACGCCGATTTGAAAAATTGCGACGCGGATCTTTTCGGCGCGCCCGATCCGCTGCAGGTCGCAAAGGGCCATCGAAACGACGTCGTAGCGCTCATCTGCGCGCTGTTTGCTTACGGGAGCGCGGCTCAAATTTTAAAATTTCTTCGCTCGCTTGATTTTTCTCTTTTAGACGGGAGCGAAGAGCGCATGAGAGCGGAACTTGCGGGCAAAAAGTATAGATTTCAAAGCTCGCGCGACGTCGCTGAAATTTTTATAACTTTAAAGCGGCTTAAAAATAGCCTTAGCATCGAGGAGAGCGTGCTTCGCGGCATGCAAAAAAGCGGACGGATCGAGGATGGGATAAATTTTTTAATCGGCGAAATTTACAGATTAAATCCTTATCGCAGCCAGGGATATGAGTTTTTTTTCGGACGTGGCTTTGTGCAAAGGCCCACGTCGCCGTATAAGCGCTACAATCTTTTCCTGCGCTGGGCGGTGCGCAACAGCGACATCGATCTGGGGCTGTACAAAAAGATCGAAAAATCGCGCCTCCTCATCCCGCTCGATACCCACACGCATAAAGTTTCGCTTAAGCTTGGGCTGATCGATCGCAAGAGTTACGATTTCGAGGCTGTTTTACAGCTTACGCAAAGCTTAAGACGCTTCGATCCGAGCGACCCAATCAAATACGACTTCGCGCTGTATCGCCTCGGACAGAGTGGCGAGATAGATAAAATTTTACCTGAGCTAAGCGCGAGCCCCGACAAAACTACGGAATAATTGGCGAAATTTTATCTGATACGAGCGGGGCGATGAAATTTTATGAAGCTTTGGAGCGGGTGTATGGCGGAATTTTGCGCTGTGCTGCCGCATAAGTAGGGCTGACTTTATGGATTTTGCCATGCGTCTTGAGTACAGCGCGCCAAAATTTTATAGAATTTCGGCAAAAGATCGCTTCATAGAATTCTGCAAATTTCACGGAGAGCTGCGCGAAATTTATAGGGCTGTCTTGTAGAATTTGGGTAAAATTCCACAGCCTTGTGCTACTTAAATTTTATGAAATTTTGCTTTTCGGGGCCTACTGCTTTGCCAACCAAGCCTG
>NZ_CALIMW010000215.1 GCF_938045405.1 uncultured Campylobacter sp. | reverse complement strand
TCGAGGATCTGCTCGCGCGCAAGCCCAAAGACCTCGATACCAAGGCGATCGAAAATTTTATCAAAGACAAGATCGTGCTGGTAACGGGTGCGGGCGGCACGATAGGAAGCGAAATTTGCAAGCAATGCTTGAAATTCGGCGCAAAGCGTCTTATCATGGTCGAGCACAGCGAGTTTAATCTCTACTCGATTAACGAAGCCACCGGCGCGGATGCGCGCAACGAGTTAAAGATGATAAACGTCGTTTATCGCCATGAGCTGGAGGAGGTTTTTGCAGAATTTCATCCCGAAGTAGTCGTGCACGCAGCGGCGTATAAGCACGTGCCGCTATGCGAGTTTAATCCGCATCTAGCGGTCAAAAACAATGTCGTCGGCACGAAAAACGTAATCGATCTATCCAAAAAATATGGCGCGAAAAAGGTCGTTTTGATCTCGACCGATAAGGCGGTGCGGCCGACTAACATTATGGGCACAACGAAGCGTATCTGTGAGCTTTACGCGCTAAATTCCAACGACGCGGCAAGCGATACGCAGATTGTCGCCGTCCGCTTCGGAAACGTGCTCGGCTCAAGCGGTAGCGTCATTCCTAAATTTAAACGCCAGATCGAAGCGAACGAGCCGCTTACCGTTACGCACCCCGAGATTACGAGATATTTTATGCTCGTTAGCGAGGCGTGCCAACTCGTGCTTCAAGCAGCCTCCATCGCGCAGGGCGGCGAGCTTTTCGTGCTGGATATGGGCGAGCCCGTAAAGATCGCCGATCTTGCCAAGCGAATGCTGCAGCTTGCCGGTAAGGAGGAGCTGGGTATTAAATTTGTAGGCCTGCGTCCAGGCGAGAAGCTTTACGAGGAGCTTTTGATCGACGAAAACGACAAGAGCACTAAGTACCAATCAATCTTCGTAACCCACTCCGCAAAATACGACCTAGAGGAGCTAAACTCGCAGATAGAGGAGCTTTCGGAGTGCGAGGACGCGCAGGTTGCGGATAAGCTAAAACGTATCGTGCCTGAGTTTTCGCACCGATTGAACGATATGAAGGGCACGGCTTGATCGGTATCGTGGATTACGGCGCGGGCAATATCCAAAGCGTGATGAACGCGCTTAGCTTTTGCGGCGCTAAATTTTGCCTCGCGCGCAGCCCTGAGGAGCTTTTGAGCTGCGATAAGGCTCTGCTTCCGGGCGTGGGCGCATTCGGCGAGGCGATGGAGAGGCTTCGCGCAAGCGGTATGGACGCCGCGATTAAAGAGTTCGTCGCAAGCGGCAGATATTTTTTAGGCATCTGCCTTGGGATGCAGCTTCTGTTTGAACAAAGCGAGGAATTCGGCGCGCGCAGTGGGCTTGGAATTCTACCTGGTCGCGTCGTGAAATTTGACAAAACGAAATTTAATGTTTGCGAAGCGGAATCCGGATTTGAAAACACGAGATTCGGACTGGGCGAAGTAGAATTTAAACCCGAAAATTTAAAATTTAGATTGAGCAAAGCGGGATCCGGCGAGCGCTGCGGGCAAAATTCCGCTCGCGCCGAAAGCCTAAAGATCCCGCACGTCGGCTGGAACAGCGCGCATTTTATCAAGCGCTCGCCGATAAATGCGGGTCTAGGCGAGTTTGAGTATCTGTATTTCGTGCACTCCTATCACGTCCTTTGCGCGCGCGAGATTACGCTTGCGAGCACGTTTTACGGCTATGAGTTTGCAAGCGCGATCTGGCGCGAAAACGTATTTGCCTTTCAGCCGCATCCCGAAAAAAGCCACGATGCGGGCATAAAAATCATTAAAAATTTTACGGAGCTGTGATGGAGATTTTCCCTGCGATTGATCTGAAACAAGGATGCGCCGTACGCCTTAGCAAGGGCGAGATGCAAAGCGCAAAAATTTATTCCAAAGACCCCTGTGAGCTAGCCAAAAAATTTGAAGATCTCGGCGCTAAGTGGCTGCATTTAGTTGATCTCGACGGCGCGTTTGCTGGCGAGGCGGTAAATTTCAAAGCGATCGAGCGGATCGTAAAAAGCACGCGCCTGCGCGTAGAAGTGGGCGGCGGCATCCGCGACGAAGCGCGCATAAAGGAGTATTTAAGCTTAGGCGTCGATAGATTTATCCTGGGCTCGGCGGCGCTAAAAAACTCGGATTTCGTAAGGGGGATGGCGAAGCTTTACCGCATCGTCGTGGGCATAGACGCAAAAGAGGGGCTCGTAGCCACCGAGGGCTGGGCGGAGCTAAGCCGCGTAAAAGCGACCGATCTGGCGCGAGACTACGCGGATGCGGGCGTTTGTGCGATCATCTGCACCGACATCTCGCGCGACGGGATGTTAAGCGGCGTAAATGTAGAATTTAGCCGCTCTATCGCGAAAGCTTGCAGCATCGACACTATCGCAAGCGGCGGCGTTAAAGATATAAACGACATAATCGCGCTTAAAAACGCAGGGCTCATAGCAGGCGTCATCGTCGGCAAGGCGTATTACGAGGGCACGCTCGATCTTAAAAAGGCGTTTGAAGCTCTATAAAAACGCCCGAGCGTAAGCAAAGTTTGAACTAAATTTTAGTAATATGCAAATTTTAAAATTTAAAGGCGATGTGAGGCGATGAAAGATTTTTTTTATGAGATGATCGTAAAAAGCGCGAATGCGAGCGAGCTTTTCAAGAGCTTTGCGTTTGAGCTCGGCGTTACCTGCGTCGAGGAGGATGGCGATCGCTTCATAATCCGCGACGAAGAGGATCTGCAAAATTTAAAATTTGCGTTTGAAGAGTTTAAAAAGGGGCTTGCGCGATCTCTTAATTTAGACGCCGATCTGCAGATCGAAATTTCAAAAAAGCAAAACAAAGACTGGCTCGACGAATATAAAAAAGGGGTCGCGCCCGTAGCGGTCGGTAAATTTTACGTCCGTCCGAGCTGGTGCGAAAGATCGCAAGATCGCGCGCTAATCGATCTGCTGATCGATCCTGCGCTAGCGTTCGGCTCAGGGCATCACGAAAGCACCAATATGTGCCTAGCGCTGCTTAGCGAGCTTACTCGCGCGGGCATGAGCGCGCTTGACGTGGGCTGCGGCAGCGGAATTCTAAGTATCGCGATGAAAAAACTGGACGCAAAGGTAAGCGCTTGCGATACCGACGAGCAGGCGGTGACCGCTACGCAGCAAAACGCCGAGAAAAACGGCGTGCAGATCGATAAAATTTGGCTCGGCAGCGTTTCAAGCCTAAACGAGCGAGGCTCAAGCGAAAGCGCGCAGCCGCAGTTTGATCTCGTCGTCGCAAATATAATCGCCGACGTGATTTTGATCCTAAGCGCGGATCTGAAAAAAGCGCTAAAACCCGGCGGCAAGCTCGTGCTGTCGGGAATTTTGGAAAAATATAAAGATAGGATAGAGCAAGCCTTTTCGGATCTAAGCTTCGTCTGTATGAAGCAAGAAAACGAATGGCTCAGCTTTGTATATGAAAGGAAGATATGAACAATAACCAAAACAATCAACCCCCTCAAAACGGCGGCGGAAACAATTTTTTTAATAAAAATCCGATCGGCGTTTTTATAATTTTTGCGCTTATTTTGATAGTCGTGTTTAAAGCGATATCCCCAAGCGGCGGATTTGATAGCGGTGGAGTGCTAGGCTCCGTTTCGGGCGAGAGTAGAAACGTAACTTACTCCGAGCTAAAATCGCAAATCAAAAACTCTCAAGTAAGCATGGTTTCCATCGGAAGCTCCACGATTAAAGCGCAAGTCGGCAACGTAATCTACACCGCCAAGCGCGTGGATGATCCAGAGCTGGTTCAAATTTTAGAATCGCGCAAAATTCCATACGGCGCGTATAACGAGAGCAACTTTTTGACCGATCTGCTCTTTAGCTGGGTCTTGCCGCTCGTGATTTTCTTTGGAATTTGGATGTTTTTAGCCAATCGCATGCAGCGCAATATGGGCGGCGGCGTGCTCGGCATCGGAAGCTCCAAAAACCTGGTAAGCGCCGAAAAGCCGAAGGTTAAATTTAGCGATGTAGCGGGCGTCGAAGAGGCAAAAGAGGAGGTTAAAGAGATCGTAGATTTCTTAAAAAATCCCGAGCGATACATCAGTCTCGGGGCTAAAATTCCAAAAGGCGTGCTTTTAGTGGGCCCTCCCGGCACGGGCAAGACGCTGCTAGCCAAAGCGGTCGCGGGCGAAGCGGACGTGCCGTTTTTTTCGGTATCGGGCTCCAGCTTCATCGAGATGTTCGTAGGCGTGGGCGCCAGCAGGGTGCGCGATCTATTTGATAACGCTAAAAAACAGGCTCCGGCGATCGTTTTTATTGATGAGATCGATGCGATCGGCAAAAGCAGAACCGCAGGCGGTATCGGCGGAGGTAATGACGAGCGCGAGCAGACGCTAAATCAGCTGCTTGCCGAGATGGACGGCTTCGGCTCGGAATCAAGCCCGGTAATCGTCCTTGCGGCTACTAACCGTCCTGAGACGCTGGATGCAGCGCTTCTGCGTCCGGGCAGATTCGATAGGCAGGTTCTAGTCGATAGACCCGATTTTGACGGCAGAATGGCGATTTTAAAGGTGCATATGCGCGACGTTAAATTTGCTCGCGATATCGATATCGAAGAGATCGCGCGGCTTACCGTGGGCTTTGCGGGAGCCGATCTTGCAAATATCATCAACGAAGCCGCGCTTTTAGCGGGTCGCGAGGCAAAGGCGGAGGTCGAGCAAAAAGACCTGCTCGAAGCGATCGAACGCGTCGGTATCGGACTGGCTAAAAAATCGCGCCGCGTAAGCCCGATCGAAAAGCGAATCGTCGCCTACCACGAAAGCGGTCATGCGCTCATCGCCGAGCTTACTAAAGGCGCGATGCCGGTATCTAAAGTAACTATCGTGCCGCGCGGATTGAGCGCTGCGGGATACACGCTAAATTCGCCGTTTGAAAATAGATACCTGCACCAGCGCCATGAAATTTTTGCCGAGATCGATACGTTTTTGGCGGGGCGCGCGGCGGAGGATGTGTTTTTGGGCGAGATCACCGACGGAGCGGGCAACGATCTACAGCGCGCTACCGATATGCTTAAATTTATGGCTACTCAGGTCGGAATGACCGATGCGCTCGGGCTTGCGGTGCTAGAAAAGCAGCAGTATTCCTTCCTAAACGGCGGACAGAGCATCAAGGATTACAGCGAGGTAACGGCGGTTAAGATCGACGAATATGTCCGCAAGACGCTGGATGAGCGCTACGCGGCGGTAAAAGAGACGCTAAGGACCTACGCTCCGGCGATCGAGGAGATGGTGAAGGCGCTGTATGAAAAAGAGACGGTCTCTGGAGAGCAGATCGTAGAGATCATCTCTAAATTTGAAAAAGATAACGGCATGCCTACCCGTCTGGTGCGAAATTTAGGCGCTAACGATGATATCGAAAGCGCAAAGAGCGAGGCTTAAATTTAAAGCCTCGCGCGCGGTAAGAACTTAGGGCTAAATTTTAAGAAGGTCGCGCTAAAATGCTTTATGCGCGATCCGCGGCACCGAATGAAAAGCGGTGTAAAAATAAAATTTTAAAGAGTAAGAGATGGAAGAGGAAAAGGGAAAATTAATCTACATATTGCCGAATTTTTTCACGGCGGCAAGTGCATTTTTGGCGGTTATCAGCATAATTTCTACGATCAAAGGCAACTTCAGTGCCGCGATCTTTTATATCATTTTATCCTTGATCTGCGACGGGCTTGACGGCCGCGTGGCGAGGCTAACGCATGCGACGTCGAAATTCGGCGTGGAGTTCGATAGCCTTGCGGATATCGTTGCTTTCGGCGTCGCGCCGGCGCTGCTATTTTATTGCGCGGTCGGGCACGATTACGGTAAGGTCGGTTCGCTCGTAGCAGCACTTTACGTGGTTTTCGGCGCGATCAGGCTGGCGCGATTTAACGTCACCACGGGCACCTATGAGCCTAGCGTTTTTATCGGGCTACCGATACCAACGGCAGCGATTACGATGGCGTTTTGGATCGGAATTTATCTAAAATATGAGCTCTCCAAAGGGTTTGGCGTATTTTTGATCATCGCAATGGCGGTGCTATCGTTTTTAATGGTCAGCAACATCCGCTTTCCAAGCTTTAAAAAGATCAGCCTAAAACGTCCCAATGCGATTAAAATTTTAGTGCTTCTAATCGTCGTGTTTTTCTCGCTTTTATATCTTTTCAGGCTGGAATTCCCGGCGGTGCTTACTTTGGTTTATATTGTTTACGGTTTGGTTCGCGGAGCTTTAAATTTAAGCGCGGCTAAATTTCATAAAAAAGACAAACCCGAGGAAACGGCGAAGTAATCTCAAATATGTTTATCGCCGCGATTGTTTTTAAGTTTGCGCTGCTATAATTTCGCCAAATTTTAACGCTTTGAAAGGATTTGTAATGGACAAAAATAAAATCATAATCTTCGATACGACGCTTCGTGACGGCGAGCAAAGCCCTGGAGCGTCGATGAATACGGACGAAAAGATCCATCTTGCGTTGCAGCTTGAAAAGCTGGGCGTAGATGTTATCGAGGCGGGTTTTGCGGCGGCGAGCCCGGGGGATTTTGACGCGATAGAAAAGATTGCTAGCGCCGTTAGTAAGGTTCGCGTCTGTTCGCTTGCGCGCGCTTTAGAAAAGGACATCAAGGCCGCGGGCGAAGCGATAAAGGGCGCGAAGCTCGGGCGCATCCACACCTTCATCGCCACAAGCCCCATCCATATGGAATTTAAACTCAAAATGCAGCCGCAAGAGGTCATAAAACGCGCCATAGAGTCTGTACAATACGCAAAAAGTCTATGCGATGACGTGGAGTTTAGCTGCGAGGATGCGTGCAGAAGCGATATCGGCTTTTTAAAAGAGATCTGCGACGCCGCGATAAACGCAGGAGCCTCCACCATAAATATCCCCGATACGGTGGGCTATCTCTATCCGGACGAGATCACCGCCCGAATAGGTGAAATCGTTAAGCTTATCGGCGAGCGCGCCGTAGTTTCGGTGCACAATCACAACGACTTGGGAATGGCTACCGTAAATTCCTTAGCCGCTATCTTGGCAGGAGCCAGACAGGTCGAGTGCACGATAAACGGTATCGGCGAGCGCGCGGGCAACGCGGCGCTAGAGGAGATCGTAATGGCGATCAAGACGCGCACAGATAAATTTGCGCCGCTTTATACCGATATAAATTTGAAAGAAATTTATCCATCCAGCCGCCTAGTCGCGAGCATCACCGGCATCGAGCCGCAGCCTAATAAAGCGATCGTGGGCAAAAACGCCTTCGCGCATGAAAGCGGTATCCACCAAGACGGCGTGTTAAAACACAAAGAAACTTACGAGATCATGCACGCCGAGGATATCGGGCTTGATAAAAACTCGCTCGTGCTGGGCAAACACAGCGGCCGCCACGCCTTCAAAGACAAGCTGGTATCTTTGGGCTATGAGCTTAGTAACGAGCAGATTGAGATCGCGTTTAATAAATTTAAAGCGCTCGCCGATAGCAAAAAGGACGTTTTCGACGAGGATATTAGAGAGCTCGTAAACGACGAGTTCGTGGGGGCCGAGAAGACCTACGAAGTGCTGGTTTTAAGCTCCAATAGCTGCAACAAAGGACACGCTAGCACCGCGCTTACGCTAAGGTATAAGGATGAAATTTTAAGCGACAGCGCGCTTGGAAACGGCGGCGTGGATGCGATATTTAAGGCGATAGACCGCATTAGCGGCATCAGCGGTAGCCTGAAGGAGTATCAAGTAAAAGCAGTCTCGCAGGGCAAAGACGCGCTGGCGAAAGTAACCGTCAAGGTGGAATTTGCGGGCGAGGGCGCCATTATCGGCAGAGGACTTGACGTAGATACGATGCTAGCGTCCGCAAAGGCCTACGTTGCGGCGCTAAATACATATTTGGACGCTAAACGTTAAGATGTCGGCGTGTACGGCGGGATTTGCTAAATTTAACGCAAATTCCGCCAGATTAAACAAATCAAAAGCAAAATTTTAATAATATTTCACACTTAAAACGTTGGAGTAGGGGGTATTGAGCCGAAACTCGTTTTAAAATTTATTTATGGAGACTTTTATGAAAAAAGTTCTTGTATTGTTATTTGCGCTTTGCGGCGCGGCTTTCGCTAGCGAGCAGCTAAGCGCTTACACTCAGATCGTTTCTTTTTCTGCAATTACCGTTGCAGTTGTTTTAGGTCTAGCCGCTTTGGGTGGCGCGTTAGGTATGGGAAATGCCGCTAGCGCGACGCTTAACGGTATCGCTAGAAACCCAAGCGTAGCTAGCAAACTATCGACTACGATGTATATCTCGCTTGCGATGATCGAAGCGCAGGTTATCTATGCGTTGGTTGTTTCATTCGTCTTGCTTTTTGCAAACCCTTTTTTGACAGAAGGCTTAAAGGCTGCTGCAAATTAATCAAAAGCCCGAGAAATCGGGCTTCAAACTTATATAATTCAAGGCTTGAGATCAAGCTTTAAAATTTATGCGACCGTGGTGGAATTGGTAGACACGCTATCTTGAGGGGGTAGTGCCGCAAGGTGTACGAGTTCAAGTCTCGTCGGTCGCACCATCTATCAAAATTTTCCCTATTTTTTTCGTTTTTTGAATTTTAAAATAATTTTTTGAG
>NZ_CALIMW010000214.1 GCF_938045405.1 uncultured Campylobacter sp. | reverse complement strand
TTCGCATTTTAAATTTTAGTGGTTATTAAGGGGGGGGGGGTATAATTTTGCGAAATTTTTCAAAATAAGCTAGCAAATAAAATTTTAACTATCTAAAATGACAATATCTGACGATTAAAAATGAAATAATACGAAAAATTTTAAAGGAGAAAGAATGAAAAAAATCATCTTAGGTTTAGCCCTGTTGGGCTCTTTGGCTTTTAGTGAAACGGAGTTTCAATCGTTAAGAAAACAATTTGAGCAAAAGTGCGAAGCGGGAGACCCTGAATACTGTGGTCATGCCGGTGCTCTTTATCACAGCCCAACCGAGCTAGGAGGAGATGCATCCGATAGGGATTACAAAAAGACGCTTTATTTTTACAAAAAAGCTTGCGATGGAAATGTTTATGAGGCTTGCTCGGATTTGGGAGGGATGTATGCCGAGGGTAAAGGGGTAAAAAAAGACTACAAGAAGGCTATCACACTATGGGCTAAAGCTTGTGATGGCGGGAACGCAGGCAGCTGCAGTAATTTGGGCGTTATGTATGCAAATGGTAAAGGAGTAAAAAAAGATATGACACGAGCTATGGGATATTATAGAAGATCTTGTGATATGGGAGATTGGATAGCTTGCGGGAATTTCGCTGCACAGCTTGAAATTGGCGGCGACAGAGCAAGGGCAGCGCAATATTATAAAAAGGCTTGCGAATTAGGTAAAAAAGGGTTTGTAGTCAGCGAAGACAAAGATTATCTACAAAATGCTTGCGACAAATACGACATACTAAAATAGCCCGCTGATTAATAAGGCTTCTTTCGATCGGGCTACTTGGCGCGATGAAATTTTAAAATTTCATCGCCGAGCTTGTCGCGCGTTACACCGCTACCAAATTACTTTTCGTCGCAGCGCTTTAAGATGCCTAGCGAAGTGAGGAATTTATGTCGTTCGGCATAGGGCTTAACAAAGCACGCTGAGATTTAACTCACATGGCACAAAAACCTTGCGCGATATGTATCTATAACTCAAGAAATGCAAATTCCGCGCAAAAAAACACGGCTCGCACAACCAAGCCGCGTTTAAAATTTTAACCGCTACCTCAAAAATCCCGTTAGCGGCGAGCTTGCGCAGGCCGTTTTGCAAACGGCGCCAAGCCCCGCCAGATAGGCATCGCGCCCTGCCTGCACGCCGAGCGCAAACGCCCGCGCCATCAGCGCCAGATCCCCGCTCGTGG
>NZ_CALIMW010000213.1 GCF_938045405.1 uncultured Campylobacter sp. | reverse complement strand
TCGCGCATTCCGCCGCTAAATTTAAAAGGCGAAATTTCACGCCCAAATTTTGCGAGCATAAAATTTCAAAGCGCGATCGAGGCTTAAAATTTAGCCGCAAGCCGTGCAAACGAAGCGAATGCCCACGCAGAATTCCGCGAGCATTAATCGATCGTAGCCTGCTCCTCTTTTTGCTTGTAGCTTTCGATAAAATCGCCCACGCGCATATCGTCGTAGCCTTCGATGCCTACGCCGCACTCGAAGCCCTTGGCGACCTCCTTGGCGTCGTCTTTGAAGCGCTTGAGCGAGCTGACGTTGCCCTCGAAAACGATGACGCCCTCTCTGATGACGCGGATCTTCGCGCCGCGAGCGATGAGGCCGTCGGTAACCATACAGCCCGCGATCTGCCCGATCTTAGGCACGTTGATGACCTGGCGGATCTCGGCTTGACCCAAGGCCTCCTCGCTGATGATCGGGCTCATAAGGCCGCCCAAAAGCGCCTTGATATCATCTATGAGATTATAGATGACGTTGTAGGTCTTAATCTGCGCGCCGCGCTCCTTGGCAAGCTCTTTGATTTCGCCCGTAGGACGGACGTTGAAGCCCAAGATCACGCAGTTTTCGCTGGCGCTTGCTAAGGCGATGTCGTTTTGCGTGATACCGCCGATGCCGCTGTGGATGATATCGACCTTAACCTCGTCGTTGCGGAGCTTCTCAAGGCTTGCTTTGATAGCCTCCAGCGAGCCCGCGACGTCGGCCTTGACAATCACGGGTAGGCTTTTTAGCGAGCCTTCGGCGATCTTGGCGCTTAGCTCGTCGATAGTGACCTTGGTCGATTTGCTAAGCTCTTTTTGGCGCTGATGCTCGTAAATTTTACTCGCGTACTCGCGCGCTTCCTTATCGCTTGAAACGCCGATCAGCGTCTCGCCAGCGCCCGGAACCTCGCTAAGGCCTATGATGACGCCGCATTCGCCCGGTAAAATTTGCTTTAGCGCCCTGCCCTTATCGTCGCTAAGCGCGCGCACCTTGCCGTATGCAATGCCTGCTACGACGGTATCGCCGACGCGTAGAGTGCCGTTTTGTACGATGACGGTGGCAACGGCGCCGCGCCCTTTTTGAAGGGAGCTTTCGATGATGGTTGCCTTAGCTTGCTTGCTAGGATCTGCTTTGAGCTCCAAAAGATCGGCTTGCAAAAGCACGATCTCTAATAAATTTTCGATCCCATCGCCCGTTTTTGCGGAGATCGGCACGAACTCGTAGCTGCCGCCCCACTCAGTAGGCATTATGTCAAGCTCTGCAAGCCCCGTTTTTACGAGATCGGGATTGGCGTTAGGCTTATCCATCTTGTTTATCGCGATGATGATCGGCACATTTGCGGCCTTGGCGTGCGCTATAGCCTCCTTAGTCTGAGGCTTGACGCCGTCGTCTGCCGCCACTACGATGATTACGATATCGGTAACCTCGGCTCCGCGCGCTCTCATCGAAGTAAAGGCCTCGTGACCAGGAGTGTCGATGAAGGTGATCTTCCTGCCGTTTTTTTCGACCATATACGCGCCTACGTGCTGCGTGATGCCGCCCGCTTCGCCGCTTGCGACGCGAGAGTTTCGGATGTAATCTAGCAGGCTCGTTTTGCCGTGATCGACGTGTCCCATAATGGTGATGACAGGCGCTCTAGCGATTAAATTTTCTTCGCCTTCGCTGTCCTCGTAGGCCTTGATGTAATCAAACTCCTGCGCCTCATCGACGATATTTACTTCGATACCGAATTCGCTTGCTAAAATTTCTATCGCGTCCTCGTCCAAAAAGTCGTTTTTCGTCGTCATCATCCCAAGCGCAAATAGCTTGCCGATGATCTCGCTAGGCTGCTTTTTGATCTTATCGGCAAACTCATAGACGCGGATCTCTTTTGGGATATTTACAGAGCTTACGATTTCGCTACCCTGCTCGCGAGGGGCTTTTTTATGCTTTTTGCGACCGCCGCGACTTATACCGCCCTCACTGCTGAAAATTTGATTCTGCGAGGCGCGATAAATATTGGGTTGGTTTTTACTTTTGGTGCGGTTTTCGGTCTGGATCGGTTTGACGGTGAAATCGGGCATTACCACGACATCCTCGTCCTCAATGACGATATCCGCCATCTCGTGATCAGGAATGATGTCGATTTTAAGGGCATCCTCTTTTTTAGCGGCGGGAGCTTTTTTCTTTTCGATCTTTTTCTTTTTCAAATTTAGTTCAGCGTTTGAAAAGATCGCCTCTAGGCTCGCACTTATCTTTTCGCGCCTAGGCTCGGTCCTATCTTGTGCCGCCGGAGCTTGAACTTCCTTTTTCTTTTTTACGATGACTAGGCCACGACGCTTTTGCAGGCTCTCGCTAGCAATACTATCGCCGCTGTTTATCTGCACCGGCGCAGGCTTTGAAGCGGTGTTTTGCTTCTCCTCTTTCTCCTGCGGGGCGGAGGAAATTTCCTCTTTTTGATTTTGGGATTTTTCGGTTTTTACCTCAGGCTCTTGCGTACGCGTTTTTTCGTCGCTAGGCTCTTTGGCGCTCTGCGCGGGCTCTTTGGATTCGGAAGCTTTTAAGCTTTCCGCCTTTTTAGGACTCTCTTTTTTAGCGGTTCTTTTAGTTTCGCTCTGTTTTTTAGCGGGCTTATTCTCGTCTTCTTGCGCTTTTTCGGAGCTTTTTTTCGCAGGCTTTGACTTTTTCCCCGGCAAAATTCCCGTCTGGATATAATCGTAAATAGCGGCAGCTTCCTCTTCGCTTACTTTATTCGACGCGGTTTTTACCTTTTTAAAGCCCATCTCCTGCGCTTTTTCGATTATCTCTTTGCTTGCGTATCCAAGCTCATCCGCGATATCTTTAATCAGAACACCCATTTAAAACCCTCTCCTTGATATGTCCCAAATCTGCGCTAGACGCAAATTTAGATAGATATTTTGAAATTTTCTCTTTTTGATTTATGCAACCGTCGCAAATATAAAATTGTCTGTTTGAGCTTATATTTTTAAAATTTTGCAAAAAGGCGTGGAGTTCGCGCTTGGCGAAGCGCCCCTTGCAAATAACGCACATCCTAATCGGTTCGCTCATGCGATTATATCTTTATTTTTCTTAGTCAATATTAAAGCCGCCGTTGTCGATCTCTAAAATTTCGACGCGGAAGTTTTTAAAATTTTCGCTAAGGCAGGCTTTAAGCTTTGCGGCGTCGGCTCTGTAGGCTAAATTTAAAAAGCTTGAGCCACTTCCCGAGAGCGAGCTCATAAGCGCGCCGTTATCATAGGCGATCTCGCGCACCTTAAAAAGCTGCGGAAGCACGCCCATGCGCATCTGCTCGTGCATCTTGTCGATACAGGCGTAGCGCAAGCTGTCGTAATCGCGTCGCATAAAGCAAGCGGTCAGAAACGCCGCGTGCGAGAGGTTGCTAACGCAATCTTTGATCGAAAAGCTCTTAGGCAGCTTGCCGCGCGATTCGTTCGTAGGCATCGGCGTATCGGGGATAACGACGACGGCTTGCAGATCTTGCGAAATTTCGCATTTTTGCGTGCGAACCGTCTTGCCGTCCACGACGCTGCTGACAAAGCCGCCGAGCGTTGCGGGCGCGACATTATCGGGGTGATTTTCATATTCCAGCGCCGTGTTTAAAATTTTAGCGCGATCGATCTCAAAGCCGCAAACTTTATAAGCGCTTGCGATAGCGCCTACGATCACAGCCGAGCTGCTACCTAGCCCACGCGAAAACGGGATGTTGTTGTGAAAGGCGAATTTAAAATTTATCTCTTGCCCGCCGCCTAGTTTTCTGTAAATTTCATTGAAAATATTCAAAAAAGCGTTGCCCTTCTTAAGCCACGCTCTGTCGCTGCCCTCGCCGCTAAGCGATACGCAAAAAAACTTCTGCTCGGTAATCTCTACTTCGTTAAATAGCCCTAGGCTAAGGCCGAGCGCGTCGAAACCGGGGCCTAAATTTGCGCTCGTCGCAGGAATTCTTATAATCAAGCTCTCTCCTAAACCGCTTCTATGATGTAATTTGGAAGTATATCATCGCTTTTATTTAAAACCGATAAATCCTGCGGCAAAGATAGCGGGGCGGGGGTGCATTTTTTCATTTTGATTTCGCCGCGCTCGTAAACGTAGCTGAAGTTTTTATTCGCCCTGATCGGCCCGAAGCCGCTTAGCTCAAAGCCGCTGATCGCATACAACGGCACATCAAGAGCGATACTAAGCGTGCGCAAGATCACGTAGCTTACCTTCATACCCATGAAGCTGCCGGGAGTGTTTGCGTAGATGAGCTCTTTGATTTTATAAGTTTTTATAATTTCGCTAAATTTGCAGATCAGAAATTTATCGGCTTTTTCGCCTTCGGCGCTTGCAAATTCCGCTATCTTAGCGCCGTTTTCATACACGCCGAGCAAGCATGGAGCGCTAAGAGCGGCAATTATAATTTCAACCTCTTTGATTTTGCAGCCTTAAGCAAAGACTTTTTGATATTCGCGCACAACCTCGGCGGTAAGATCTACTAGCTCAAAATTTTTCGCGTCGGCAAGGACTGCCAAAGTGAGTTTATGATTTAGATCGTGGCTTCCCGCAAACGCCATATAATCGCCCAAAATCGGAGCACCTACGAGCGCAAGATCGCCGATCGCGTCTAAAATTTTATGACGGACAAACTCGTTTTCAAAACGTAAGCCCTCGGGATTTAAAATTTTATTCTCGTCTATTACGACGGCATTTTCTAAACTGCCGCCTAGAGCCAGCCCCATAGAGCGTAGCGCCTGCACGTCTTTCAAAAAACCAAAAGTTCTGGCGCGCGAAATTTCTTTAAGATAGGCTTTTTTGCTAAATTCAAAAACATAGTGCTGAGTGCCGATGAGCGGATGGCTAAATTTAATTGTATAATCAAATTTCGGACTCTTGCTAGGGCTCAGCCGCACTAGCTTATCGCCCTCACGAATCTCCACGGCTCGCTTGATAATAAGGGCTTTTTTATTCGCGTCAAGCTCTCTTACCCCCGCTTCGTCCAAAAGCATACAAAAGCTCGCGGAGCTTCCGTCCATCACGGGAATTTCATTAGCATCGACGATAATACGGATATTATCGATACCATAGGCATTAATGGCGCTCATTAGATGCTCTATTGTTGATATATAGCCCTTCTCATTTCCTACGACGGTCGCCATTTGCGTATTTATGACGTTTTTCGGCTCGGCTTTAAAACTAACGCCAAGATCACTTCTATAAAATACGATTCCACTGCCTGCCTCTAAAGGCTCTAACGTAAGTCTGATAGGCTCACCTTTGTGCAGCCCGATGCCGACGTTATGGACTTTCTTAGCTATCGTTGTCTGTCTCATTTCTATCCTCGTTTTCATTAACCCGCGCATTATAGCGAAAATTTTAAAATTTACTTACCTTTTTCTATTACTTTTTTGGACGATTCTAAGACATCGGTAATGTTATCTTTCATCCACTTAGGATCCATCCACTCCTCGGGTCTTACGTCCACACCCTGAACTACGATGCCAAAATGCAGATGATCTCCGAAAGCAAAGCCGCTTGAACCCGTTTGCGCTAGAATGTCGCCCGGCTTTACATCGCTGCCCACACTTAACTGCGTCGCCGAGCAGTGTCCGTAGATGCCGTATAATCCGAAGCCGTAGTAAATTCCTAAATTTAATCCGAAAATTCCGTTTTCCTGCGCGAAAACTACCTTGCCGTAGTTGCTCTCTTTAATATCGGCGTTTGCGACGCTTGCTAGATCGAGCCCCATATGCCACGACTCGCTTACCTGTTCGTCGTTCATAAAAAATATCCGATGATCGGCAAAGCTTGCTACCGCTGCGCCTTTAGCAAGCGGATAAAAAGGCTTTAGCTCAAATCCATTTATTTTATCCTCGTGCACCGCGCTAGTAGCGGCGTGCAGATCATCTCCGTTTTTCTTACGCAGAGTTTCGTTTACGAATTTAAATTTCTCCAAATCGCTCATCGAGTTAAAATTCTGCGCATATTGGCTAGCCAGATCGCTTACTTTGCCGTTAATAAAACCTGGATTTAGCTTGATAGTAGAGACTTTATATTTTTTGTCTTGATAAAAATATTTTATCTGAGAAATGCTTTCGTTGCCTGCACGATCAGTGGCGACCGCTTCTGCGCGAAATTCCTCTAAATTTGCAGGCCACGCTACGAGAGACGCATAATAGCCCTCTTTTACAAAAGGAATTGCTTTAAAAATTTTGCCATAGTTGGTTTTGACATAGACTTCGCTTAGGCGCTCGTCTTTTGCCGAAAATACGACTACAGCGCTACCGCCTTTAGTGATTTTATAGGATTGATTGATGATATTGATGATGGGCTTTTTGTCATCTATTATTATATTTGCCGTTTTTGCGCTCTTATTTCCTTGCGCAAAATTCCACGAGCTAATGTCGTTTGCAAAAACCTCGAGCTTGTAGTTTTTATCTTTATTAAGCATCAAATTTTTAGGAAATTGCACGGCAAGCTCTAGCGTAGTTTGCGGAACGTTCAGCTCCTCATTTAGTAGCGGTATCGTGCTGGCTCCGTCGTTTAAATTAACGCGAACGAGCTTAATGCCGGTATCGTCTGAAATTTTAATCTTCAAGGGCGAGGTTAAATTCCAATAAATTTCATTTTCCAGCGCAATTTGCGGAGGATTTTTTTCAAATTTCGGCGAGGTAAAAATTCTAAAGATTCCATAAACCAAAGCACATATTATAATAAGAAATATTAAAATTTTAAGCTTCGTTCCATTGCCATTTCTACGCATAAAAGAGCCTTTGATATGATTTTAGAGCGCGATTTTACAAGCTTAACTTAAATTATCGGTAAAGCGAGGCAAAATTTAACGCAAATGTTTAGCGATTTACGAGGCGATTTAAAATTTTAAATTCTAGCGATTTTAGAATCTCAAAATTTATGAGCTTTAAAATTCAGTGGCGCGCTAAATCCTATGCAGTGAAATTCTGCGCACAACAAAGCGGAGTTTATCGTCTATATCGTAATCTTTAAAATTTCAATATATAATTTCTTTAAAGTATGCAAATGGCTTATATTGATTTTTTAGAACTCTTTTACTTAAAATTTTACCATACGAATGAAATTCTAAACTATCTTGATAACTAAAATTCTAAAAAATTCAAAGCAAGCTATGCGTTTAAATTTCATCCTAAGCCGAGCGGAATTCCAATTAAAATTTAGCTCAACCCGCCTACAATAATTCGGCTGCAAATTAGCGCGACAAGAAAGGCTAGAATCGCACGCAAGCGTTATTAAATTTTAAGGCGTGCGATAGAAATTCTACGCACGCCACAGCGTTCGCAAGGCGTCGCGTTTAATTAAATCTAGCACCGATACTAAATTCGAAGCTATTTGTGTCGTCGTGCGGTTTTTTATTAAGCGGCTTGACGAAGTATAGCTGCAAAGGCCCCATCGGCGTCATCCACTCGATACCAGCGCCCGTGCTGTAGCGCTCCTCCTCATTCCAGTCATGATCGCCGATCATTCCGTAGTCAAAAAACGTTACAAAGCGCATTTTAAGCCTATCAACTACCGGAAAGCTTAGCTCAAAAGAGTTATTAAAACTCTGCATGCCGCCTGTTTCGATATAGCGGCAATTATTTGCATTTAAGCAGATCTCTTTTTTCGGGATACTGCGACCTTCGTAGCCTCTAATGCTTTTCATTCCACCCAGGAATAGCTTTTCGTTGATTGGGATTTTTTTATTACCTTCCCACATATAGCCCGTTGCAGCTTTGTATCTAAAGATAATGTCGTGATCGATATAATCTCGCAAGCCAAAGTAGTAGTTAAACGATCCTCGCGCCTTGGTGTAGTCCATATCGCCACCAAGACCCGCGTATTCTAAGCTAGCACTTGCGATCATACCACTTCTTGGCAAGTAATAATCATCGGTGCTATTATATGTAATAGACGGGATGATCGAGCTTTTTAAATTCTTGCCATCTAGATAGCCTGCTTTGGCGTAATATTCGTTTAAGCCCTTAATCTCGCTTTTTTCGAGATAATATGTAAGGCTTACATCGGTATTGCGTCCGATTTTGCGACCGCCCGTGATTGAAAATCCGTAAGATTTCTCATCGTAGTCGTCCCAGTCGTAATCGTTGGCAAAGATCGATCCGCCCAAGCTATATTCAGAATCAAACACTCTAGGATTGGTTAAGCTCAAGCGTCCGCTTAGCTGATCGTCGCTCTTTTCGACCGAGAATGCGCCGTGAAGGCCGGTGCCGAATACGTTACGATCACTGATACCGCCGCTAAGTAAAATTCCATCCTCGCTGCCATATCCGATACCGCCAGTGATAGAGCCTGTAGGAGCTTCTTTAACTGCGACTTCAAGATCGATCTGATCGTTAGAAACGCGGTTTTCTTTAATCTCCACCTCATCGAAATACCCCGTGCGTTTTAAAGAATTTAACGAATCGTTGTAGTCGGTTTTGCTATATAAATTTCCCTCGGTCAGATACATCTCGCGGCGAATGACCTTATCCTCGGTCTTATCGTTACCCGAGATCGTTACGTTTCTAATATAGACTTTATCCTCAGGGATGACTTGATACGTGATAGCGACCGTGCGAGCTTCTTTGTCCTGCTTAGTCTTAGGCACGATGCGCACATAGGCATATCCCTGATCCGCGACTAAAGTCTCTAGTGTATTCATATCGCGGCGCAAACGCTCGGAATTCATTGTATCGCCCTTTTGAAGCTTAAAATCGTCCAAAACCTTTTCTTTATCAAGCTTGATTATATCTGCAGGATATTCGATATCTACGGAGCTTACGGTGTATTGCTCGCCCTCGCTGATATAGTAGGTAAGATCAGCAGTGTAATTATCCATATCGGCATTAAGTAGTGGCGCAGAAACCTGTGCGTCTAAGTAGCCTTTTTTATAATATTCTTCTTGAATTCTATTTGCGTCGTTAGGAAGCTCGGCGGTTTTTACCTTGCCATCGTTAAAGCCCCACATCCAGCCCAGCATCTCGCGTTCTTTATTGGCAACGGATGGCTCTATATCATCATAGTCGAGCTTGTCTGCGCCTACTAAATTTACCTTATCGATGATGATATTTTCGCCGCGATTCACCTCGATCGTTAGCAAGATGACCGATTTATCGTCGTTTATCGGCTTTGGATAAAATTCCACCACGGTGTCAAAAAAGCCCTTGACTTCGTAGTATTGCTTGATGCGGGTCTCCGCTTTTTTAGCAGCCACCTCATCGTAAACCTGACCCGGACGCAAACCGATGAGCTCATTGATCTTGTCGCGATCGTTGGTAACTACGTTTTTGATCTCGACCTTGGCGATGGTCGGTTTTTCGGTTACGTTGATAGTGACCGCGCCGCCTTGTTCGCTGATATAAACGTCGCTGAAATAGCCCTGCTCAAATAGCTTCGAGATCGCAGCATTGGTGTTTTCGCCGTTAAGCTCATCGCCTACTTTAAGTCCTGAAATTTGCTGCGCAACCTGTGGAGAAAGATGCCTTAGCCCTTCAAATTTAATGGATTTTATCTGCGCGGCGCATGCCACGGAAATCCCGCCTACTAAGAGTAAAAAAACGCTTTTTTTCATAAAATTTTACCTAAAAACGAAAATAATTTGCGTATAATACCACATTAAAATTAAAACTTGCATATATCAAAAAGGAATTTTATGAAGATAGGAATTATCGGTCTGGGTCTCATCGGCGGCTCTCTTGGGCTATGTCTAAAAAGCACCAAAATCATCAGCGCCGTCTATGGCTGCGACATCAACCGCGAAAACGAAAAAGAAGCTCTGAAACTTGGGCTCGTGCATGAAATTTTAAGTCTGGAGCAGATGAAGCAAAGCTGTGACGCGATCTTTCTCGCAATCCCCGTGGAGGCAATTATTGAGACGTTACAAAAACTAAGCGACTGCAGAAGCGAGACGACGATCATCGATCTAGGAAGCACGAAATTTAAAATTTTGCAAAACTGCCCTCCGCAGATCAGACGAAATTTCATCGCGGCTCACCCAATGGCTGGTACCGAAAACTCCGGCCCGCAAGCGGCGTTTAAAGAGCTTTTAAACGGCGCAGTAGTCGTCATCTGCGACGATCACGGCGCGGATGAAGTGCATATCAAACGAGCGGTCGAAATTTTTTCATTCGCGGGGATGAAGATCGTATTTATGGACGCAAAAAGCCACGATCACCACGTAGCGCTCATCTCGCACCTACCGCATGCGATCAGCTACTCGCTCGTAAACAGCGTACTAAAAGAGGAAAATCGCCGCAATATCATAAATTTAGCCGGCGGCAGCTTCTCGGGAATGAGCCGTATCGCCAAAAGCTCGCCGCAGATGTGGGTCGATATTTTTAAGCAAAACCGCACGAACCTGCTAGGCGCGATCGATGCTTTTAAAAACGAGCTTGAAATTTGCGTGGGGATGATTCGTGACGAGCGCTGGGACGAGCTTGAGGCCTGGATGTATGAAGCGCGCAAGCTAAGGGATATTATTTAAAATTTCAGCGCGACCTGACTGCGCGACGGGAGCTGCAAGAACGCGCCTTTAAATTCTAAATTTCGCTTTCAAATAGCCTGCGCAATTTAAATTTTAATACGTGCGAGCATGGATGCGAACTCAAAAATCTATGCATTCTTGCGTAAAAATTTTCTTTGAGGGAAACTCTAACGCGCAAAGTCTCGCCTTCTCGCACCAATGCTTTTTATAAACACAGCCCAGATCGATATTTGCGCTAAATTCCGTAATGACGGGCTTTTTTACTGGCGTGTGCCCGTAGACGTTAAAAATTCCATCATTCGCGCTATCATCTCCGCGCCCGCTTAGCACGTGAGCGGCGAAGCTTTTCTTTCGCTCATCGTCGTATCTGGCGCTCCACATACGCCCCACCGCGGAGTGCGATACGACGAGAGCGCGACCGCTTTCATCACACAAATCATACTCCAGGTAAATCGGCAGCCGCGAGACAAACCGCAGATGTTCCTTGCATTGCTTCACGCCTCCGTGACGATAATACGACGCTAGCGTCGCCTCACCGCCGTTATTAAATAGCCAGCTTTCATCCAGGCTAAAAAATGCGTAGAGGTCATTTGAGCTCGTAAATTTGCCCGTTTTTGCGCATCTTAGGGCAGTTTTTGCGTTGCCCACAAAGCGCTTTTCGTGATTGCCCATCACCGCGTCATATCCGCGAGTGCGCACTAGCTCCACCACATCCGCGCTCGCAGGGCCTCGGTCGATCAGATCGCCCACAAAGCAAATTTCGCTATCAAATTTATGCGGCAGCTGCTCTATTAACGACAAAAGCGATCTGTAGCAGCCGTGCACGTCGCCTATGATGTAGATATTTTGCATAATTTTTCCTTAAATTTTAACGCCCTCGCCTTTTAACGCGCGAGCTGTGATTGTAAGCGGCGACCAAGAATTTCAAGGTGAAATTCTGCACTAAATTTTAAAATTCTGCGCGCTAGGTTTTAGGTGAATAAACTTGTTTTAAGACTTCGGCTACCACGATCAGAGCTAAAACGTAAGCCGTGCAGATGCCGATTAATATATCGCCTCCATGTAATTCAAATGCCGCAGCGATCGTTATCCCCAAAAACGGCGATATTATCCAAATCGCCACGGTCGGCAAAAACAGATTGACGAAAAAATTCACAAGCCTATCAAAATCCTTTAGTTTTTCGGCAAGTATCGCGCAAATTCCGCAGAAAAATATCCAAAGAACTACAAAATATACACACCTTTCCTGCAACCATTCTGAAAGATAGCCATATCTATCGCTAAAGGCGACGAAAAATAGCTCTACTGACAAATCCACTAAAATTAAAACGCTTGTGAAGCAAAAACCCATCGAAAACGCGCAGGCTATAATTTTTAAAATAATCATCAGAGCTCCTAAAATGCTAAATTTAACTAAAAAATTCCTCGATCAGCCGAGTCATTTCGCTCTCGGTGGTGACGTGGTTGATCTGCTCGCGAAAGCTTGCGGCATTTTCTCGCCCTTTGGAGTATTCGTGCAGATGCTTGCGAAATATCGCTACGCCGCGCATGCCGTAGTGGCTAAGCATTTGAGAGAAATGATAGAGCACGACTTCCCTTTTTAGCGCGTCACTTGCCTGTTCGCCCGTTTTGATCTCGCGAAAGATCCAGGGTCTGCCGATTACCGCGCGACCGATCATCAGCGCGTCTGCGCCGCTAAGGTCTCGTACTGCGGGCGCATTGGCGGAGTTTATGTCGCCGTTTGCGATCACTGGGATTTGCAGCGCGCGCTTAGCTCTTGCGATCGCGCTGTAATCCACCGCTGCGCTGTATCCGCCCGCTCTGGTGCGGCCGTGAATTGCGATAAAATCGGCTCCTGCGCTCTGTACGGCGCGCGCGATATTTTCGATATCCACGGCACCAAAGCCCAGCCGCACCTTTGCGCTCGTAAATTTTTTATTCGAATACTTTTTAATCGTCTCGACTAAGCGCGATAGACGGGGTAGATCAAGCAGCAGCGCCGAACCGGCGCCCTGCTTTACGACTTTAGGGACGGGGCAGCCGCAGTTTAGATCGATGCCGTCGATGCCGTCAAATTTATTGATGAGAAAAACCGCCTTTTTTATGATTTCCGCATCGCTGCCTGCGATCTGTACGAAAAATGGGGTTTCCGCGGCGTTTTTTTCGAGCATCTTTAGCGTCTTTTCGCCCTCGAAAACAAGGGCGTTTGCGCTTATCATCTCGCTTACGGTCGCGTCGCAGCCGAATTTTTTCACTACGCCTCGCAGCGGCGGATCCGAGAAGCCCGCCAAAGGCGCCAAAAATAGAGGGTCCTTTTTAAAAAAATCTTCCGTCATTTTAAATTTCTCATTTTGATTTCGTCCAAATTTAAACCTTTAAATTTAACGCCGCAGCGCTTGCAGCGGGTTTTGCCGCGAGCTTTAAAATTTTAAATTTCATAGGCTACGTATTCGCATTTAGGCGCGAATTTTATTTTTAAGCTTAGCTAATTTGAGTGGTGGCAAAACGGCAGCAAGGATGATCGCCACCAAATTTTATTTGCACGGCAAACCCAGCAAGCAGCTTGCAAAACGCCGCACGGATTTTAAAATTTCAGCACTTTTATTCAGCTAGCGAGTCTTGCGCTTTATGTTTAAATTCTAAATTTCATCGCATAAATGCAAAACCCGTTTACACGCGCACTACGCAAGCAAATCTTTTAAATTTTACCGCTTGCGCGCATTGATTTTTCGATAAATTTTGAAATTTAAAATTTGCGCGAGTTAGAATTTTACCCGCACTTTAAAATTTATCGCGCAGGCTGTGTTTAATAGACGCAAAGAGCTTAAAAGCAGTCTCTCTTACCCGCATAAAACGAACTCATAAAATTACCGAGCTAAAATAACAGCGACGCAGGGACGTTTTTGCCGTTGTCTCGCAAAAATAGCAGAATTTTAAACTTTTCAAACTCGTCGCCGTCGGCAAGACTTAGCTGCTCTCTAAACTCGTCGATCATGCCAAGCTCATATAGCGCGTACAGATATGCCTCGGTCGCTTCTTGATTCTCGTTTTTGAGCCGCTCGAAAAAGGCTTTGTATTGCTCTGGAGCGAGATGATTTTTTAGCTTTTTGGCAAAGCCGATAAAATCCTGCTCGTTAAATTTTTCATTATTTACGAGATCGAAAAGCTCCTCGCTGCTGATCTCAAAGCTCGCGTCATTTACCGCGCGATCCACTAAAATAGTTACCTCGGCTATATCTTGAGGAATTTTATAGGCCTTGATCTTATCGTAGCTTCCTTTGGCAAGCGCTACGGCATAGGCTTTTTTAGTGATATTTTCGCTATAAACGCCCTTAGTTTTTAAAATTTCATACGCATACGCAGGCTCGGCGTCGAGGCGGTTGAGCTCGTTTTGCAAAAATAGTCCGTTATCTTTAGGAAGTTTATATTTTCGCAGATCCGCCACTTCGCCGTTTTTAACCTTCTCAATAACACCTATGACCTCTTTTAGATCCTCATTTTTGACATCTATGCCGGTGCTATCATACCATGGAGATAAAATTTTAGTAAGCTCGCTTGGGTCTTTAAAATACTCGGTTTTAAAGTCTTTATTGGTATCAAGACCCAGCAAAACCTCTTTACTCATCGCATCGTATGCGCTTAGATCCTTTGCGATCGCCCTTTTTGTGCGGTAAAAAGCAAAGCTATGAAAAACGATATGAAAAATCGCCAAAATCATATATAAAATTAACGGCAGTACGATCCACACCGCCACAGGAAGCGTAAGCGTAAAACCGAAAAGCCCCAGTGTATAGCTACTGCTTTGCTGCGTAAAAACTAAAATCGCGACGATTGCGATATAGACGATCGAATATAAAAAGAATTGCTTGGTTTTCATAGCTAACTCCTATTTTGCTTTTCCGCCTGTTCCTTGCACGAAATGCACAATCTCGCCTCTGGATTTACCTTAAGACGCTCTAAGCTTATCTGCTCGCCGCAGCTCTCGCAAAGCCCATAAGTGCCGTTTTCGATGCGTTTAAGCGCGCTTTCGATCTCTAAAAACGCCTTTTGTTGATTAACATTGAGCGAGTATTCGATGCTTAAATCCGTATTCATGCTCGCTACGTCAAAATCATCCGCAGCTTTATTCTCGCGCAATTCCGAAATTTCATTTACAGAGCTATTAATATTGGCGATGAGTTGCTCTCTTTTTTCTTCTAAAATTTTCTTGTAAAATTTCAACTCGTTTTTCTTCATTACTTCCCTTTATTTGTGATATGGATGGTTTGCGTTAATGCACAGCGCGCGAAAAATTTGCTCAAAGAGCAAAAGTTTAGCGATTTTGTGCGCTAACGTAAGCCTGCTAAGACTGATTATTTTATCGGCTTTTGCCTTAAAATTTTCACTAAGCCCGTAAGCGCCGCCGATGAAAAATGACACGCTACTTTTATCCTTTAGCATACTCGCAAATTCCATGCTATCTAGCTCCTGTCCGCGCTCATCCAAAGCTACGACGTATCCGCTAAGGCGCGGTAGATAAGCTTCATCATACGCCATAAGTGCGAGCTCGCGAGACGCGCTCTGGGCACGAGCGATATTAGCATTAAAAAACGTCTCATCTCGCACCGCGGCAAATTTAGCCGCCATTTTTTTATAATCACTTATCGCGCCTGCGAACTCGTCCGCGCCCTTTTGGATGGAATTTACCGTTATCTGCACTACTCTTCGCTTCCCTCTTCGTGTAGCGACTTATCGCTCGTATCGTCAATCTGCACGGCGTTTTTGCTAAGCACATTTATTATATCGCTTAGATACTGCCTCATCTCAGCTCTAGGCACGATCGCATCAATTAATCCATGCTCGAGCAGAAATTCCGATCTCTGAAAGCCCTCCGGCAGATCCGCGCCGATGGTTTGCTTGATGACGCGCTGCCCGGCAAAGCCAATAAGAGCGCCGGGCTCTGCGATGATGATATCTCCCAGCCACGCAAAGGACGCGCTCACGCCGCCCATCGTAGGATCGGTAAGAATGGAGATGAAAGGAATTTTATGCTCGGATAAAATTTTAAGCGCGGCAGAGGTTTTGCTCATCTGCATCAGCGAAAAGGTGCTTTCTTGCATCCTAGCACCACCGCTTGCGCTTACGATGATTAGCGGCTCGTTTTTATCAAGGCTACGTTTTACGGCACGCACGATCTTTTCGCCCTCCACGGAGCCCAGGCTTCCGCCCATGAAGTTAAAATCAAACACCACAAGCTGAATTTTTTGGCGACTTATCGCACCCTCGCCCGCGATCACCGCGCTAAACCTGCCTGTTTTTTCCTTGCTCTCGGAGATACGCTTTTTGTAGGATTTTTTATCGACGAATTTTAGCGGATCGACGGGCTGCAAATTTTTATCGAACTCCACGAACGAGCCCTCGTCGCAGATCAGATCGATGCGAGCTTGCGCGTCAAAACGCAGATGGTAGTTGCACTTGGGGCAAACGCTATGATTTTGCTCGACCTCTTTGCTATACATCAGTGCGCCGCATCCCGGGCACTTTATCCAGTGCGTAGGAGCTTCACTCGGCGCAGGTTGCGTCCTACGTATTTTTGAAAATAGATCTCCAAAATTCATATGATTTCCTTTAAATTCTATGAAATGAAACTTCTGATTATAACCTAAAATTCTTTATTTAAATTTATATGTGAATTTCGCTAAAATAGGAAAATGCAAGGATTTATATTAAAAACGACCAAGGTTAGGGACGAGGACTGCATCGTGGACGTGCTGAGCGAAAGCGCGCTCGTGCGTGCATATCGCTTCTACGGCGCGCGCCACTCAAACATCATCCAGGGCTATAAAATCGACTTCGAGCTCTCGCAAAATCAAAATTTCCTCCCTCGCCTTAGCGGCGTGATGCATCTAGGATACGCGTGGCTAGGAAGCCGCGATAAACTGCTATTTTGGCAGCAATTTATGCGGCTTTTACACGCGCATCTAAAAGATGCCGAGCATCTGGATAAATTTTATTACGAGCTGCTAAACCACGCTGCTATGCGCTTTGGCAAACAAAATCCGCGCCGCATAATCGTAGAAAGCTACGCCGAAATTTTAAAATTTGAGGGGCGGTTGCACGACGAGCCGTATTGTTTTTTATGCGATGAAGAAATTTTAGAAAATATCGCGCTATGCCGCGGCTTTTTGCCTGCGCACGAGCATTGCGCACAAAGAGTAGGCTTTGCGCAGAATGAAATTTTAGAATTTTTACGAAGCAAAAAGACGCTAAATTTAAGCGACGAAACTGTCGAGAGGCTCTATGATATAACGCTTGAGGGACTTTGAGCGCGGCGCATTTGGTGTGGACGTAAAATTCAAAGCTCAAGCGCTAAATTTAAAATTTCGTAGAATTTCAAAATTCATGAGCGGGCGGCTTTGCGCTTTATTTGTCTTCTACTCGCGCCGAGCCGAATAATCCCGCATTGCGCGGGGTTTGCATTAAATTTTAACTGGACTAGCTAAAAAGCTTTTTCATCGCCTTAAAAAACATTGCAGTGAGCGGATTTGATTTACCTGAGACCTTTGCGATCCAGCTCTCGTAGGTTTCGCCTTTGCTCTTTAAAAAGTCCACGAACGCCTTTTGGCTAGCCTGCATACCGCCGTTTCTTTCAGCATCCAGCAATGCCCTATAAATTGGCTCTATAGTTTCGATCGCAGATCTTGGTGGAGCCTTGCGAAATGCCGTGTATTCGGTGATCTGCCCCGTCACGGGATCTTTTTTAGAAGTAAATTCGGTAATGACCCAATAAAAGCGCCCATCTTTGGCTAAATTTTTAACCACGGCGGTAAAATCCTTGCCCTGCTGTATCGTATCCCACATAAGCTTAAACGCTATGCGCGGCATATCCGGATGTCGTATGATGTTATGCGGCTGCCCCAAGAGCTCAAGCTCACTATAGCCGCAAATCATACAAAAATACGGATTTGCAAACGTGATAATGCCCTTCGGATCGGTTTTGGAAACTATATAGCGCTTCTCGTCGAGTTTGATTTCCTGATTAATCGGAGTCGGTCTTTGCATTTTTAATCCTTTGCTTAAAAATTTATTGCAGAGTATATAAAATTTTTCTTTTCAGAAATATTAAATTTTCGTTAAATTTTTATAAATGTTAAATCTTTAAGTGAATTTTTAAAATTTAATGTATAATCTCAAATCAAAATTTCAAAAGGCAGCGCGTTGAAAAATCCCTTCCTATCGCTTAAATACTCAAATTTTAGAATTTATTGGATCGGGATGAACCTCTCGCTGATCGGTTCTTGGATGCAAAGCGTCGCACTGCCGTGGCTAGTGCTAAGCATCACCGCAGACGCTTTTAAGGTCAGCCTCGTAGCTGCGGCGAGGTTCTTGCCCGCGCTACTTTTCACGCCGTTTTCCGGTGTACTGCTCGATAAGTTTAATCGCAAAAAGATCCTTTTGCTCGCTCAAATAGGCATGGCGGTGACCGCCTCAATTTTCGCGGTTATGAGCTTTTGCGAGCTATATTCTTTCGGCAAAATTTTATTTTGCGCTTTTGCAAGTGGCATCTTTACCAGCATGGATGCCCCGAGCCGTCAGTCGATGGTAAAAGACCTCATCGACTCGCCCCGCGATCTAGCCAACGCCATAGCGTTAAATTCTATGTCCTTCAACGTCGCTCGTATTGCAGGACCCGCACTTGCGGGGATCGTGATGGCGCTGTGGGGCGTGGGCTTTTGCTTTTTATTCAATGCGCTTAGCTTTTTAGGCATCATCGTTTCGCTGTTTTTCATAAAAATTCCGCCATCCGCTACTACGCTATCTAGCAGAAGCGGAGGCGTTTTTGCCTCGATAGGTGCTGGAATTTCGTATGTATCGCACAAAAAAACCCTAAGCGAGCTAATGATAATAGTGCTTATCGTAGCGACGCTGGTGCCAAATTACAACGTAACAATCTCGGCACTTGTTAAGCTTAGCCTAGACGCGGATGAGCGAAGCTTTGGATATTTGATGTCGGCTCTGGGCGTGGGAGCCTTTTGCGGCGCGCTTTTCGTAGCAGTTTTTGATAAACTTGGCATCCGCAAAATCAGATCGTGCGCGATCGCTATGGGGGTAAGCTTAGCTCTTACTGGGGCTGCGAATTCCTTCGCATGGGCTGCAGTAGGGCTTGCCGTAACTGGGTTTCTTTTCGTAATCACAAACTCAAGCATTAACTCCACCGTGCAGATACACGTAAGCAACGAATTTCGCGGGCGCGTGCTTAGCTTATACGCGCTATTTTTAATAGGTAGTACGCCATTTGGAGCGCTCATATCGGGCTTTTTTACCGAGCTGCTAGGCGCTCGCGTAGCCCTTGCGATCTGCGGCGCAATTAGCATTTTGCTACTGCTGGCGCTATTTTACGGCTTTAAAATACGGCGCAGGACGCATTTTATCTTTTGAGATAAAGTCTAAGCCAAAAGCTGCATTATCAAAATTAACCTTATTTTTACGATGAAGCCTTAGAATTCCTACCGAAATTTAAAGGTAAGGAGTTTTTATGAATAGACGAAATTTCTTAAAAAGCACCGCCGCAATCGGCACGCTAGCGACGCTAAATCTAAATTTAAACGCTAGCGCGGTCACCGGCGGGACGGAAAAGAAAGTCGCCAGCGTCTGCGAGATGTGCTCCTCGCGCTGTCCTATCGAAGTTACCGTCAAAAACGGTCGCGGCGCTCTCATCGAGGGCAACCATCGCTTTTCAAACAAAACCTCGGTCTGTGCTCGCGGAGGCGCGGGCATAAATCAGCTCTACGACGATCAAAGGCTCATTAAGCCGCTCATTCGCGTGGGCGAGCGCGGCGAGGGTAAATTTAAAGAGGCGAGCTGGGACGAGGCGCTTAAAATTTGCGCGCAGAGACTAGACGAGATTTCGCAAAAATACGGCCCGCAAAGCGTAGTTTTTACATCCAAAACGGGCGAGCACCACACTCAGATGATGAATTTCGCCTGTGCCTACGGCAGCCCGAACATCTACTCGCACTGGTCCTGTTGCCCGGTCACCTACAATATCGCCGTGCCGCACACCTTCGGCGCTAATATGCAAAGAGACTACGGCGATGCAAAATATATCGTAAATTTCGGCCATAATCTTTTTGAAGGCATCGACATCTCAAAAACTAAAAAGCTCGCAAAAGCCGCAAGCAGAGAAGACGTAAAGCTTTTGGTTCTCGATCCGCGCTTTAGCGTCGTAGCTTCCAAAGCTGACGAGTGGCTGCCGATAAAACCGGGGACCGACGCGGCGTTTTTGATGGCGCTGATTCACGTCTGGCTGCGCGATAACAAATACGACAAAAAATTTATCGAACAATATGCCGTGGGGCTAGAGGAGCTAAAGCAGTCCGTGAAGGATACGACGCCGCTTTGGCAAGAGGGCATTACGGGGATCAAAGCGGACAAGATCGAGCGCATCGCAAATGAAATTTACGCCGCGGCTCCCGCAGTCGTAATCGACTGGGGTCATAAAACCACGACCGCTAAGGCCGAATATATCCGCACGCGCGCCATCGCGATCGCAAACGCGCTGATGGGAAACGTCGAGAAAAAGGGCGGAATTTACTTCTCTAAAGACTCCAAAACCTTCAACGCGCTTTGCAAAGAGGATCTATTCCCTACCATCTCAAACCCGGATAAAAATTTTAAAATTCCAAAGACCGCGCGTATCGACGGCTGCGGCGAAGAAGGTAGCGAAAATTTCTTCGTGCCGCGCAAACACGGCGTTTTGATGCAGATCGCGCCTACGATTTTAAGCGAAAAACCGTATCCTGTAAAAGGCTGGGTCAGCACGCGCTTTAACCACCTCATCAACGTTGCGGGCGTGGATAAGAGCGTAGAGGCGATCAAAAAGCTAGACTTCGTGCTCGCAATCGACGTGTATATGAGCGACTTCGCGTGCCTAGCTGACGTGATCTTGCCCGAATCCACGTATTTAGAGCGCGACGAGTCGATTCAAAACAAAGGCGGCACCGCGCCGGGATTTGTGATGCGAAACAAAGCCGTCGAGCCGGTGGGCGATACGAAGTGCGGCTATGAAATTTTTAGAGAGCTTGCAAGGATGATGAAGATCGATAAGGACTACACTTGGAACAACATCGACGAATACCGTATGCAGCAAGCCAAAGGCAACGCCGAGCTAATCGCAAATTTAATCAAAAACGGCTACGTAAGCTACAAGGTGCCGAAGCTATACTACCGAGAGCCGAAGCTCGTGGCTAAATTTATCGATAAATATCCTGCCGCGGCGGAGTTCGTGGATGAAAACGGCGAGATGAGCTCGCAGATGAAATTTAAAACCCCGAGCGGCAAGATCGAGCTTTTCGCGCCGAAAGTGGAGGAGCTTTTCGCGGGATACGGCTGCTTAAACACCGAGGGTATGGACGTATTCGGCGGACACAAATACTGCCTAATGACCGGCAAGACCGCACTTCACACCAACGGCCACACGCAAAATGTCAAAATTTTAAACGATATGATGAGCGAATCGCCGGTTTGGATCAGCCCAGCTTCTGCAAAAGCGGAGGGGCTAAAGACGGGCGATATCGTAAAGCTCAAAAACAAATTCGGCGAGCAAAAGGCTAAAATTTTCGTCACGCAAGGCATCAGGGACGATTGCCTGTTTTTATACCACGGCTTTGGGCACGTAAGTCCGGGGCTAAAGCGCACGAACGGCGTAGGCACCAACCAAAGCGTCCTTCTCGATCCCGCTGCGGGTCCTGTGGTAAGCACGATGGTAACCAACGTCGGCGTCGATATAGTTAAAATTTGAAAGGGGCGGTTATGAAAAAACTCATAATGATTCACGACGAAAATTTATGTATAGGTTGCCAAGCCTGTTCGGTTGCGTGCAGGAACGAAAACGGCGTGCCGAGCGGCGTTTATAGGCTGCAGGTTCACGGCAAAACAAGCGGCGTTTTTCCAAATTTAAAGCTCGATTATTCGCGCGCCAGCTGCGTTATGTGCGAGGATAGCCCCTGCGTGGACGTCTGCCCTACGGGAGCGAGCTTTAAAACCAAAGACGGCGTAACGCTCATAGACGAGAGGCTTTGCGTCAGCTGCAAATACTGCATCCTGGCCTGTCCTTACGACGCTAGATTTGTCGATCCTATCACGCACGCTATCGGCAAATGCACCTTTTGCTACACGAACCGCACTAGCAAAGGTTTGCAGCCTGCCTGCGTAAGCGTGTGCCCAACGGATGCTTTAACTTTCGGCGACGTAAATGACCTAAATTCCGAGGTAAGCAAGCTGCTAGCCAAAACAAGCGTAGAATATCCAAAAGCATATCTAAACACCAAACCGCGCCTAGCGAATATCAAAAACAAAAAAGGAGGACGCTATGAATAATATGTGGGGCGATATGAGCCAATACTCTGAAATTTACTGGCCTTGGCCGATTGCGATTTATCTATTTTTGGCGGGTCTTAGCGCGGGAGCGACGATGGTGGCGCTTTTAGTCAAATGGAACCGCCACGAAAGCGAGCAAAATTCCATCTGGGACGCAATGATTAGAGCGGGTGCGATCACGGCGCCGATCACGATCTGCGCGGGGCTTTTGCTTTTGATCTTTGATCTGGGCAAGCCGCTTAGCTTTTATCTTTTGCTGATCAAATTTAACTTCGGCTCGGTGATGAGCCTCGGCGTGGCGGCGCTTTTAATCTACGTGCCGCTTAGCTTCGTATTTGCGCTATGCGTCTTCGGCGAGGAAATTTGTAAATTTAAACTGCTCGCCTTTCTGCGACCTATCGTAAATTTGCTAAGCTCGTTTGCCAAAGCTTCCAAACTCTTCGAGCGAATTTTATTTATCCTTGCTCTTTGCGTGGGCGCATATACGGGCTTTTTACTAAGCGCGGTGATGAAAATTCCGCTTTGGAATACTCCGGTGCTGCCGATTTTATTTTTGCTATCGGGTTTTTCCAGCGGCATTGCGGCGAGTATTTTAGTGGGACTTCTATTTTTTAAAGGCTCGTTAAACAAAGATAGCATAAAATACCTTTTGGTGCTTGATCTGCGCGCGATACTCTTTGAGATTCCGCTTTTGTTCATTCTATTTGTCGGGATGTATTTCGAGGGTGGCACGAGTGCGCTTGCGGCACAGCAGGCTTTGACGCACGAGGTTTACGGTAAAATTTTCTGGATCGGCGTTTTAGGCACGGGGCTCATCGCTCCGATCATCATCGCCTTTACGGCGCTGAAAAACCACGCCTACAAGCCTGCGTTTATAGTTTTAAATTCTTTCGTCGTGCTTTGCGGCGTCATTCTGCTTCGCTACTTCGTTGTATATGCGGGGCAAATTTGCACGGGAGCGTAGTCTCGCTCCCGATTTAGGGAACGAGTTTGAAAATTTTACTTTTAGAAGACGATTTTGAATACAGAAGCAGCGTAAGCGAGTATCTCACGGAGCTGGGCTACGAGGTGGACGAATGCGAAAGCGGCGACGCAGCCTGTGATAAGATCGCCGCAAATACCTACCACTTGCTGATCTTAGACATCAAGGTGCCGGAGGTCTCGGGCGAAGAGGTGCTGAGATACGCGCGTAGCCTCGGCCTTAATACCCCCGTGATGATGATGACCTCGCTCGGCGACATCGACGATTTAAGCCAGTGCTACGAGCTGGGCTGCAACGAATACTTAAAAAAACCTTTCCACCTAGCCGAGCTTAAATTTAGAGTAAGCGAGCTGATGCGAAAGTATTTCGGCGACGAAAAGGGCGCCGTCAAGATCGCGGGCAAATTTTATTACTTCGCAAATTTAAAAATTTTAAAGCGCGCGGACGAAGAGATATCGCTAAGCGCCAAAGAGATCAAAATCATAGAATTTCTGCTCGCCAATATCAAAAGATTCGTAAGCGTCGATGAACTCATCGCCGACGTGTGGGACGGCGAAGCGGGCAGCGTCGACGTGCGCGTGCATATCAGCAACCTCCGCGCCAAAACGAGCAACGACTTCATCCTCTCCAGCCGCGGACTCGGATATAAGATCAATGCTTAAAGGGTTTAAATTTACGCTTTTTAGCGCGATCTTCATCATCGGCGCCTTTATAAGCGAGAGCCTTTATATAATCTATTTAAATTCCAAAATCGAGGAGAGCGCCGACGTCGCCGAGCTGATACAAAAAAGCGGCGAAGCTCTAGCCGGCGCGGATCCGGATCTAAAAGACGAGCTAATCTACGACTACGCGATTCTAAATGCAAACGGCGAAATTTTAAGATCAAACCTAAGCGTGCAGCCGCCGGATTTTGCGTTTATCACGCTGAAATTCGGCGGGCGGGTGTTTTTTAAGCGCCACTTTCTGCATGAGGGCAAGCTGCATTTTTTCGTCATCTCAAAAAAGATAAGCTACGCAAAGATAGAATTTATCGCGATCTCCACGATCTTTATCACGATTTTCGTAGCGCTCATCATCGCGCTGTTTAACTACAAAATCATAAAAAATTTCTACGCGCAGCAAAGCAACCTCATCAAGGCGTTTTTCAACGACGCGATGCACGAGCTAAAGACCCCTCTGGGCGTCGCGCTCATCAACACCGAGATGCTAGGCCTACGCGACAAACACACGGCGCGAATAAAATCCGCGCTCAAGCAGATGGTAATTACTTACGAGGACGTGGAGTACTTCATCAAAAGCGGCAAGATGAGCTTCAAAAGCCGCCGCATCGATATGAGCGAGTTTTTGGGCGCTAGGATAAATTTCATCTATCTGGTCGCAAAAAGTAAAAATATAAGCCTGCAATCGCGAATAGCGCCAGGCGTGAGCGTCTTTATGGGCGAAACCTCGCTAATGCGCCTCATCGACAACACCCTAAGCAACGCCATAAAATACTCGCGCCCAGGCGGCAAGATCATCATCGGGCTAGAAAAAGGGGTGAGCATAGCGGTCTTTAGCGTGCAGGATTTCGGCATCGGCATAAAGGATACGAGCGCAATCTGGGAGAGATACTCGCGCGAAAACGCGGCTCTTGGCGGATTCGGTCTCGGGCTAAACATAATCGATAAAATTTGCAAGCGCTACGGCATCGCAAAAAGCGTCAGCTCAAAGCTCGGCGAGGGCAGCACCTTTTGCTACAAAATCCCGCTGTTTAA
>NZ_CALIMW010000212.1 GCF_938045405.1 uncultured Campylobacter sp. | reverse complement strand
AGAGAATTTTTAAGACTAGAGCTTAATTCTATAAAAACTAAAATTCCGTGAAATTATAAAATTTTACGGAATTTGCGAAATTCTTTGAAATTTTTAAAATTCCGCTTCATTTATAAACACCGAAGTTTTAAAAATAATCAAAATAGTAAAACTACAAGCTAAAATTTATCATCAGACGCTAAAAAGAAATATAAATATCTTTTAGCAAATGCCACTCTTTAGCTACAAAGCCTTAGCTCTTAGAATTTTTACGGCTATGAAATTTGAAATCGACAAGAAATTTTAACGACACGGCAAAATTTTAAATTAGACCGAGCCTTATAAAAAGAGTTGTGTTTTTACATGGCGAATAAGTTAAATTTCGATGATATGAAATTTAAAACCTACATGAATTTTACTTTTAATGAGCGATTCTACTTCAGTTTTCAAGTAGAATTTAAAATTTTAGCGTGAAAATGTAATTTTAGAATTTTAAAATTTTTTGAAATTTCAATATTAGCTTTAATAGATTTTAGGGGCATGCGCCCCTAAAAATTTTGAAAGGATTTACGAGGATTATTTGCTTAGCATTGAGCTTAGCATCCATAGGCGTTTCTCATAATCGCCATAGTGATCCTGCGCGATGTTTGAAGTAGTATCGTCGCCCTCTTCTTCGGCTACTTCTTGAAGCTTCTTAAATTCTTTTACTAAATACTCATAGGCTTTTTTAACATCCTCAAGTACCTCAGATACGCTATAGCTGTCTTTTACGCTAATCGGAGCGTCTTTTGAAAGCTCAATTAGATCCTTAGCCTTAGTTACGGCCTTGCCACCTATTTGAAGCGCGCGCTCAGCCATATCATCGAAGAGCTCGCCCATCTCGTCGTATGCTTTCTCGGTGTAAGCGTGAACCTGCGCGAATTGTAAGCCCTTAACATTCCAGTGATAATCGTGGAATGCAACAAAGAACGCATGAGCGTCCGCCTGAAGTTTGTTTAGTTGTTTTACTGTTTTTGACATTGTGTCTCCTTTATTTAAAATTGCTGTAATTATAGCAAGATTTTCTTAAATTATAATTATACTAAGTAATAAATTTTATCTTTTAGTGAAATTTTGAAATTAAATAGCTTTTAAATTTATCTACAATTTTTTTGAAATTTCAGCTATGCTGCATTATAATGCCGCATTATGAAAAACAAATTTATGATAACCATAACCGACCTTAACGGCTCTAGGAATTTTTTGCTTTCGCAAATCATCAAAAAGATCGCGTTATATTTGGTACTATTTGTTTTTACCGTTTTCGTCACGGGTGCGCTATATATCAGGTATCTGGGCTCTAAAATCGACAGCCTTTCGCGAACCAAAACCGAGCTTAACGAGCTAAATCAAAAACTTCGCGACGGTATCGCGGCAAGTCAGATGGAATTTGAAGCCATCGAGGGTAAAATTTCGGATTTGGAGCATCAGTTTGGGCTTGATCCTGAGGAGGATGAGCGCGCGATCGACCGCCTATCTCACATCAAACCTACTTCCGAACAAGAGATCAAAGAGCGTGCGCAAAAGATCATCAACGAAAAATTCTCCGACGCGCTGATAAAAGAAATTTTTATGCAGATCCCAAACGGCAGGGTAATGCGCACTCATCAACTCAGCGAGAAATTTGGCTGGCGCAACCATCCCATCTTAAAGCGCAAGCAGTTTCACCCGGGCGTCGATCTGCGCACTCCGCCCAAAACGCCCATCTACGCGCCTGCAGACGGCATCATCCAATACAGCGGCGCTGGCGCTACTGGCTATGGCAATCTAGTCGAGATTCGCCACAACTATGGCTTTACGACACGATATGCGCATTTGGATTCAAATTTAACTCGCAAAGTAGGCGAGTTTGTAAACAAGGGCGATCTTATCGCTTTTAGCGGCAACACCGGGCTTAGCACCGGCCCCCATCTGCATTACGAGATTAGATTTTTGCAGCTGCCACTAGATCCGCTAAATTTCATCAACTGGAACGAAAAAAATTACAAAGAAATTTTTACTAAGGAGGAAGATGTCCCATGGCAATCTTTAATAAAGGCGATGCAAACACCGCTCAAACAACAATAATCTCGTCAGGCACGCTCATCAAAGGAGAGCTACACCTGTCGTGCATTTTGCATATCGATGGCAATGTCGAAGGCGACGTGATCTCCGATAACACCGTCGTCATCGGTAAAAATGGTACCGCGCGCGGCTCGATCAGGGCCAAGCATATCGTAATCAGCGGCAAATTTTTCGGCAATATAGAAGCCGAGCTCGTCGAGCTGCTAGGCGGCGGTGTACTCGTGGGCGACGTGCTATCGCAAAGCTTCGGCATCGAAGTGGGCGCGAAATTTAACGGAAAAAGCGCCGTAAGTGGCGGCGATCAAGCCCTAGTCATCGACGGCAGCGCAAGCGAAGACGTCAAGCTCATCGACAAAGCTCTAGGCGAATAAATCGCGCACATTTGGAATTCTTGGGATTTTAAAGGCTTTGAAACTCGCAAAATTTCGGAATTTAAAAGCCTAAAAAATTCCCATACTTTGAAATTTTTGAATTTGAAATTTTAAAAATTCTGAATATTTTAAAATTTTCTAAATATGGAATTTATACAAAATTTACTGCAAAAAAAACGCAGATTTTAAAATTAAATTTAAAAGCGTAACGAGATCGTTTACAATTTTAACCTCATCGTCGCGCCTGCTTTAAAAATTTGGCGACGTTATTTTTTAGAATCTTTCGAGTTAATCATAAATTTATCAATCAAAATAGCTAGCACTACAAATATAATCACGAATGCGATTACATAGGTAATTTTAAGTTGATCTACTCCTTTCTCAAAAGCGAGAAAATCTACAACAAAAGATGGATTATAAAAATTTCCAAACAGGGAGGCTAGCGTATCGATGCTATTCATATAAAAACCAGCTCCAAAAAAAGCAGCCACAAGTGCAATAATAATACCCATCAACCTTTTAGCGTTAGACGACACGGTAAATCCTTTTAAAAAATGTATTTGAAGATTATACCCCCCCATTAATCTTAGCTTAAATTTCGTGCGATGACGAAGGTAGAAAATTTAAGGATCGGAATTTATGTGCAGAATCTGCGCCAGATTTTACTGGACCACCATAAATTTAAAGAGGATTTTAACGTAAAGTTATAGTAAACTTTGGAATTAAGCTTCAAAAATTTTAGAATTTGCAAGGCAAGCGAATTTATACTTAAAATTTTACTATGATAAATATGAATTCTTTTCATAGCGCCTTTTGACTCGTTATATCTCTTTGTGCCGTCAGCTCAAAATATCCGAGTGGTGATAAATTCTGCGAGCTGAGCTAATTTAAGCCCATTATTAGATTAGTTATGTATAATGCAATTTCTTTTTGTGGACAGATGGGTGAGTGGCCGAAACCACACCCCTGCTAAGGGTGCAGCTTCTAACCGGGGCTCGAGGGTTCAAATCCCTCTCTGTCCGCCACTATTTTAGAATTTAAATCAATAAAATTTCACTTCCGTGATTCAATCGATTTTAGCCGTCTAGGATACTGCCTAAAAGCAGCACCGGCATCATTAGCGGCATTACGATGAGTCCTTGTATATCGGTATCCATTTTCGCATCGCGCTCGCTTTTGATCCCGCTATCGACCGCTATACGCGCGGGATACTCGATCGGCACGCTTAGGCGGTGCGATCTGCGCAGCTCGTCGTGATCTTTTAAGCGCTTAAAATATTTGCCTTCGATCAGATAAGAGTAGCGAAACGTAGAACTATACGCGGGCTCCAGCTGCTCTGGGTCGTCCATCAGCTTAGCCTGCACGGATAGCGGTAGATCGTATTTTACAAGCTCGATTTCATGCTGGATATACGCAGCATCGCTACCCTCGTTATATCTGTCGATCGTGAGCATGCTTACGTTGCGCCTTATCGCGTCTTTATTCAGCGACGCCAGACTTGCGACCTTGGCGCGCACGGCGCTAAGATTCGCATCAAATACATAATCGTAAATCTCACCACTCATACGCAGCTGACCGCCGGACGCCGCGCTCATAGCGATGATATGCTCGCGCCCTTGCATGTAGCCCGGCAAATTCTTACTCGCGCATCCGCTAAAAACTCCACAGCATAGTGCCAAAACCACGCCGCAAATCCAAAATTTCATAAACTTCCTTCGTAAAATTTAAAGACGGATTGTATTAAATTTTGCCTTAATGAGAGTGGAATTTTATGACGTGGCAAAATGGGATTCTGCGCGAAATTTCGCGACGGCGACGCGTAGAATTTCGCGCGGACTTTTATGAAATTCCGATGAGATTTCACAAGAACTGAAGCCGGAATGCGCGGAAGAGGTAAAAGAAGCACAAGAGCGCTATCGAGATTTAAAATTTTAAAATCTCGAGGAAATTTCGCGAAAGGAAGCGAGCCATTTGTGCGTCAAAAATTTAACCGTCATCGCGAGCTTGCTTTTAAATTTTAAAATTTTACGACAGGCTTTAGAATTTAAAATTCCAAAGCCCTTTTTGATATGCGGCGCGCTACTTTCGATTTGCGTTAGCAAGCATCAGCTTTATGCGGTTTTCCTGATTTACTGCGCTTGCGCCCGGGTCGTAGTCGATAGCGGCGATGTTTGCTTGCGGGTAGTTCTGTTTGATCTTTCGGATCATTCCGCGCGCGATGATGTGGTTTGGCAGGCAGCCGAAGGGCTGCGCGCACACGACGTTTTGTATGCCGTGGCGCATAAACTCGACCATCTCCGCCGTCAGCAGCCAACCCTCGCCCATCTTCACGCCGTGACCGATGTAGCCGTCGGCGGCGGCGCGAACCTCGCTAAATGGGCTCGGCGCGCGAAAGCCGAAGCGCTTCATCTGCTTAATCATCATGCGCTGGAAAAATTCCACTACTTTAGCGACCGCAAGCGAGCCGTAATACGCCACGCCACCCTTGCCGTAGAGCTGCTTGTCGTAGACCGCATCGTAGATGCAGGTAAGCACGAAGTCCATCAGCCCCGTATTTACGGGCTCCGCGTTTTCGCGGATGAGATAGGCGTTTAGGCCGTTGTTGCCGATGGGCGAATATTTAAGATAAATTTCGCCCACGATGCCTACCTTCACTCGCGGCTTATCGTCGCGCTCGATTTTAGCGAACTGCGAGAGGATAAATTTGAAATTTTTCTTGAGATTGAAAAACGATCTTTGATCGGTCAAATTTTTGATCCGCTCGGCGCAGAGTTCGTAAATTTCATTCGTTTGGTTTTTGATCTTTTCGTAGGGCTTGCACTGATTATATAGCCCCATCATCAAATCGCCGTAAAATATCGCGGCAAAGAGCTTTAGAAGCGATTTTTTGCCGAGGCTAAATTCATTCTCATCTAGCGAGCCGAAATTTAACGAAATCGCGGGGACGTAACTAAAGCCGCTGTCCTCAAGCGCTTTGCGAAGCAAATTTATGTAGTTGCTCGCTCTGCAGCCGCCGCCCGTTTGGCTAATGAGAAGCGCCACCTTGTGCGTATCGAACTCGCCGCTTTTTAGCGCGTCGATAAACTGCCCGATGACGAGCAGCGCGGGGTAGCACATATCGTTATGCACGCTACGAAGCCCCTCCTCGACGATATTTTGACGATTTTCGCCGAGCAAGACGCTCTTATAGCCCTCGTCGCGCAGCACGCCTTGCATAAAGCGAAAATGCGGATCGATCATCGTGGGGATCAATATCGTGTGGGTCGCTTTCATATCTTTCGTAAATTTAGCAAACATTAGCGCGCATCCTTTCTTGCTTCTTGTTGCGCGCCTTGCCTTTCGCGCTCTATCATAGTCGCTTTTAGGCTACGCAGACGGATATTAACCGCACCTAGGTTCGTAACCTCGTCGATTTTAAGTTGAGTGTAAATTTTACCGTTTTGGCGCAGTATGTCGCGCACCTCGTCGCCCGTGATCGCATCGATCCCACAGCCGAAGCTGACTAACTGCACCAGCTGCATGCGCGGATATTTGCAAACTAGCTGCGCCGCGCTATAAAGCCTGGCGTGATAGGTCCATTGATTTAGCGATTTCGTGCGCACCTGCGTCAAAGGCAGCGAATCCTCGCTAAGAACTACAAATCCTAAGGAATTTAGATAGCGATCGATGCCGTGGTTGATCGTCTTGTCGATATGATACGGACGGCCCGCAAGCACGACGGCGCTAGCACCGCTGCTTTGTACCTCTTTTAGGGTCTCCTCGCCTTTTATTAAAACGGTATTTTTATAGTTTTGCAGCTCCTTAAGGCCTTGCAAGACGGCGTTTTTCACGGCGTCGGAATGAAATTTATACCCGGCGTCCGCAAGCTCAGCCTGCATCGTTTTGCAAAACGAATCTTGCATATTAAGATCCACGTGCGGATAGAGAAATTTTTTCTCCTCCAGCGCACCTACGTTCGCGCGTATCAGTTCGGGATAGTATGCGACTACGGGGCAGTTGTAGCAGTTCTCGCTGATATTTTCATCCAGGCTGTAGCTCATACACGGATAAAAGATAAAATCGACGCTCTTATTTAGCAGATCGTAGATGTGGCCGTGCACGCTTTTAGCCGGGTAGCAGACGGTATCGCTCGGTATACTTTGGCTTGCCAAAAACAGCGTCTCTTTTCGCGGCTTTTGCGACAGCACGACGCTCATGCCTAAATTTTCAAAAAACGCGCTCCAAAATGGGATCATCTCAAACATATTCAAAACAAACGGAATTCCAACCCGCGGCGCATCCTGCTTCGGTGGCTTGCGATATTTTCGCAAAAGCTCGTTTTTAAACTCAAATAAATTCGTAATGTCGTGGCGGATCTCCTTGCCCGCGCCGCGCTCGCACTTATTTCCCGAGACGAATTTAGTATCGCCGAAGTAGCTGATCGTAAGCGGGCATTTGTTCGTACAGAGCTTGCAGACGCTAAATTCGCTGCGATGAGTGAAATTTTCAAGCTCTGCACGACTGATCATATCGGTACGCTCGTTTGCGTTATTTTTGGCAAAAAGCGCCGCGCCGTATGCACCCATAAGCTCGCTGATATCTAGACGGATCACGTCCTTGCCGAGCTCTTTTTCAAACGCGCGCAGCACGGCGTTGTTTAAAAATGTCCCGCCCTGCACTACGATGTTTTGACCCAAATCGTCGGCATTTCGCACGCGGATAACCTTGTAAATCGCATTTTTTATGACGCTAATAGCAAGGCCCGCGCTGATGTCCTCGATCGTAGCGCCGTCCTTTTGAGCCTGCTTAACTGAGGAGTTCATAAAGACCGTGCAGCGGCTACCAAGCTTAGCGGGATGGGTCGCAAAAAGGGCTAAGCTTGCAAAATCTTTAATGTCGTAGCCTAAAGAATTTGAAAAGGTCTGTAAAAACGAGCCGCAGCCCGAGCTACACGCTTCATTTAGCACGATAGAATCAATATTGCCATCTTTAATAGAGAAACACTTGATGTCCTGCCCGCCGATGTCGATGATGAAATCGACCTTTGGATTGAAGTGGCGCGCAGCGCTATAATGCGCGATCGTCTCGACGATACCGTAATCGAAGCGAAAGGCGGTTTTAATGAGATCCTCGCCGTAGCCGGTAACACCGCTACCCTTGATTTTGATGCGGCCTTCGCAAAGATCGTATAACTCCTTAAGACGCGGCAGCAGGATGTCGACCGGATCGCCTTTATTGGAGGAGTAAAATTTATACAGCAGCTCATAGTTTGCGCCCATCAACACGACCTTGATCGTAGTACTGCCGCAATCCACGCCCAAATATGCATCTCCACTGTAGGTGTGGATATCCACCTTAGGCACGCTCGCGCGGGCATGGCGAGCGGTGAACTCGTCAAATTCCGCTCTGTCTTTGAAAAGCGGCGGCTCGGCTTCCAGCGCGGTTCTGTCGGGCTCCTTTTTCAAAAGCGCGATCGTTTCCTCTAAATTTAGAGTCTCGCCCGTATCCTTTGCGTACAGCGCGCTGCCGTAAGCCACGAAATAAGGCGCGATGTCGGGGAAGGTCGCGGTTTCGTCGGTGAGTTTTAGCACCTCTTTAAAGCGCGCCTGAAGGCCTTTTAGGAAAAACAACGGACCGCCTAGAAACAGGATATTGCCCTTAACCTCGCGCCCCTGAGCAAGCCCCGAGATCGTCTGCTCGACGACCGCAGCGTAGATACTAGCGCAAATATCCTCTTTTCTAACGCCCTGATTTAATAACGGCTGAATGTCGCTTTTGGCGAACACGCCGCAGCGTGAGGCGATCGGGTAAATTTTATTAGCTGCAAAGCTTAGACGGTCGAGCTCTGTGATATCCAGATGCAAAAGATTGGTCATCTGATCGATAAATGCGCCTGTACCGCCCGCGCATGAGCCGTTCATACGCTCTTCAAGTCCGCCCGTGAGAAATAAAATTTTAGCATCCTCGCCGCCGAGCTCAATGACGACATCGGTCTTTGGAAACATCCGCTTGACGCCGAGCGAGGTAGCGAAAACCTCTTGGACAAACGGAATTTTACAATTTTTGGCGATACCCATGCCAGCTGAACCCGCTATGGCGACGCTGAATTGCTCGCCTGCATAGGTTTTTTGGATTTGCAAAATTTTATCCAGCACCAGCTCCTTGGGCTTTGCTAAATGCCTCTCGTAGCTCTTGCTTAAAATTTCATATTTTTCGTTTAAAACTACCGTTTTAACAGTGGTTGATCCTACGTCAATGCCTAAAAAAATCACATCTTGCTCTTTACTGAATAAATTTTACTCGGCCGAATTCTCAAATTTAGCGCGAGCTTTCTAAATTAAAATTTGCATTTTATAGTAATATTTTTAAACGCAAATAAAATCAGGATATATTTTATCTTTTTCTATAGAAAAAGGCGATTTTTAGGTAATTCAAAATTAAAAATTTTAATGGAAAAGTTGTAAAATTTTAAATTTAATACGAGTAGATTTTGCGCGAAATTTTTTAAAATCTCGCGCATTATAAAAAGAGCTTCCCTTTGAATTGCGAAGCGTAAATTTAAAAGATTATTTTCGAAGCTCTTTGATTTTAGCCGCTTTACCGCGTCTGTCGCGTAGGTAAAATAGCTTCGCGCGGCGAACGCGTCCTTTTCTTAAAACCTCAATGCTTTCGATACTCTCGCTGTAGATCGGGAAAATTCTCTCCACGCCGACGCTATTTGCGCCAATCTTGCGGATGATAAAAGTCTCGCTGACGCCGTTTCCGCGGCGTGCAATGCAGGTACCTTCAAAATTTTGAATTCTGCTCTTATCGCCCTCTTTAATCCTGATGGCTACCTTTAAGGTGTCGCCGGCACGGAAATCAGGCACACTTTTGCTTGTGATCTGGGCGTCCTCAAACGCTTGAATATATTTATTTTTCATAAATTTCCTTTATTTCTGGCGATTTTTCGGTACATATCCGGGCGGAAGAACCTCGTTTTGCATAGCGCCATTTGATTTTTTAAGCTGCGCATTTTAGCGTGATTACCCTTTAAAAACTCTGAAACTATAGGTAAATTTTCAAAAACATCAGGCTTTGTAAATGCGGGCGCCTCTAAAATTCCGCCTTCAAAGCTTTCTTCGACAAGGGAGCTTTCGTTACCCAAAACACCCTTTATGTTGCGGCTTATAGCATCACACATACAAAGCGCACCGAGCTCACCGCCGGTAAGGATGAAATCGCCGATGCAAAAAATTTCATCTACATATCTTTCGACTATGCGCTCATCAATCCCCTCATAGCGCCCGCAGATAAAGCATAGGCTCTCTTCACTGCTTAGGCGCTTGGCGTCGTTTTGATTAAATTTCTTACCGACGGGCGAGAGGTAGATAAACTTGACGTTTTTAAATTTAGCTCTTGCGTGTTCGATCGCCCCGGCAAGCGGCTCCGTGCCGATCAAAAGCCCCGCACCGCCGCCGATCATATAATCATCTACCTTTTTATACCGATTTGCCGTGAAATTTCTCGGGTTAAAAAAATGCGTCGAGATTATTTTCTTATCGACCGCGCGCTTTAAAATCGAGTCCTCAAAATACGGCGCGATGAGATTTTCAAACAGCGAAACGAAGATAAAATTCATGAGTTTTCCAAAATCGCGCGCGCATTTTGCGTAAAAATTTTACGTTCGCTAAGCGAAATTTCTTTCACATAGGCATCCACGTAGGGGATGAAAAATTCTTTCGGCAAAGCCTGCGAGATTAAGCTTTCATCCGTTTCTACCTCAAAAAGATAGCCGCTTCCGATCTGCGATATGTCCCTTACGCGCCCCAAAACCGCGCCGTCTTCGTAAATTTCAAGCCCGATGATATCGAAGTAAAAGAACTCGCCCTTTTGCAATTTGCAAAATTTCCGCGTGTCCTCTTTGCTTCGGTAAAGGATTTGGTTAGTTAAATTTGCCGCCGTTTCTACGCTTTCGTAATTTTTAAAAATAGCGCTAGAATTTGCGCCGCTAAAGGATAGAATTTCTAAAATTTCGCCGTTTCGCAGATAAAATTTGGCGCCTTTTTTAAACTGAGAGGGGAAGTCGCTGCGATCAAAAATTTTAACCGCGCCCTTTAGACCGATAGTCCGACCGAGCTTCGCGACCTCTAAAAGATCATCAGGCATCTTTGGCTTTGACGGTAATTTTATAATTGATCGGATCTTTTGCTTTATAGCCGATGATAACGGTCTTTATGGCGTTTATCATTTTGCCGTCCTTGCCGATGAGTTTGCCGGTATCGGCCTTGTCGGCATAGACGATGATCTCGGTAAAGTTCTCACCGACCCGCTTTTGCGTAGAGACGGACTGCGGATAGTCGGCGATCAACTTTGCGTATTCTTTTATAAAATTTTCTACCATTTTATTTGCTTGTGATTTGAGCGACCCTATCGCTTAACTTCGCGCCTACGCTCTTCCAATATGCCAAACGCTCCGCGTCAAATTTGATATTATCGCTCTGTTTTAACGGGTTATAAAAGCCGATCGTCTCGATAAAGCCGCCGTCGCGTCTTTTCCTGCTATCTGTTACCACGATGCGGTAAAAAGGCTGCTTCTTTCTTCCGATTCTTGTAAGCCTAACAACTGTTGCCATTTTTTCTCCTTAAATTTTTGTAAGTTTTAGAACTTGCAGATGGCTAAAACTTAAACATCTGCAAACTCTACCGAGAGGCTATCTCGGTAAATTTTGCCTTTGAGCGATTGAGGCAAGCCCCTGCATGCCGCCCTTGCCCGAAAATTTTTTCGCAAGCTTCGAAGCGCCCGCAAACTGCTTTAAGAAGCGGTTTACTTCCACCTGCGAAAGCCCTGCGCCAGCAGCAAGTCTGCGCTTGCGCGAATTATTTAGCAGATCGGGGTTTTCGCGCTCTTTCGGCGTCATAGAGCTGATCATCGCTTTGATATGAAGTATCTCTTTTGAGTTTTCCAAATCGATATCTTTTATCTTATTCGCCATGCCGGAAAGTCCCGGGATCATGCCGATTAAATTTTTCATATTGCCGAGCTTTTTCACGCTTTCGAGCTGATTTACGAAATCGTTGAAATTAAACTCGCCCTTTTTGATCTTTTTGTTCAAAGCTTTAGCTTCTCTTTCGTCAAAAACGGCGCTTGTTTTCTCGGCCAGCGTCGCTAAATCGCCCTCGCCCATAATCCGGCCGGTGATTCTATCGGGTATAAAGCCCTCCAGATCGGCCACCTTCTCGCCGGTTCCGATAAAGCGAAGCGGGATGCCCAGCTGCTGCGCGATACCAAGAGCTACGCCGCCTTTGGTATCTGCGTCAAATTTGCTTAAGATCACGCCCGTAAGGCCTAAAATTTCATCAAATTTAGCGGCCGTTTTAATGCCGTCTTGACCGCTCATAGCGTCCGCCACGTAAAAAATTTCATGCGGATTTAGAGTTTTTTTCATCTCCGCAAGCTGCGCCATCAGCGCCTCATCAATCGCAAGACGTCCCGCCGTATCTACGAGCAGTACGTCATAAAGCCCGCTTTTAGCCTTGCTTAGCGCTTTTTCGGCAACCTTTAGCGGATCGCTCTCGCCCTCGATGAAAAACAGCTCGATCTCATTCGCCTCGCACAGCTGACGGAGCTGCTCGACCGCGGCTAGGCGCTGCAAGTCGCACGCTGCGACCAAGACCTTTTTTTTACGAAGTTTCAGATAGTTCGCGAGTTTTATCGTGCTTGTAGATTTTCCGCTTCCTTGAAGTCCCGTCATCAAAGCTACCGTAGGAGGCGTGCTAGCGAATACAAATCCCTGGCTGCTGCCTCTAGGCGCCGTTAAAATTTTAGTCAAATTTGTCTTGATGGACTGCAAAAACGGCTTCTGTCCTATCGTACCGATACGAAGATCGGCTTCGACAAGCGCCAAAAAATCCTTTACGACTTTGTGGTGCACGTCGGCCTTTAAAAGCGCCTTTTTTAGCGTCTCCAAGGCGTTTTTTAAAGCTTTTTCGTCATCGATTGTTTTTAATTTATTGACCGCGTTTTTAAACGACTCGCTTATGATCTCAAACACTTTGATCCCTTATAAAATTTTTAAACTTGCGATGTTACCTAAAATTAACTTAAAAGCCATTGAATATCAGAGCTCTTTAGGAATTTCAAAGCCGAATTCGTTGAAGCTTTTACCCGGCGGAGCTTTAAATTTTAGCCCCAAAATTTCGGTCTCATATGAGTGCAGAAACATCCGCTTCGCACGGCTTTTAGCGTATTTTTCATCGCCTATTACGCCGAATCCCGCATTTGCCAGATGCACGCGGATCTGATGCGTCCTGCCAGTCTCGATCCGCACCTTTACGAGCGATTTTTTACCGCTTACCATAAGCGGATAAACCTCGCTAAATGCGCTCTTGCCGTTTGACGAAATTTTAGAAAACGCGCCGCTTCGGGTCTTTATCGTCAAAATCGGCTCGTTAAATTTCATCTCTTCGCTCACGATCCCTTTTACGATCGCGATGTAGCTTTTCTTCACGCGCAAATTTTTAAACTCCGCAATCGCCGCTTCGCGAAATTCCTCGTTTTTATACAGCAGCACGACGCCGCTAGTCTCCTTATCCAGGCGGTTTAGAAGGCCGAATTTATAGATTTTTTCCAAATTTTCGCTGCTCATAAAGGGCGGCTTATTGACCGCCAAAACGTTCTCATCCTCGTAAATGATCGCGGGTTTTGCGGGCTTCATCACGCTAAATTTAGTATTTTCGCCGAGCATCTCGCGCGCTAGAGCGATCTTTGCGCCGCGCGCGCTCACAAGCCCCGCGTCGATGAGAGCTTTAGCTTCATTGTGCGAGATATTTTCCTGCGCCGCCAGCAGTTTGTAGGCTTTTTCTTGCATTAAATTCTTTCCTTGATTAAATTTTCTATCTCTTGCAGATCGCAAATTTTATCTATCCGCGTGCCCTTTAGCGGCTCTTTTAAAGCGTTTGAAATTTCGTTCGCCTCGCACAGGGCAATATTTTGTACGAGCGCGTACAGCGCCTTTTGATTATGAAAAAATCGCCCGCTGATGATCGGCACACCGAAGCTCGCCGCCTCGATCGGGCTATGTCCGCCGATATTGCGCAAAAAACTGCCGCCCAAGATCACGACGTTTGAAATTTTATAAAAGTTCGCTAGCTCGCCGAAGGCATCGAGCAAGATAAAATCGCTTTCAAGCCCTGCGCCGTCGCTAAATCTCTCAAAGCTAAGCTCGTGCTCATGCGCCCAAGCCTTGCAAATTTCACGTACCTTTTCGAAGCGCTCCGGATGCCTCGGCGCCAGGATAATTTTTAGCTTTTGCGGCGCGGCAGTCGAAGCCACCGTATTCGGTGCGACAGAATTTAAAGACGCGCCGTTTAAAGGCGTCGTATTCGGCGCGGCGGACGAAGCGTCGCTTAAGCTCGCCGCATCCAAAGAAGTTGCGTTTAAATTTAGTGCTTCGGTCGAGCCCGTCTCGCTGTGAAGCTCGGCCGCAGGCAAGTCCGTCTCGCCGCGGATACTCGCTGCGCGCTGGTATTTTTCGGGCATATTTTGCGAGCTGCAAAATTTTATAAAATCGTTTAAATTCGATAAAATAAGCTCCTCTTCACCCTCGTGGGTGTTTGAGATCGTAAGCACGAAGCTATTTGCGGACGCGGCGGAATAGTCCTTCGTCGCAACGGCGATATTCGCGCTTTTCACGTTGCCAGCGACCTTTATATTTTTTGCGCCGAGCTCCCGCAGCCGCGCCGCATCAAGCTCGCTTTGCGCAAGCACCAGATCGATATTTTCAAACACTTTGCGATAATAAAGCTTAAAGCGCAGATAGCTCGCGTACGAGCGATCGCTTATGCGCGCGTTTAGCAGGATCACGTAGCTTCCGCGCGATTTAGCGGAACGGATCAAATTTAGCCACAGCTCCGCTTCAAAAATCACCAGCACGCGGCTGCCCGTAAGCCAAAACGGAAGCCAGTTTTCAAACGGCAGGTAGCGAGAGTTCGGCGTGAGAGAGCGCGCCGCATTAAAGCCCGTCTGCGTGGTCGTGCTAAGCGCGACGCTCTCAAATTTAGAAATTAGGGGCGCAAGAGCGTTTACCTCGCCCAAGCTGCAAGCGTGAAAATGCACCGCAGCGGGGCTAAATTTAGGGTTTTTGTATAGAAAAAATCGCGCCTTCAGGCTCGTGCGGTATTTTTTTTTAAAGCTTAGGATAAAAATAAAAGGCGCAGCTGCAAGCCACGCCAAAAACGCCAAGGCGGTGTAGATCACTCGGCTTCTTTATATAAAATTCTGCCGCAATACGGGCAGGTTACGATGTCGTCGCTTTTGATGACCGCGGAATAGGTCTTGTCGCTTATGCGCATAAAGCAGCCGTAGCAGGCCTGTTTGCGCACCGGCGAGACCGCCGTGTTGCCCGCCCATTTGCGGATCTTTTCGTAGAATGAGACGGTTTTTGGGTTCATCGCCTGCATTAGCTTATCGCGCTTGGCGTAGATCGCGCCGCGAGCGACCTCGACCTCGCCCATCTCGGCGCTTACCTGCTCCTGCAAGCTTTTTAGCTCGGCTTCAAACGCCTCTTGCTTTTCGCTCTGCTCTTTTACGAGCGCTTCCTTTGCGGCTACGATCTTTTCCAGCCTTTCGATCTCCTCGTTTGTGGCCTCGAGTTGCTCTTTTGCGATGTCCTCTTCGACGCTAAGGGCCTTGATCTCCTTTTCGGTCTTTGCCGCGCCGCTTTTTTTACCCGTGCTTTTTAGTTTGGACGAAAATGCGCTAAGTTGCGCGTTTGCTTGTAAAATTTGAGATTTTAGCTCGGCGATCTCCGCATTTAGAGTTTCGATCTGTTCTTTTGCGCCGTTTATTTCAGTGCTTTTTTTACTCAGCTTCTCCTGTGCGGCCTCGATTTTAGGCTTAAATCCGTCCAGCTGCTTATCGAATTCGCAAAGCTCTACCAATTGGCTTAAATATTTGTTCATCTTTTTCCTTTAATAATACGTAAATGGATTTTTTTGCTCGCTTATTATAACTTCAATTTCGCTTTTTTGCAAGAAAGGTGCGAGCGCGCGCCCAAAATAGCGCTCACTTTCAAAATGATTTATATCAATTAAACTCACGCCGTTTTCTAAATTTTGAAGCGCCGCGTGATATTTTATATCGCCCGTGATGAAGCAATCCACGCCCAAGCTTTGATTTAGTTCGCTTCCGCTGCCGGTGCAAAGCGCGATATTTTGGATAAAATTTTTCGTCTTTACGGCGCGCAGATGCTCGATGCCAAGCTTGCGCTTTATCTGTGCGCACAGCTGCTCAAAGCTCAAATCCGCGCGCATGAAAACCAAAAATTCCCGCTCATCCGTAATTTCAAATTTTAAAATTTCGCGCGCTACGAATCCGTTTAAAACGTGCTTGTCAAAGTTCGTGTGCATCGCGATGAGAGAGATGTTTTTGCGGATCATCTCATAGATCAAATTTGCAGGATATAGCCGCGGATCGAGCGATTTTAGCGGGCTGAAAATCAGCGGGTGGTGCACCACGAAAAGCGAGCCCGCCTCAGCCTCGCGTACCAGCTCGCTAGTAGCGTCGAGGCTTAGATAGATTTTTGAAATTTCATCATCCAAGTTTCCGAGCATTAGCCCGCTATTATCCCACGCCTCTGCGTCGCAAAAGGGCGCGGCGGCGTTTAAAATTTCATAAATTTCGCCCGTTTTCATAAATTTCACTTTTTGCTTTTATCCGCTTTGTCCGCGGTGTTTTTCTTGCCGTGGGCGTTTTTTAAATTTGCGCCTGCCGAGTTTGCGGGCGCCGGGACAGCCCCTTTAACGCCGCACTTCTCGCTCTTTTCCCTCTCATTTGCTGCGCCGCCGTCTTTGCCGCTTTTTTTATCGCTGTACGCCGCGGTGTCCAGCTCCGCGACATATTTTTTCGGATCTGCATAGCAAAGCGCACAGTTTTTGGCAAGATCGCGGATCTTTAAAATATAATCCTGCCTCTGCGTGACCGAGATCGCTCCGCGCGCGTCAAGGACGTTGAACGTGTGCGCCGCAAGCATGCAGTAATCATACGCAGGAAGCGCCAGGCCGTGCTTTAGGATGCTTTTGCACTCGCCGAAGCAGTTTTCAAACTGATTAAAAAGCATCGCGGTGTCCGCGAGCTCGAAGTTGTATTTGCTAAACTCAAATTCGCCCCTTTTATGCACGTCGCCGTAGGTTACTAGCCCCGCCTTATCGTCCCAGACGATGTCGTAAACGTCGTCTTTGTTTTGCAGATACATCGCCAAGCGCTCAAGCCCGTAGGTGATCTCGCCGCTTATGAGCTCGCACGTGATGCCGCCTACCTGCTGAAAATATGTAAACTGCGTCACCTCCATGCCGTCTAGCCAAACCTCCCAGCCAAGCCCCCAGGCCCCTAGCGTCGGGCTCTCCCAGTTGTCTTCTACGAAGCGTATATCGTGGCTTTTAAGATCTAGCCCGAGCTTCTCTAGGCTTTTTAGATAGAGCTCTTGGATATTATCCGGGCTCGGTTTTAAGATCACCTGAAACTGATAATACGCGCCCAAGCGATTTGGGTTTTCGCCGTAGCGCCCGTCTGTGGGGCGACGCGAGGGTGCTACGTATGCCGCGCGCCAAGGTTTGCTTCCTAGACTGCGCAAAAAGGTGGCCTGATGATAGGTGCCCGCGCCCGCGGGCATATCGTAGGGCTGAACGAGCAAGCAGCCCTGCTCGTGCCAGTAGTTTTGAAGCGTCAAAATAATCTGTGAAAACGTCATTTTTATCCTTTTATCGATATGTAAATTTCAATTTTATCTTCCGAGTGCTTTTCAAAGTCTATTTTAAAGGCTCTTTGAAGCTTCGAACTTTCAAAAAATTTCCAAATTTCAGCCGAGCATTCGCCAGTTCTCGTAGGCTCGTTCGCAAAATCAAAAACCGCGTAATCGCCCGCTTCGATACGTAATTTATCGCAGGTTTCATCGTGCTCATTTTTACAGCACTGATTTGCGGATTTGCAAGCTTCGTCGTGGCTTTCTTTATGGTGCTGTTCCTTCGAGCAAGTACCTATTAGCACGGAGTATTCGCCCTGTGCGCCGTTTTCGTAGTCGTAATATGCGGCGTAAATTTCACTTTTCGCAGCGCTGCTTCTGCTAGCGTTAAATTTTAAAAACTCGCCCCACAAATTTGCGATCGCCCCTCGCCCGCTAATCTCATCCGCGTTATTCGTGCGAGTCTTTAAGCCGCAAATTTCAAAGCTCTCGCGCAATTTTAAAATTTTCAAAGCCTAGCCCTCAAGCAGCACTTCAATCTGCTCGGAGTCCTTTTTTAGCGCCTCCGCTTTTGCGGCGCGATCCGCCTTTAGCTTCGAGCTTAGCACCTCGTCGCTTAAAGCTAAAATTTGCACCGCCAGATACGCCGCGTTTTTTGCACCCGCCTTGCCGATCGCAAGCGTCGCGACGGGGATACCCGCAGGCATCTGCACGGTCGAATACAGCGCATCTACGCCGCTAAGCGCGCTGCCGCCGAGCGGGACGCCCAGCACCGGCTTGGTCGTATTCGCAGCGACCGCGCCCGCAAGATGCGCCGCCATGCCCGCCGCGCAGATGAAAACCTGCGCGCCCTTTTTCTCGGCGTCCGCGACGTATTTAGCCGTGCGGGCGGGGCTTCGGTGTGCCGAAGATACGATCATCTCGTACGGCGCGCCGAATTCGTTTAAAATTTTAGCCGCCTCGTAAACGACCTCGTAATCGCTCTTTGAGCCCATTATTATAGAAACAAATTTCATTCCATCTCCTTTCTTAAAAAGCAAAACTCCGCGAGCTTCGCGGGCAGCTTAATCTCATTTAGATTGCCGCTGTGAATCTCGCCAAATTCCTTACCGCTGCGGCTTTGCAGCCTCTTAAATTTTAAATACGGCTTGCCGTCAAGCTCAAAAATTTCGCCGATCTCATTATCGCAAGCGCAAATTTCAAAGCCGCGCGGAGCGAAAATTTCATACGAAACGCCTGGCAAAATTTTATCTTTGACGCTTATAAACTCGCCGTCCTGCGAGATCGCGCAGACCTGATGCGTGCCAAGCTCGATGCTGCGGTCTAAATTTTGCGTATCCTCTCGCTCGTACGGGCGCTTTATCAAATATCCGTCGCTAAAGCCGCGGTTTTTAAGCGTCGCAATCTCGCGCTCGTAAACACGGGCCTCAAATTTATCGCTCGCGGCATCGTCGATCGCCGCGCGGTAGGCATTCGTGGCGCATGCGACGTAGTATTCGCTCTTGGTGCGCCCTTCGATTTTGAAGCTGTCGATCGCGCCCGTTTGCATGATCTTTTGCACGTGCGAAATGAGGCTAAGATCCTTCGCATTCATTACGAAAGTGCCCTCCCCTTCGCGCTCTTGCAAGCGGAAAAGCGCGCTGGTTTCGGGATTTTTCGCATAAAGCTCGTAGTTAAATCTACAGTCGTTCGCGCAGCTTCCGCGGTTGCTGAAGCGCCCGCTTTGCACCGCGCTAACAAGACAGCGTCCGCTATATGCGAAACACATCGAGCCGTGCACGAAAATTTCGATCTGCAGATTTGGAATTTTATCCTTGATCTCCACGGCGTCTTTGAGCGTCATCTCACGCGCCGCGACGATGCGAACGGCGCCCAACTCCGCCCAAACCTGCGCATCCAGATAATTTAGCACGTTAGCTTGGGTGGAGACGTGGATCGGAATCTCAGGCGCTACGGCTCGCGCAAGGTTTGCGACGCCTAAAGTGGCGATTAAAATTCCATCCACGCGCAAATCGCGAAGAAATTCCAAATGCCTTTCGATGTTTCCTAGCTGGCCGTTGGTCGCAAAGCCGTTTACGGTCGCATATAGCTTCTTACCGCGCTCGTGCGCGTACGCGACGCCCTGCGCGAAGCTTTCCTTGCTAAATTCCTTCGCGCTTCGCTGGCGCAGCGAAAATGAGCCCGTGCTTGCATACACGGCGTCCGCGCCGTAAGCCAGGGCGATTTTTAGTTTCGTTAAATTCCCAGCAGGAGCTAAGAGTTCGGGTTTTTTCAAATACATTCCTAGTGATTTTTTAAGCGCGATTTTACTACAATTTAGCCAAAATTTTATTTAAGGAGCAGTTGATGCGAGCCGATCTACACAACCACACCTATCTTTGCAACCACGCTAACGGCGAGCCGCGACAGTATTTGGAAGCGGCGATCGCACGAGGCATAGAAATTTTCGGCTTTGCGGATCACGCGCCGATGAACTTCGATCAAAAATACCGAATGAGCTTCGAGCAGATGGAGCTTTACGAGCGGATGATTAGGGATCTGCGAGATGAGTTTAGCGAGCGGATCGACGTGCGGCTGGGATACGAGGTCGATTTTATGACGAAACGGGAGCTAATGGATGAGCGGATTTTCGCGCGCGAGGTTGATTATCTCATCGGCTCGGTGCATTTTTTAAACAACTGGGGCTTTGATAACGAGGAATTTTTAGATCAGTGGAGCGGGCGCGAAATAGACGACGTTTATCGCGAATACTTTGCGCTGATCTGCGCGCTGTGCAAAAGCGGCAAATTCGACATTTTAGGGCACATGGATCTGATTAAAATTTTTAAATTTACTCCGAAAAAAGATATCAGAGTTTTAGCGGGCGGCGCGATAAACGCGATCAAAAAAAGCGGCATCGTCGTGGAGCTAAACTCCGCGGGGCTTCGCAAGCCCGCGAATGAAATTTATCCAAGCGACGCGCTCTTGCAGATGCTCGCGGATGCGGACGTGCCGATCACGCTTAGCTCGGACGCGCACTCGGTAGCTCAAGTGGCGCTAAATTACGATAAAATTTACGCCAAAGCGCGCGAGTTCGGCTACGAGCGGATCGCCGTTTTCAAAAATCGCGAGCGGCAGTTTGTAAGTCTGGCGTAAATTTACGGCGGCCGACTTTAAATTTAAAAAGGCGCGGCGGCGAGAAATTTTAAAATTTTCGGCGGTGCAAAATTTTAAAAATCGCGGCGCGCAAAACGGCGCAGATAAAGTCGAATTTCAACTAAATAATGTTAAAATCCGTTGTTAAATTTAGCCCGAATACGGGCGGAAAAAAGGAAAAATATGGGAAAATTTGTTAATGACGTGAAGGAATTTTTTAAATTTTGCGATGAAAACGAGGTCGAGTTCGTGGATTTTAGATTTACCGATCTAAAGGGTACCTGGCACCACGTCGCTTACAACTACAAGCGCCTGCCGAAGGACTTCGCCGACGGAATTCCGTTCGACGCGAGCTCGGTAGCGGCGTGGCAGCCGATCGATAAATCCGATATGATGCTAAAGCCCGACGTGCAAACGGCGTTTTTGGATCCATTCACCGCTGACGTGACGATCATCGTCATCTGCGACGTTTACGACATCTACAAAAACGAGCTTTACGAAAAATGCCCGCGCTCTATCGCTAAAAAAGCCGAGCAGTTTCTGCAAACCACGGGTCTTGGAGATACCTGCTACTTCGGACCGGAGAATGAGTTTTTCGTTTTCGACGACGTAAAGATCATCGACGATATGAACTGCGCGATGTTTAAGGTGGATACCGAAGAGGGGCATTGGAACAGCGGCAAAAACTACAAAGACGGCTTTAATAGCGGTCACCGCCCGGGCGTAAAGGGCGGCTACTTCCCCGTCCAGCCCGTCGATTCGATGGTCGATCTGCGCGCCGAGATGCTAAAGGTACTTGAGCAGATCGGGCTTGAGACCTTCATCTGCCACCACGAAGTAGCGCAAGGACAGGGTGAGATCGGCGTTAAATACGGCACCCTCGTCGAAGCCGCCGACAATGTGCAAAAATACAAATACGTCGTAAAGATGGTCGCGCACCTAAACGGCAAGACCGCGACCTTTATGCCAAAGCCGCTCTACGGCGATAACGGCAGCGGAATGCACGTGCACCAATCGATCTGGAAAAAGGGCAAAAATATCTTTTACAAAAAGGGCAACTACGCAAATTTAAGCGACGCGGCGAGGTGGTACATCGGCGGCGTGCTAAAGCATGCGCGCAGCGTCGCGGCGTTTACGAACCCGAGTACCAACAGCTACAAGCGCCTGATCCCGGGCTTTGAGGCGCCGTCCATTCTAACTTATTCGAGCCAAAACCGCTCCGCTTCGATCCGTATCCCTTACGGCAGCGGCGAGAACTCCGTGCGTGCAGAGATGCGCTTCCCCGATAGCACGGCGTGCCCGTATTTGGCGTTCGCGGCGATGCTGATGGCGGGAATCGACGGCATCAAAAACAAAACCGAGCCGGTGGGGCCGATGGATGAGAATTTATTCAAACTGCACCTAGACGAGATCCGCGAGCGCGGCATCGAACAGCTTCCGCACACGCTTCGCGGCAGCCTAGAGGCGGTGATCCGCGACAACGAGTATCTGCGCCCGATAATGAGCGAGCTTTTTATCGAGACCTATCAGCATTTTAAATTTGAAACGCAGGTTTGGCCTTACGAGGCGCGCCCTACGCCGTTTGAGTTTGCTACGAATTATTCGTGCTAAGACCAAATTTATGCCGCGCCGCCCGGTTTTTACGAGACGGTGCGGCATAGAGCCTTGGAATTTTAGAATTTTGCCGCGCGCGAGCTTTTAAAATTCCGTCGCACGAACTTAAATACCGCTCAGATCCCGACCCGTGAAGCTTCAACTCTTTTATCGCAAACGTGAAATTTTATACTTTCTGCTCATTTTGCTTGGAATTTTATCGCTAAATTTAGGTCTTAAATTTTATGAATTCAGAGAATTTCGCGCGAAAAACTACGCTTTTTACGACGCGCAAATTCTAAACGCCTACGCCAAAACCAACGAGCGCGGCCGCACCTACACGGTGCTAAAGCTCAAAACGGCGGATTTCACCCTCTACACGACTACCGGGCTCGGGCGGGAATTTCACCGCTTCGCGCGCGTAAATATCGGCATCGTAACCAAAAACGTAAAATTTTTGGATTTTTTAAAGCAGCGCTTTTACGCGCCAAATTTTAAAATTTCAGCTGAGACCGCACCTTCTGGGGCAAAATGGCGCGCGATAAGCTTCGTTCGCGCCCAACACGAAGATGAGATGACGGCGGATCTTTACTCCGCGCTGTATTTTGCGACCGAAATTTCAAAACCGCTGCGCGCTAGCGTGACGAACTGGGGCATAGCGCACATCATCTCGATCAGCGGCTTTCATCTGGGCATTATCTTTAGCACGGTCTTTCTGCTTGCAATGCCGATCTACCGCTATTTTCAGGATCGCTACTTTCCGTACCGCAGCGCGAGGCGCGATCTTAGCGTCTTTGTGATCGTGCTGATGAGCGGATATCTCTTCGTGCTTGATTTTACGCCGAGCTTTCTGCGCTCGCTTGCGATGTGCTGCGTGGGGTTTTACCTCGCGATGCGAAATTTCTACGTACTTAAATTTACGAACCTCTTCCTAACGATCGTGCTTCTGCTTGCATTTTTCCCGCACCTAGCTTTTTCGATCGGATTTTACTTCTCCTGCCTCGGCGTGCTGTATATTTTCCTCTACCTGCACCACTTCGCGCCCAAATTTAAGCTCTGGCAGAACGTCATACTTTTTAACCTCTACGTTTGGCTCAGCATGAACGTAGAGGTCTATTATTTCTTCCCGACCACTTCGCTGCAGCAGCTTAGCGTCATGCCGCTAGGATACGTGTTCGTGATCTTTTATCCGCTAAGCATATTTTTGCATCTATTCGGGCTTGGCGGCGCGCTCGATACGCCGCTGCTTGCGTTTTTAAACTTTGCTCTGCCGAGCTTTCAGGCACAAATTCCGCCGCTTCTTTTCGCACTTGCAAACATCTGCGCGCTTGCTGCGATAAAGCTTCGCTACGCAGCGCTTGGCTGCGCGATAATCGGAATGTCGCCGATATTTTTTATAACGTAGCGCGCGAAAATTCCAGCGGGAATTTTATCCGTTGGAATTTTATGCTAAAATCGCGCTTCAAATCTCACAAAGGATCAAAATGTTTATTGCAAACCTCACCTACGTTAAAGAAATTAGCGAAATCGATCGCTTCATCAACGAGCACAACGCGTTTTTAGACCGATTTTATGCGGCAAATAAATTTATCTGCTCGGGGCGCAAAGTCCCTCGCACCGGCGGCATCATCTTAATCAACGCCAAAGACCGCGCGGAGCTTGATGAGATCATCGCGCAAGATCCGTTCTTCCAAAACGGCGTCGCAAAATACGAGATCATAGAATTTACGCCGACGAAATTTGCGCCCGAGTTTTGGCGACTTTTCGGCGAATAGAGGGCTTGCGCGGGTTAAATTTTAAAATTTACGCGCTCAAACACGCCTCTGAAATTTAGCCGTTTTGCGCGTGAGATAAAATTCCCGCTAAATTTAAAAGCTGGTCGCGGCGGTAAATTTAGATAAGCTTAAAACTGAAATTATGCAAAAACGGCTAAATTTAAAGGAGATTTTATGCGGATAAAACTGCGGCTCGCAACGCCACAAGATGCGGAGGCACTGCTTGAAATTTACGCGCCTTACGTAAAGCAAACGGCGATCAGCTTCGAATACGACGTGCCCGGCGCCGCGGAATTTGCGGGGCAAATCGAGCAGACGCTGCAAAGATACCACTATCTGCTCGCTTACGTAAGCGACGAGGCGGCAGGCGCAAACGATGAGCGAGATGAAAATTTTAAAATTTCCGCAAGCGCGGCTGGCGCAGAGAGTGAAATTTCGCCCGCAGACGAAGCGTGAGATCGCACAAGCGCCGCGACGAAACGAAACGGTGCAAATTTAATCGTCGCTGCAAAACAAAGCGGCGCAAATTTAAAACCGGGCCAAATCCTCGGCTACGCCTACGCTTCGGCTTTCAAAGAGCGAGCGGCATATGATTGGTCGACGGAAAGCTCCGTTTATGTATCGCAAAACGCGCACGCTTTTGGTATCGGCAGGCTGCTCTACGAAGCGCTAGAGCGCACGCTCAGAGCTCAAAACATCGCAAACATGAACGCTTGCA
>NZ_CALIMW010000211.1 GCF_938045405.1 uncultured Campylobacter sp. | reverse complement strand
TCCGAGCTAAGCGTTTCTTTAAGCGAGCTTTCCGCGTCTTTTAGCCCCGCATTTAGCGTCTCTTTGACCGAGTCGATACCGCCTTTTATCTCGTCGAGCTCCTCAAATGTGAGCTTTTTGCGCACACCCTCGCTTGCTTGCGTGATGCTCTCTTTATATTTTTTGGCATCCTCTTTGAGCTCGGCGATGCGAAGCTCCTGATCGAAGCTCGATTTTGCGTCGTTGATGGTTTTTTTGATGACTTTGAAGTATTTCGCGAGCTCAACCAGCACTTTTGGGAGTTTTTCGGGCCCCAGCACGATTATCGCGATGATTAAAATGACCGTAATTTCAGGCATACTGATACCAAACATAAAATTTCCTAACGTAAAAAGTGGCGTATTGTAACTAAAATTTCATTAATCTTAAATTTAGCGCCCGCGGCGGCTTTCTTGCGTGATAAAAAGCGCGATCTCGTCGGCGAGCAAAAAGTTGGGATTATAAAATTTACCCTCGGCAAATTTCAGCTTTTTTTCGCGCACGAGCAGCTGCGCGTTGCTTAGCTCCGCAGCGTCTAAAATTTGCGCCTCAAACCCCAAAACGCAGCGCAGCCCAAGAAATATGCGCTCGAGCTTTTTATCCTGCGCGCTTAGAGTTTCGCGCTGTTTTTGCAGCGGATCTGCGATGTAGTCTCGCAAATTTTTAGGCGAGCTAAGGCGCACCTGCCCGCTTGTGCCCACAGCAAACGCTCCAAATCCGGCGTAATCCTCGCCGCGCCAGTAGGCGAGATTGTGCTTACAGCGCAGTCCGCGCGCGGCAAAATTTGAAATTTCATACTGGCTAAAGCCGCTATCCGCCGCAAGAGCAAAGAGAAATTTAGCTAGAGCCGCGCTTTCCTTTTTAAAGCTTTCGCGCCCAAAAAATGGCGTACCCTCCTCAAGGCTTAGCGCATAGGCGCTTAGATGCGGCACTTCACAGCGCGCAAGCTCATCCATTTCAAATTTTAAATTCCTTTTATCGTCAAATTTGCTCGCGTAGATTAGATCTAAATTTATATTATCAAAGCCCGCTGCTTTGGCATTTTGCACCGCGAGAAAAATCTGCGCCGCACTGTGCGCGCGACCGAGAAATTTTAGCTTGGCATCGTTGAAGCTCTGCGCGCCGAAGCTGATGCGATTTACGCCGAGCCCCTGCATCGTCCTAAGCCAAGCGGGGCTAGCGGAGTTTGGGTTAGCTTCCGAGCTGATTTCGGCTTTGGCGGTAAAATGCGGCGCGAGCAGCGCAAAAATTTCGTCGTAAAGTCCCGCATCTACGGCACTTGGCGTACCTCCGCCGATAAAAAGCGTCGAAATTTTCGCTTGCAGATTTTTCGTCAAAAAGTCGCGTACCTCAAGCTCTAGCGCGCGAAAGTAGCTTTTTGCGAGGCTAAACTTATCGCTGAAGGAGCCAAAGGCGCAATACGGGCATTTGGGGGTGCAAAACGGCACGTGGATATAGATGTGCAAGGTCGGTCCTATGGGCTAAATTTATGTCACAAAATTTAGCGAATTAATTTGAAAATTTATATAAATTTTAAGCCTCTTAACGCAAATTTTAATATTTTTAGGTAGAATTTTGAGAAATTTTTTGTGAGAAAACGAGATGGAAAAAGAGAAAAATTACAGACCAAATGTCGCTGCAATCGTACTTTCGCCCTCGTATCCGTTTAATTGCGAAATTTTGATCGCGCAACGAAGCGACATCAAAGGCGCTTGGCAGTTTCCTCAAGGCGGTATCGACGATGGTGAGACGCCTAAGATGGCGATCCGCAGAGAGCTCGGTGAGGAGATCGGAACAAGCAAAGTCGATATCATCGCTGAGTACCCGAAGTGGCTTAGCTACGATTTTCCCGATGGAGTAGCTCAAAAGATGCGCCCATACGACGGGCAAATTCAAAGGTATTTTTTAGTGCGATTGCGAAGCTTAGCCGATATAAACATCAATACTAAACTTCCGGAGTTCGACGCATTTAAATTCGTAGGCGCGAATGAGGTTTTAAGGCACGTAAATCACTTCAAAAAGCCGATTTACGCGACGGTTTTAAAATATTTTAAGGAGGAGGGTTACATTTAATGCTGATCGTTCAAAAATACGGCGGTACGAGCGTCGGTACGCTAGAGCGGATCGAGGCGGTCGCGCAGCGCGTGATAAAGACTAAAAACGAAGGACACGATGTCGCGGTAATCGTCTCTGCGATGAGCGGCGTTACCAATCAGCTCATCGAGCAGGCGGAATTTTTTACTAAAACTCCCGTAGGCAGAGAGATGGACGTGCTGCTAAGCTCGGGCGAGCGCGTCACGAGTGCACTTTTAGCTATCGCGCTAAACGCTAAGGGCTATGCTGCGATCGCGTTTAGCGGACGTGGTGCTGGCATCGTGACGGATAATTTTCACACAAAAGCTCGCATCGTCTCTATCGATCCAAAAAGCATGCAAGAGGCGCTAAAGCAGGGCAAAATCGTCGTCGTCGCGGGCTTTCAAGGTATCAGCACCGCAGGCGAAGTAACTACGCTCGGGCGAGGCGGAAGCGATCTTAGCGCAGTCGCCGTCGCAGGAGCGCTGAATGCCGATCTGTGCGAAATTTACACCGACGTGGACGGCGTATATACGACCGATCCTAGAATCGAGCCAAAGGCTAAGAAGCTTGATCGCATCAGCTACGACGAGATGCTTGAGCTTGCGAGCTTGGGGGCGAAGGTTTTGCAAAATCGAAGCGTCGAGCTTGCGAAGAAATTAAACGTAAATTTGGTGACGCGAAGCAGTTTTAACGATCATGAAGGAACACTCATAACAGGAGAAGAAAAGATGGAAGATGCGGTAATTAGCGGCATTGCACTGGATAAAAATCAAGCAAGAATTACGATTAGAAACGTAGAGGATCGCCCCGGCGTCGCGGCTGAAATTTTCTCCGCGCTTGCGAGCAAGGAGATCAACGTCGATATGATCGTGCAAAATATCGGACGAAACGGCGAGACGAATTTAGGCTTTACCGTGCCGCAAAACGAGCTACAGACTGCTTATGCGGTAATGAAAGAGGTAAATCCAAATCCGAATTCCATCATCGAATCGGATGCCGATATCGTAAAGGTTTCTTTAGTGGGCGTAGGTATGAAAAGCCACAGCGGTATAGCCAGCAAGGCGTTTAAGACGCTCGCGGACGAAGGGATAAATATCCAGATGATCTCCACGAGCGAGATTAAAATTTCGATGATCGTAGAGGCTAAATACGGCGAGCTTGCCGTGCGCGCGCTACATAAAGCCTACGATTTGGATAAATAATGCAGGATCTGCACACTTGGAGCGTCACGGCGATGCGCTCCGAGCCCGGACTTGAGTGGCTCGAGAATCGCAAGGAGGACTGGACTCCGCTTTTAGCATCAAAGCTAAAATTCCTCCACGACGGCTTTGCTTTCATCGTCATCTGCGACGATGAGCGAAGCTGGTTTAGCGAATACATCATCAAAAAGATCAACTCCTCTACCAACTCCCGCCCGCTGCTACCGTTTTTTTCGCTACGCTCGCTTTATCGCGGCGGCGTAAATAGCCTGGAGGACGCGCTGCTGCTAAACGATATGCTAAACCTCGCGTTTACCAACGGCTTTATATATTTTTACATCGGCAACGGCAACCATCCGCTAGCCAAAATCGCCAAAAGCCACGAAGACAGCTATCTGTGGCTCATCGACGAGAGGCTGCAAAATAGCTTTTACATGAGCGAGAGCGATCCGAGTCTGGATCTCAAACTGATCCAGCTTTTTAAAATTTTAGACAAAAGCATCGACGCCGTGCTTTTTGACGAAGTGGTGCTTTGAAAATCATAAATCAGATCGTTTTAACGGGCGATTATGAGGGCTTTAAAGATAAAATTTTAGCCGAAATTCCGCGTAAAAATTTGCGCTTTTTCGAAAGCGTCGAGCTCAAGATCGACGAGGCGCGAAAGATCATAGACGAAGCCTACGTCGCCGAGCGCGAGGATAAGATCATCGTTATCGCCGCTACAAAATTCGGCGAGGAGGCGCAAAACGCTCTGCTTAAAATTTTAGAAGAGCCGCCCAAAAACACGGTATTTTTCCTCGTCACTCCTTTTATCAACGCCCTGCTGCCCACCATCCGCTCGCGCCTCGTGGTGCAAAACCTCTGCGTGCGAAAGCCCAGATACCGCACCGGGTTAAATTTAACCAGACTCAGCTTAAAGGAAGCGGTGGAGTTTATCGACGCACAGATCGCGCTGGAGCGTAAGGGTGAGCTGGATAAGACGGCGCTAAAAGCACTCATCGGCGAGATCGCGCTAGAGTGCTTTGAAGCGGGCGTCAGTCTAAGCGGCGATGAGCTGCAGCGGATTGACCGCCTAAGCTACCTCGCCGAGCACAACGCCAAAGCCCACGCCGTGCTTACTCCGTTACTGTTGATGATCGAGGAGAAAAGATGAAAATTTATAAAATTTCAAACGAGGCCGATTTTGCGCTGATTTGCGAGCGTATCGGCGTGCGAAATGCGGGGCGGGCGATAATGCAGAAAAAATCGCGCCTAAACTTTTTCTATCTAAAAGATCTGCGAGCGCCCGCAGCAAATATTTTAAAGCAAGATGCCCTTAGTATCGGCGCCGAGCTTGCGTGCAACGAAGGAGTGATCCTAGGGCGCGATGGTACGGACGCGGTTTTGATCGCAAACGACCGTCAGATCGAAGTTTTGGCGCAAAAAGAAGCGCTGCAGGATTTCGGGCTAAAAGAGCTCGCGAAATTTCTAGGCAAGAAATTTGCTAAGCCGCAAAGCTGCGAAATAATGGGCGTCGTCAATATCAACTCCGATAGCTTCAACCCCGCAAGCCGCGCGGCAAGCTTAAAAGAGGCGACCAATAAGATCGAAAAGATGATTGAGCAGGGCGCTGCTATCATCGACATCGGCGGCGTGAGCTCGCGTCCGGGCAGCCAGTACTGCGGCAGAGATGAGGAGTTTGCGCGCATAAAGGATGTCGTGAGCGAAATTTACCGCCTGCGTCTGCACGAAAAGGCTAAATTTAGCCTCGATAGCTTCGATGAGTATTGTTTGGAATTTGCGCTAGATCGGGGCTTTAGTATCATTAACGACATCAGCGCAAACCTCGCTCTCGCACCGCTTGCGCTTCGCTACGACGCCGCTTACGTGCTGATGCACATGCAAGGAAAGCCGCAAAATATGCAGCTTGCGCCCAAATACGACGATCTGATGGGCGAGATCGATGAGTTTTTTGCGCAAAATCTGCAGCAGCTGCAAAGCGCGGGGCTTAAAAAGATCATCCTTGACGTGGGCATCGGCTTTGGCAAGACCGCCGAGCAAAATTTGGTACTGATTAAAAATTTGCAGCATTTCTTGCACTTCGGCTGCCCGCTGCTCGTGGGCGCGAGCAGAAAGAGCGTTATCGATTTTTACAGCCCCTCTGCGGTTGCGGATAGGCTCGCAGGCTCGCTGTACCTGCACCAGGTTGCCGCTTTAAACGGCGCCGCGATCATCCGCACGCACGACGTTTTCGAACACGTTCAAATGCTGCGGCTAATGCGCGCGATGGACGCCGCTGCGGTAAAATTTTAAAATTTTGCGGAATTTTCACGAAATTCTATATTTTTAACGAGATTTTTGTAAATTTGCCTTATGCGGAATTCTAAAATTCCTCAAGGAAATATTTTAATTCTTTTAAAATTTTGCGAAAGAGCTTTTGCGGAATTTTATCCGCGTTTTATTTTGCGCCTAAGCTTTCGTGCGCTTGCTCGTCGAAACTTATAAAAATTTATAAAATTTCGCTCGATTTATGAGGCGCGTCAAAACAGCGAAGTAAAGAGGGATAAATTCTGGCGACGATTTGCACGGATTATTTGCTGCGCGAGCCGAATTATTTCATTTTTGGGCGAAACGAGCGCTTTACGTCAAAGCCCTTGCTAGCGATTTTTATATCATTTGGTATCGTGCCTGCCGGAGCAGAGGCGTCCTTTTTGGCGGATAAAAACTCGACTAGGCTTTGCCAGACAAAGTCGGCATCCAGATAAAACCCCATCGCGTTAAGCTGTGGATTTATCGCTGCGGTGTGAATGTTCTGTGTGAGCTTAAAAAATACGATTGGGGCGCTCAAAATTTCATCTTTGCTTATAATTTTATCGTCGCGAACAATATTTTTTAGTGTCGTTTTGCGGTCGCCCTCTAGCGCTACGAGCTGCAAAATTTCCTCGCGCGTAGCCTGCTCGCCGACCTTGCCTAGCCACGAGACGATATGGGCGCGAAATCCATCGCTAAAGCTCAAAGTTCTGTCTTCCCAATACTGCCTTCTTAGCTCCGTCTCGTCAAACTCTAGGCTTGTGTAAATTTTATCCTGAGAGGTGAAAATATGGACTAAATTTTTGCCGATGAAAATTGCGGAGTGAAGCAGGCGCGGCAGCTTATTTACGTCCGTTTTGCTCCAGTTTATAAATTTACCGCGGATAAAGCGGTACCCGCTAAGCTTCCTTTCAAAGACCTTTTTATCGCCCTCGTCAAGCCTCCATAGCTCGTCAGCACCGACTAGAGTAGAGTTTCTGCGGTCATAGACCAAAGTCTCGTCAAGTCCGTATTTTGACACCATAAAATCGTAATTATCTTTAAATTTCGAGATAATTTTCATGTTCGTCCCCTAAAATTTTATCTTCCAAAAGCTTCCTAATCGGCGCGCTTTGCGCCGAAACCGAAGCAAAATTTTATCATCGTAAATTCACACTGCGAACCTCACAAATTTTATCCAGATTTACTGCTAAATCGCCAAAAAATTTATATCGCAAGCTCACGGCTCGCTCAATTTTACCGCGTGTCGGCGAAATGGTAAAACTGAACGAAAAGCGTGCGGCGCGGCAAATTTTAAATTTATTTTAAGCGGCGGTGTAGAGTTTTAAAATTTATTTTCCTCGATGGCGCAAAATTTTAAATTTATCTGCCGCAAAAACAGAGGCCGCTACCGCTTAAAGTCATGAATTTCGATATTTGCGTCATATTTTTTGCAAAGCTCGCTTACTTTTTCTTTTAGCCTCTCCTCGTCATAGCAGATGAGATCGATGTATGCGTGCCTCTGCCCGGTTGCGCCGCCGATTATCTCTAGAAATGAGCTGCAGCTCTCCAGCTCCTCGTCCTCGATCTTGTTTCGCAGATCAAAGCCCGCCTGCATGTCGCCGCCGTTACCTACGCTAAGAAAGCAAAATTTGATGCCGAGCTCGAAGGCTTCGTTATAGATGTCGCGTTCGCCGTTTAGATATTGATTTACGATGGCCGTTAGGCAGGTGGTGCCTACGATCACGTCCTCGCGTACCTCGCTACCGCGCGGCTCCATCTCGTAGCTGAAAAAATTCTTTAGCGGTTCGCGCGCGGCTTTTTCGCCGAATTTCTCATCAACCAGATCGGCAAATTCGCTTAGCGGCACGCCGTTTTCCTGCGGCTGGGCCAGCACCTCGAGCTCGCCTAGCGTATTTATGATCGCCGTTTCGCCGATCATATTGTCAAGCAGGATAAAGCTAAGGTTATAGGCCTTGCCCTCGTCCTGCGCGAGCAGAGCCGCTAAATTTGCATTGTAAATTTTGATATCCACGTCGCTTTCGTTAAACTGCGCGTAGATCATCGACTCCTCGGCGTTTACGCTCGTGTCATACATCTCGATCCCGCCGATACCTCGCGGCGCGCGCGGCTTTCCGAGCGTGCAGAGCATCTTGGATTCAAGCTGCCTAGGCATAGCGTTTTTGATAAAGCTTAGCCAAAATAATCGGTGCCTCATACCCTCGGGAGTTAGCACCAGATCGAGCTTATCGCCCACGAGCCCCGTCATAAAATAGGGCTCGGCAAGGCAGATACGAAGCTTCTCGTCGGTCTTTTGCATCGCCTTTTCAAACTCTTCCGCCGCCAGATCGGCCTTGATCTCATCTATCACGCCGCTAAATTCCGCCCAAAATTTATCCACTCTGCCCGCGAACGTGCTCGGCTCCTGCGATTTCTCAGCCTTTTTGCTCAAACTGAATAGCCCCATAATCTCTCCTTTAATTAAATTTAAACGCAATTATAGCTTAATTTTTGTGCGGGCGCGGAACGCAAGCCGTAAGACCACCCTGCTCTTCTGCGCTCCGCTATACGGCTCGCGCGGTGAAATTTTGCCCGCTATTTTAATCAGGCAAATGAAAGTAAATTTAAAATACAATACGAATCTCAACTAAATTTAAGGGGAGCAAATGGGACTGTTTAAAAAACTATTCGGCGGCGATGACGCGTGCTCGAAAGATAGCGATAGCAAAGGCGCGCAGGATGAAAACGCCGCGGCAAAAGACGCAAAAGAGAGCGAGCCCGTGTTTTACGCGGACGGCGAAGATGAGGCGATGCTAAAAGCATTCGAGCAGGCGCGAAAGAGCTTTCGCTACTTCTGGCGCGAGCTGTACTGGGAGCGCCTCCGCATCGTCCCTGCGCTTAGCTTTGCCTGCGTCAAGGTCGCCTTTTCGCAAGAGCTAAACGGCAGCACCGAGGTCGAGCATATGTGGGTAAACGACGTGTATTTTGACGGCGAGCGCGTTTGCGGCGTGCTCGTAAACGACCCGAACGTGCTAAGCAACGTCAAAAACGGCGAGCAAGTCTCGGTGCCGCTAGAGCAGATCAGCGACTGGATGTTTGCGATAGAGGGCAAGACCTACGGCGGCTTTAGCGTGCAGGCGATGCGCAAAGCTATGAGCCAGAGCGAGCGCGCCGAGCACGACGAGGCGTGGGGGTTAAATTTCGGCGATCCTGACGTCGTGTTGGTGGCGTACGAGCAGCAGGAGCATCCGCAAAATTTAACCGAGCACCCGATGAGCGTCAATACGAAGAAAAATTTCGAGGAGTTTTTGCGCGGGTATCCGGACGAGATCACGCGCACGGACGATGAGGGCTACACGATGCTGCACCACGAGGCGATCGCGGGCAATCTGACGAGGCTCGAGCTTTTGCTTGCTAAGGGTGCGGATAAAAACGCTAAAAATATCCACGGCAAAACCGCGCTCGATTATGCTAGAGTGCTCGGCTGGGATCACGTCGC
>NZ_CALIMW010000210.1 GCF_938045405.1 uncultured Campylobacter sp. | reverse complement strand
TTAAAATTTGAAGCGAAGTTTATAGCTTTAAAATTTAAAGCTTGCTAAATTTGCGGAATTTTGGATTTAGGAGCGGGGATTTGCGGGATTTTAAAGCGTGAAATTTCAGAGCGTAGAAATTTAATTGCAGAAATTCGGCTAGAAACTCTAATGCACTAGGTTACTAGAGTTTGTAGCGATGGCGTATTTTACTGCGTTTACGGATTTTTGGAATTTCAAAGTGTGAAATTTTGGCTCAAAATTTTATACGAAGCTAGCCCGCTTACGTCCACTTTTTTGCGGATTTGCGGCATAAATTTAGATCAGAATTTTGCGCCTAGACTGCGGCAGTTTAGCGTAAATTTGGATTAAAATTTTACGTTTAGATCGCGGGCGCAGTATTTTTGCCGCGATTAAATTTTCGACAGGATTCTATCGCGGCGAAATTTCATACGGCAAAATTCCGCACGGTAAAATTTCAGTCAAAATTATACCGCGAAATTTCTACGCTCCGTATTCTAAAAATCGCCGCAAAGTCACAACAAGATCGCCGTAAAATTTTATGCAGAGCGCACGGAAACGCAAAGAGCGCGAATTTCTTGTAAAAATTTACGACGAAATTTCACCGCCAAAAGCTCGTTTAAGGCAGCCCAAAGCCCTCTCAAAGACCAAAAAGCCGCCGCCGCAAAATCCTCACGCCGAAATTCCGACCGCAAATTTCTCCAGGTAAAATCGCTTTGGATGGGGTGGGATTTGGACTCGCAGCAAATTTTCCGAGCTAAATTTTACGCAAAAATTCGCGTTAAATCCGCAAACTTGATCGTAAATTTCTCCGAGCGGATTTTGCGCCTTATGAAATTTCCAGCACGATCTCCTTTCTTGGCCCGATCTGTTTGATCTCGAGCACGGAAGCGCCGCCCAAACGCAGCGCAAGCACCTCAGCCTCGCTGCAAGCGCCTGCTAGGGCTATTTCGCGCAACACCTTACCGCGCCAGGCTTTGGCGTAGTGGCTCAGCACCTTGCCGCCTTTGATGAAACTAAAACTCAAATATTCGTGCTTCATCTCATAAAATTTTTCGTAAAATCCCGCGCGCAGATCCACGACGCATTCATCCGCCAGATACCGATCTAGCGCGGCGGAGAAGCTATCGCGATAAAATTTCGCCGCGTCTATGCCGCCAAATTTTTCGCCCTGCTTGAGCTTGTAGTTCGGCAGCGCGTCGCCGCCCAGCACGGGGCCGAAAAGGTTTGAAAAAATTATCGTATTTCGCTCCGCAAACTCCTGCGCGCCGGGGCTTAGCGACGCGTAGCCTAGGGCGCGATATGCGGTGCCGGTGTAGCGCAAAAGCGCCTTCGCGCAGCCTTTTTCAAAGATATTTTCGCGCAGAGCCGCATCCCATTTTTTCAGCCCGAAAAGCTTGCAAAGCTCCGCCTCGTTTGCTTTATCCACAAAATCCGCGTAAGCGCGCAACATCTGCAGGCGCTTTTCGTAAAGATCTGCAAAGATGAAATTTTGCTCGCAAATGCGCGTGTCGCCACCCAGCTCGCTTTTCATCTCGCTTGGGGAAAATAAAATTTTCATACGCTCTCCTTAAAATTTGCTCATTTTACTAAAATTTTGCTTGCATTAAGCCCGCCTAGGCTCGCGCCGCCCGCTAAATTTAAGCTAAGCAGCGTATAATGGCGCTAAAAATTGTAAGGACGAAAATGCTTTTAGAAGAGCCGCTGTTTTACTACCGCGAAATTTTAAAGACGCATCCGCAAAGCTACCTCGCAGAGGACGACACTCAGGTCATCATCGGCATCGATTGCGATTATTTCGACGGATTTAAGATGAGCTTTGAGGCGCTAAAGCTTAAATTTGATGAGATAAAAAGCGCGAAAGCGGGCGCAAGCGAGTTTAAAAACGCAAACTTTGCCGGGCTTTTCGGCGTTTTGGGCTACGACATCGTGCGCGCGTTCGAAAATATCGGCGCACCGAAGCAGGCGCTGTATGACTTCCCGCCGTTTTTTTACGCCGATGCCGCAAACTACCTGCACTACGATAAAATCAGCAAAATTTACGATTCTTACGGCAAAGATGCCCAAATTTACGAAAACCTGCGCGGGCTTAGCCCGCAGGCTTCGCAGCAAGCCGCCGAAGCGGAAGGCACGCCGCAGAGTGCCGCAAGAGCGGACGCCGCGATAAAAATAGGATCGAAATCGCAAGCCGCGGCGAAGTCTGAGCCTAAGAAAAAAGAGCTTAAATTTAAAATTTTAACCGATCTAGGCGCCGAGGAGTCGCATTTTAGCGCGATGGTCGAGGCCGCAAAAGAAAAGATAAAAAGCGGCGACGTGTTTCAGGTCGTGCTGGGCGAAATTTTAGAAGTCGGTACGAATCTCGGCAGCTTGGAGTTTTACGAGCGACTCAAAAAGAACAATCCTAGCCCCTATATGTTTCACTTCCCGACGCCGTACGGCTGCGTCGCGGGCTCCAGCCCCGAGCTCATTATGGAGATCAAAAAGGACGAAATTTTCGTAGCTCCCATCGCGGGCACCCGCAGCAGAGGCGCGAATGCCGAGGCCGACGCGACGCTTGAGCGCGAGCTTTTAAGCGACGAAAAGGAGCTTGCGGAGCATCGGATGCTGATAGATCTAGCTCGCAACGACATCGGCAAATTTGCCGAGCCCGCCTCGGTACGGGTGCAAAACGCGATGCGCGTCATGCGCTACGAAAGCGTGATGCACATCGTAAGCGAGGTCTACGGCACCAAACCGCGCGGGGTAAGCGCGTTTGAGGTGCTTAGCACGATCTTTCCTGCGGGCACGCTAAGCGGTAGCCCGAAGATCCGCGCGATGCAGATCATAAACGAGCTGGAGCGCTACGAGCGCGGCATATACGGCGGCGGAATCGGGTTTTGGCGCTTTAACGGCGACGTGATGCAGGCGATCTTGATCCGCTCGGCGATCTTCGTAAATCGCGACGCGCAAAATTCCTGCTCGGACGAGAACTCTAAGCGAAATTCCAACTTAAATTTAAACTCTGCTTGCGGCGAGGGGAAGTCCGAAGCGACGGAGCTTTGCGGCGGTGAAAATCCTGAGACGACGGAGTTTTGCGGTGTCGCGACGCAAAAGGGCAGTGGCGAGTCGCAAAATTTAGCTCGCGCAGGCGGCGAGGCACTAAATTTAGAGAGCAAGCCGAGCTTTAGCCGCGCGATGCGGTTTGAGGTCGCTAAATTTAGCGCGGAGAATTTCGGCTACGAAGGGCTAAGTAATCTCGTATTTATCGGCGCGGGCGCGGGTATAGTTTACGACAGCTCGCCAAAGAGCGAATACGCGGAGATCTGCAAAAAACGCAAAAGCCCGCTAAAAGCGATCGAGGAGCTATGCGAGGAAGTTTAGACGCTTTAAATTTAGCTAGCCGGGCGCGGCGCTTTTCGGTGCGAGTTTGATTCCGCTAAATTTAATAGCGGTTTCGACGCTAGGACGTTAAATTTAACGGCGAGCTTCATTCGGCGCCGCAAAGCCGAGATACATATCGGCTGCAAAGTAGCGTAACGTCGCAGCTGATGTAGTAATGCCGCAGCCGCGAGTGGAATTTAAATTTAGCCCGCAGCGGCGCTAAAACGGCGCTAAATTTAGCCGCCGCAAAGCGGTTAAATTTAAACTATTTAGAATTTTAAAGAGGCGCAAGTGCCCTAAAAAAGGATAAAATTTTGATTTTAATGATAGATAATTACGACAGCTTCGTTTTTAATATTTATCAATACATTTTGGAGCTAAGCGATGAGGAGGTGCGCTACTTCCGCAACGACGGGATAACGCTAGAGCGGGTGCGCGAGCTTGCCCCGTCGCACATAATCCTAAGCCCCGGGCCAAATCATCCAAAAGACAGCGGCCTCTGCCTGGATATTTTGCGCGCGGATTTGGACGTGCCGATTTTGGGCGTGTGCCTTGGGCATCAGGCGATCGGATATGCGGCGGGTGCGGGGATAAAGCAGCTTGAGGTGCCACTTCACGGCAAGAGCTCGACGATCGAAATTTACGCAGATGGCGTGCTTTTTAGCGGGTTGCCGCGTAAATTTGAAGTGATGCGCTACCACTCGCTTTATGTGGACGAAGCTACGCTGCCGCGCGAGTTTGAAATTTTAGCAAAGAGCGAAAATGACGGCATTATAATGGCGATGAAGCACCGAAGTAAGCCGGTTTTCGGCATTCAATTTCATCCCGAGAGCTTTTTTACCCAATACGGCAAAAAGATCATCGAAAATTTCATCAATTACGGCAAAAAGATAATTTTAAAGGAGAAACTCGTGGTAAATTTCGCCCCGTTTATGTTGAAGCTACAAAAGGGCTTCCCGCTAGACAGCGACGATTACGCCGTCATTTGCAAGGCGCTTTACGAGCAGGATTACGACATCGTGCAGCTTGCTGGGCTGCTCGTGCTGATCAGCGAAAAATCGCTCTATCCAAGCAGTCTCACGGCGCTCGTGCGCAGTATCCTAAAATACTCGATCACCTACGACGATCCGAGCCCGATGTTTGACATCGTAGGCACGGGCGGCGATAGGCTAAAGACGATCAATATCTCCACGACCGTGGCCTTTATCGCGGCGAGCTTCGGCGTACGCGTCGCCAAGCACGGCAACCGCGCGATCACCAGCAGATCGGGCAGCTCCGATGCGCTCGATGCTCTGGGCGTGCCGCTACTTAGCGATCTGGCGCAGATTAGAGCGCTGCTAGATCGCACCGGGCTAGCGTTTTTTCACGCGCCGTTTTTTCACAAGATCACCGCCGAGGTCAAAGAGGTGCGCAACCGCCTAAAAATCGGCACCGTCTTTAATATAATGGGGCCGCTTTTAAATCCAAATTTAAGCCTAAGCAATCAGATCGTAGGCAATTATCTGGAGGAAGTAAACGGGCTCATCGCCGAAACGCTGATGATTTTGGGGCGCAAGCACGCTCTGGTGGTGCACGGCATGGATGGCATGGACGAGATCAGCCTGTGCGACGAGACGCTAATCCACGAGGTCAAGGACGGCAAAATTTTAGAATACCGCGTAAATCCCGAGCAGTTCGGCTTTGCGCGAGCATTTCACGGCGATATAGAAGGCGGCGACGGCGAGGCTAATGCTGAGATTTTAAAGCAAATTTTAAAAGGCGAGCTTAGCGGGCCAAAATTTGATATCGTCGTGCTAAACGCGATGTTTGCGCTATACTGCGCCGATGTCGTGTCAAGCCCTGCAGAGGCTAAGCCACTCATTTTAGAGGCGATCAAATCGGGCAAAACGTGGAAATTTTACGAAAACTACGTAGGAGCGAGAGCTTAGATGGATAGCGGCGAAAAGAGGGAGTTTTTAAGCGAGCAGCTCATCAGCTATCTGGGCAACAAGCGCTCGCTGCTAGCGCCGATAGAGCGTGCGATCTGCGAGATTAAGGCGGAGCTTGGGCGAGACAAGATCAGCTTCGCGGACGTCTTTAGCGGCAGCGGCATCGTCGCGCGACTGGCTAAAGCTCACTCAAACCTCGTGATCGCAAACGATCTGGAGGGCTACTCGCGCGCGATAAACTCCTGCTATCTTTCAAATTTCAGCGACGAGCTGTGGCGGGATTTAACCGAGCTGCACGCTGAAATTTTAAGAAATTTTACGCCGAAGGAGAGCTTTTTTAGCGAGCTGTACGCGCCGAAGAACGATGAGAATATCAAGGCGGGCGAGCGCGCTTTTTACACGCGCCGAAACGCCCTGATTTTGGGCGGGCTTTGCGAGCAGATCGGTAAAATCCCACAAAAATTTCGCGATTTTTTCACCGCGCCGCTGCTTAGCGAGGCGAGCATCCACTCAAACACGGGCGGCGTTTTTAAGGGCTTTTACAAGGATAAAGCGGGCGTGGGCAAGTTCGGCGGTAGCGGCGAAAACGCGCTAGCTCGCATAATGGGCGAAATTTCCCTACGCCTGCCCGTGCTTTCAAATTTCGCCTGCGAAAGCGCGGTCTTTCAAGAGGACGCCGCGCGCTTTGCACAGAGTGCGCGCGAGCGCTTTTCGCAGCTTGACGTCGCGTATTTTGATCCGCCCTACAATCAGCACCCCTACGGCTCGAACTATTTCATGCTAAATTTGATCACGGATTTTATAAACGAGGTCAAGAGCCCAAATGCTGCGGAGCTTAGCAGGGTTTCCGGGATCCCCGCAGACTGGAACCGCTCGGCATATAACAAAAAATCAAGTGCTGCGGAGGAATTTTTTGCGCTGCTGGCGGAATTTCCGGCGAAATTTTTAATAATCTCTTTTAATTCAGAGGGCTTTATCTCGAAGGCGGAATTTTTAAAAAACCTCGCGCACATCGGCTCCGTGCGCACGATAGAGATCCGCTATCCGACCTACCGCGCGAGCAGAAATTTAAACGCGCGCGAGCTTTACGTGACGGAATTTTTATATGTCGTACAGAAGTAAGATCAAAATTTGCGGCATCAAAAGCGCCGCCGAAGCCCGCGCGGTGCTGGCGTGCAGCTCGGCTTTATGCGCAAATTTAGAGCGCGCGGACGATGCTAAAAATTTACCGCGATCAGGCAGCGAGAGCTCAATAAAAACTCCTAATTTTTGCGGCGAAAATTTTGGGCGGAATTTCAATTCGGATGCCGAGAATTTTACGCGAAATTTCAATTCTGCCAATAAGAATTTTGCTAAAAATTTTAATCAGGGCGGCGAGAATTCCGCATGCCGCACGCAAGATCACGCAAATTTTACGTGCGAGCAGAATTGTGATTGCGATAAAAATTTCGGTAGCGGTTTACGAAGCCATGGCGACGGCTCGGGCGTGCGCGTGGATTTTTTGGGCGTGATCTTTGTGTCAAGCTCCAAGCGTTGCGTCAGCGTAGAAACGGCGCGCGAAATTGCGCGTATCGCGCATGAAAAGGGCACAAAATGCGTCGGAGTCTTTGCTTTGAGCTCGGCAAAACACAGCGTCGCCGCATGCGAAGATAAAATTTACGCGGGCACGAGCGGCGGCTTAAAATTTTACGAAAACGAGCGCGACGATTTGAGCGTAAATTTAAACGCAAGCCGCGCCACGCCCGCCTCGGCAGAGGAGCTAAATTCTGAAATTTTTGGCGCGGAAGTCCTAAGTGAGGAGCAAATTTTAAAAATTTGCAGCATTTGCGAGCTAGACTGCGCTCAAATTTACGGACGCATAAGTGCGGATTTCAAAACACGTCTTAACTCAGCAGGCACCGAGGCGTGGCAGGTTCTAAGTATCAGCGCTGAGATTCCGCCGCTTGAGGGTTTGAGCTGTGATCGGATCTTATTCGACGCCAAAGGGGCGAGCCTTGGCGGTAACGGCGTGAGCTTCGACTGGGATCTGTTACGACGCGCAGGGCTTGGCTGCGAAGAACAATACGGCGCGGCGCGCGATGAAAAATACTGCGCGAGTAGCGCAACTCAAAACATAGGCGGCACAAAATACGACCCAGCTAGCGGGCGCTGCGATACGCAAAATGACGTAGCAAGTGACGAAAAATGCTATGTAGTGGGCACGGCTCAAGACTCAGACGGCGCAAGGAGCCATCTTAAACACAGCGCGATCTGTAGCGGATATAGCGAGGGGAATTTAAAGCGCGATAAAAACGGCGACTGCAACAATTCTTGCGTGGAGCATAGCGAAAACGGAAATTTGAAGCTCAAGAGAGTAAGCAACATGTGCTGTGCCTCTAATAGCAATGAAGCGAGCGAGCGCGCACATGATATTGTTCGATCGAGCAATACGAAACAAGAAACGAGCGCCGATCGTCGCGCCGAAAAGAATGACGATGAGTGCAAATTTAGTGCGTGTGCTACCGCTCGGCTGAGTGGTGTAAGACCCACAAGCGAAGGCGTCAATGATCAAGGCGCAAGCGACTATGAGGCGGGCGCGCCAAATATTACGAATGACGGCGGAGAAGTGGACAAGCTGGGTACCACAAAAGATGATAGCGCGGATAAGCGCAACACCGCTTTCAAAGGTGGTGCGATCTCTTTTATTCTTGCAGGCGGCATCGGCGCGCAAAATATCCGTGAGGCACTCGCACTGCGCCCATACGCTATCGATCTAAACAGCCGCGTGGAGGACGCGCGAGGCTTTAAAGAGCCGCAAAAGATAAGCGAAATTTTGCGAATTTTAAAAAATGCGCAAGGCTGATCTCTGCGTGCAAACTCGCGCGATAGTTATATATAAATCAAGCGTATATAAGGAGGAGCCAAATGCATAACGACGAAATTGCTAGGTTTGGCATAAGCAAAACGCGGTATGATAAAAATATAAAGGATTTCTTACAAAATAAAAATTGCGATAAGCAAAATTTAGTGGGCAGCGGGCTAAAATTTACGAGCGATGGCAGGCAAAATTCTATAAATGCCAGCGAGCAAAATTTTACGAATGTCGTTGAATAAAAATCGCCAAGCGATCTCTCTTGCGCCGCTGATATGCCATCGCAAAATTTTAAAACTCAAGCTAGAGATTACGACAAAGAACCGATAACTATAAAAGATAATTCAATAGAGATGATTAAATTTTATTCGCCATTTCTGTATTTTCTTAATTTCATAGATTTTGGAACAAGGCAAGACTCGCCGAGATCCGTTAAACGCTGGCTAGGGCTCCCAAGTAAATTCGGTACCTGTTATATAAAATTTAAAAATTCAGTTATCGAATATTATTCCGAGAAAAAGAGAGCGACCCTATACTCTATAAATTTATCCGAAATAATTGCGATAAAACGCACCTTTGGGCCATCCACTTTTAAAATGACGAAAAAAGGTAAAATTTCAACATTTTTTGTCGCGTTTACGTGGATAATCCTTTTATCTTTGGTAGTAACTTTTAAAAATAAAATTTCTTATGGAATTTTAATTGTGCCGATCTCCTTATTTTTGGCGTTTGCGCCCTTAATCATATTTAGATTTAAGAAAAATTTGAGATTTGGCATAGGTAACGACAGCCTTATTTTTATGAGCAATGGTAATTATATCGAAGCGAGCATATTAACAAGCAAAGAATATAGGGGGCTAAAAGCCTATTTTCTACTCAAAATAGGGAAAAATTTAGATAAAATCCCGCCACAAATTTTTGT
>NZ_CALIMW010000209.1 GCF_938045405.1 uncultured Campylobacter sp. | reverse complement strand
TAAATGCGGGGCTAAAAGACGCGGAAAGCTCGCTTAAAGAAACGCTTAGCTCGGACATCACCAAAGACGCGTTAAACTCCGCGAAAGTCTCGGCACAAAAACAGAATGAGACGGCAAATTTAAAAGCAAATTCGAGCGGAGAAAATTCCGCGCAAAGCTCCGCTGGCACCGCGAACTCTGCGCAAGGCTCTGCCGACGGTGCAATGAATTCCGGCGCTGAAAGCAAAAGCGCGAATTCGAGCGCCAAAAACAAAGGCGAAAATTCTATGCCTAGCGCAAGCGGCGGCGCGGAAAATTCTGTACAAAATACAAATGCGAATGGCGAAGCGAAAAGCGGTACGCAAAATGCAAATTTAAACGGCGATGCGCAAAATTCTATGCAAAATTCCATGCAAAATAACGATACACAAAAATCATAATGAGAGAGAAATTTAATGTTTGAAGAGCTAAAACCCCATCTAGCCGAGCTTCGCAAACGCCTAGTGATCTCCGTGCTGTCCGTCATCGTTCTTTTCGTCGCGTGCTTCGGCTTTTGGGAGGATATTTTAGGCTTTATGACCCGCCCGCTAGTGCGCGTGCTTCCTAAGGGCAGTGAGATCATCTTTACCCAGCTTGGCGAGACCTTTTTTACCGCGATGAAGGTGTCGTTTTTCACCTCGTTACTTCTAGCGATGCCGATAATTTTCTGGCAGGCGTGGCTTTTCATAGCGCCCGGGCTTTACGACAACGAGAAAAAATACGTCATCCCCTTCGTTAGCGGCGCGAGCATTATGTTCTTTTTAGGCGCGGCGTTTTGCTATTTTTTCGTAATTCCCGTAGCGTTTAATTTCTTGGTAAATTTTGGCGCCAAGCAATTTACTGCGATGCCTACGATCGGCGAATATGTAGGCTTTTTCGCTAAGCTCGTCGTCGCATTTGGCATCAGCTTCGAGCTTCCTGTAGTAACCTTTTTCCTCGCTAAAATCGGGCTTGTGACGAACAAAAGTCTGAGCGATTTTTTCCGCTATGCAATCGTCATTATTTTCATTTTTGCAGCGGTCATGACGCCGCCGGACGTACTTAGCCAGTTTATGCTCGCAACTCCGCTGATAGTGCTTTATCTGCTTTCGATCTTCATCGCCAAAATGATAAATCCGTATAAGCAGGAGGATGACGAAGGCGAAAATTCCACGGACGTAGCGCAGGCGTAAGATGGCGGATCTAAATTTAGTCTCTAGCTACGATTACGAGCTTCCTAGCGAGCTCATCGCAAGCGCGCCCGCGATGCCCAAACAAAGCGCGCGCCTGTTAATATACGACCGCGCCAAGGAGAAGATCACGCACGCACGCTTCGGCGATCTGGCGGACGCCCTGCCGCCCTGCGATATTATTTTCAACGACACGCGGGTGATTAAGGCGCGTCTCTTCGGTCATAAAAGCAGCGGCGGCAAGATCGAGCTTCTGTTAAACTCGCCGCTTGAGGGCAATAAATTTAGCGCCTATATTCGCGGTAGCGTCAAAGCAGGCAGCGAATTAAAATTTCAAAGCAATCTTAATGCGCGCGTTTGCGAGCTGATGGAAGGCGGGCTTCGCATCGTGCAATTTGAGCGCGGCGGCAAGGCTTTAAATACCCACGATGTTTTTGAAATTTGCGAACGTATCGGTCATGTGCCGCTGCCACCGTATATCAAGCGCACCGATACCAAGCAGGACGAGAGCTGGTATCAAAGCATCTTCGCGCGCGAGCAAGGCGCCGTCGCCGCACCCACCGCGAGCTTGCATTTTGATAGCGAGATGATTGCGGATTTGCGCCGAAATCACGATATCCACTTCATCACGCTGCATGTGGGCGCGGGCACCTTTAAGCCCGTGGAAGTAGCGGATCTGCGCGAGCACAAGATGCACGGCGAGCTCTATTCCATCCCGCCGCAGACCGCGCAAATTCTAAAAAGCGAGCGAAAAATTTTAGGCGTGGGTACGACCGTTACGAGAACGATCGAAAATTTTGCACGCAACGGGCAAAGTAGTGGGATCTGCGAGCTGTTTTTGCACCCGGGCAATCCGCCGATAAGACAGAATTTTTTGCTTACGAACTTTCACCTACCAAAATCCACGCTGATAATGCTCGTAGCGAGCTTCATCGGTCTTGAGCGCACGCTTGAGCTCTACCGCATCGCAGTGGAGCAAAGATACCGCTTCTACTCCTATGGCGATGGGATGCTTGTGCTATGAAAGCCGTGGTTTTAGGCGCGCTAGCAATATTGGCTGCGACGGCAGGCTTTGTGGCAAGAAAGCTCTTTTCTAAAAAGCCCGCCGTAAGCGGCAAAATTTTCTCCGCTGCGCCTAAAGCCAAAGAAAGCGATTCCGTCGTGCCTAGACGCGAGGATATCGCGCAGATCGATATTTTAAAAATTTTAAAATTTCAAAGCGAAATTTTATTTGAGGAGTGCACGAAATACGACAGCACGCTCTATCTTAGCTTCCCACCGCAGCTGCCGCGTATCTACGGCGGCGAGGTGCTAAATCTCACTAGCGCGGTATTTGATGCGTGCGAGTTTTTCCTACAAAATATCGCTGAGCCAATCCGCGTAAGCGTGGAATTTAGTAGCAAGGAACTTAGAGCGAATATGAGCTCTATCAAGCTCGACGTTCGCGTAGGCATCGATCGCGAGCTAAAGGATCCGCGCACCTATGCGCTTAAAAGTGCACTAGAAAGCGCTGCTAGCACGGACGATGAGTATCTTACTTCGGCGCAGACCCATTTGCGTGCACTCGGTTCGCATCCAAGTATTGGAGCCGACGGGCGCGGAACCTTTATCAAAATGGATGCCGTGCTTAGCTGCTTCGCGCAGCAGAGCTTTAGCGCTAAAAAATACGACTACAACGTCATAATCACGCACAAAAACCGCGCGATCTTCGAGGAGCTGCGAGATTTTTTGAGCGGGCTTGGTTGCGACGTGATGCCAAACTCCAACTGGGAGAGCGCGAAGAGACATCTAAACGACTTCATCTACGTAGCCGACGTCGTCATCCTTGACGCCGAGATCCTACGCGCCAATATAAGCGAAATAAACTACCTCAACGCGCTGGAAAAAGACGGGGTATTTTTCATATTTTTGCTTAAAAACAAACACTCGCTCAAGGTGCTGGAGGGGCTAAGCTTTAAATTTTTCAAGCTCGAGATGCCATATTTCTACGACGAGTTTTATGCCACGCTCGATATCATCGAAAAGATCAAAAACGATGAGAATTTCTTGGGGCTGTAGCGAACAGGCGGCGATAAATTTAAAACCGAAGATATTGAAGTGCTATATTTTGACTTAGATTGGATCAAGGGCAATATAAAAGATAGCGAATATGCCTTAAGGCAGCGGCGGTACGAGGCGTATTTGGCAGGGCTGCATAAAAATATGCATACGCTAGAAAGAATTTTTGCGGGCATAAACTTCAACGATGCGCTATTGCTACCCGAAAAACAAATCAATGAAAAGTTGCATTTGAAATTTTACATCGGAGATTTGCAAAATGGATATTATGAACTAAAATGCGTTATGAGCTCGGATCAAAGATGCGATGCGGCGCCCGGCGAAATAATAACGAGCGAGATATTTTACGAAAATGGCAATTACCGCTTCTCTTTCATCCTCGCTTGCTTGAAGGAATACGCCGTTAACTTCTCCAGGATAGATAGCCTTAAATTTAACGCGATTTCGCAGAAAAAATACCACTTTGAGCATAAGAAATTTAAACTTTCATAGAAAACCGCGCGCCTCAGTCGTCGCGCATAAAATTTTGCCCGTAAAGATCGCGCCCTTAAATTTATCCCACTTGTAAGCCGCAAACAGCGTAAATTCCGTCGCGCCTTGCAGCTAAATTTATTAAATTTAACATAGTCCGCGCACAAGCAAGTTTATTTCGTCCGCTTACCTCAAAAACGCTCAAGCTCCATTTTTAAAATTTACGCCTCAAGCGGACTTAAGATATTTTACAAACGGCATAATCTGTTTTGAAGCACGCCCGATAAGACGCATATAAAGCGAGTAAATTTAAGAATTTAGTGCGGATGGCTTGGCTTGCTATTTAAATTTTATCTTTCGCTCTCTTTTTTAGCCTTGACCACCTCATAAAGCTCGTCGATCGAGGTCGCGGACGAGCCAGAGTATTTCTGCGCCGCTCGCATAGTCTTTTTGCCCCATTTACCGTCGATCATTAAGCCGTAGCCGCCAAACATCAAACTTCGCTGGATATAATAAACTTTATCCTGCTGCGTCAAATTCTGCTGCACTTGTTGTACTTGCACTTCGGATTTAAGCTCTTTCGGCTGCTTCTCTTCGCAATTCAAAGCCCACGCCAAATAGCCTAATGCCGCTGCACCAATCAATGGTACGAATATTGATACAACAATACTGCTCGAGTCTTTAGCAAGTTCATTTAAAATTTCTTTTGAAAGAAAAAACACAAAACAGCCTATAATAAAAGCGATTATGTTATCTATACCAAACATAAATCCCGCTATTATAATTAAAATACCGATAATGAGCTCGCCGCCCAAGCGGCTTGTTAAATAATAGCTTATCAGGAAATTATTCATAAGATCTCCCTTCTATAAACACTCTATTTATGTAAAAGACGCAAATTCTATTGATGCTCAAAGTCTCTAATAAACCTTGGTTCGTGATCTTTAGAATCTTTGCGCGCCGAGATTATACAGACTGCGCCAGTGCCTATTATTACCGCACTTACAGCTATAAATCCTTTTACTAGACCATAAATGCCAATAATTATAAGTATCACACCACCCACAAGCAATTTAACCCAAGATCTGCTATAATAGATCTCTGCCTGACATTCGCTGCATATGACCGCACCGTATCTGACGTCGTCCTTACCGCAAAAGGGGCATATTAAATAATCTGGATGATCGCTCTCTGCCATAAATTTCTCCTTCGAAAAATATGGTCATAATTATATATAAAATGGACTTAAAAAATTTAAAAAGAAGGAAATTTTAGCGGCTCTACACCGCTAAAATTTAAAGATTTTCGAATGGATTTACGACCACGTCTTTGCGATCGACGATGTAAGGTATAAGGGCTGCTTGGCGCGCGCGCTTGATAGCCTTTTCTACCATCTCTTGGTATTTTTTGCTGGTGCCGGTTAAGCGACGCGGCATAATCTTAAAGCGCTCGCTTAGGCAGTGCTTTAGCAGCGCCGTGTCCTTATAATCGATAAATTCGATCTTTGCTTCCGTAAATTTGCAATACTTCCTAGTATATTTTCTCTTATCTGCCATGATTTTTCCTTAATTAAAATGGGATCGTGTCGTTGCCGTCATCGTATTTATCGGCATCGACGTCGACTTCCGGAATCGTGCTTTCGTAACTCTGCTCTTTTTGTTTAGGCGCGTTATAATCGTTTTTTGCGCCTCTAGAATTTGAGTTTTGTCTGTTAGCATAGCTATTTCCGCCGCCGTAATTACCGTAGCTAGAATTTCCTCCGCCGTAGCCGCCGGAGCTTCCACCATAATTGCCGCCCTCGTAATTGCCGCCTTGATTATAGCCGCCGCTTCCACCTTGATTGCTTCCTAGCATCTCCATAGTATCTACGCTGATGGAGTGCTTGCTTCGGTTCTGTCCGTTTTGATCCTGCCACTGATCTAGCTTTAAGCGGCCTTCGATCAAAATTTTACTGCCTTTTCGCAAGTATTGGTTTGCGATCTCGGCCGTGCGACCGAAAAAATCTATGTCTATAAAGCACGTTTCTTCGCGTTTCTCGCCGTTTGAGCTATTGTATCTGCGCGTGACGGCGATGCCGGTTTTGCCTACGGCGGTGCCCGTTTGCAGATATCTAAGCTCGATATCTCGGGTTAAATTACCTACCAAAACTACTTTATTGAACATATTTTATCCTTTATTCGCCCTCTTTGGCTGCTTCTTCAGGCTCTTTTGGCTCTACCGGCGCTTTTGGCTCGCGCTCTTTTTTCGCAGGGCTTAGTTTGATGCCTTTGCTTAGCTTGTCCCAAGCGGAAATTTCACGCTTAGTCTCATATTTGACGGTCAAAAATCTAATGATATCTTCGGTGATGCGCAGATTTCTAACAAGCTCGGAGATCAAGCTCGGCTCGGCTTTAAAATAGATTACGAAATAAACTCCGCGCTCATATTTGTCGATCTTATAGGCAAGCTTTCTAGCGCCCATTTCGATTACGGAAGCAATCTCTCCGCCGTTTTTGGTTATGATTTCTTTGACGAAATCGACTTTTGTTTTAACTTCATCGTCGGTAAGCGTGGGCTTAACGATGAATAAAACCTCGTAGTTTCTCATAAATTCTCCTTATGGATTTTAGCTCGCAAACGGTGTCTGCGGGCAAGGATTTTGCAAAAAATGCGAAGAGATATTACTAAAATTTCACTTAATATTTGCTTTTTGCCCGAGCGAACTTAGCAGCATGCGCTGCAACCTCAAAAACGACGCAAGCAAAAGCTCGTCCTTCGCCGCGTTTTTTTCGCTTTTTAGTTCAAATTCCAAATCGTTTAAGTGGGCAAAAATTTTATAAAACGTCCGCGTTGAAAAACCGGTGGCATAGCGCTGCATCTGTGCGGCCACGGAAGGGGGCGGTTGATAGCCTAAAACCGCCTTAAAATCAAATCTGCCGTTTATTTTCACGTAAGCATGCAGGCGAAAAATTCTATAAATCAGGCGGTAGAAATAATTTATCAGCTCCATCTCGTTGTATCCGCCGCCCAGAGCCATTTTGTAAAAATCTACGCGAAAGTCGCTTAGTCCAAAAATTTTATCAAAAAGCTCGTCGTAGCTCACCTCGCTGAGGCCATAAACCATTAAATTTACGTTTTGCAGGCTAAGTTCAAGCCCCAGACTTGCAAATTTTTCTATCTCGCTCGCGCTTAGGCTCAGGCTTTCGTTGTGGATGGCGTAGATCCTGCTAAGTGCGGCGGTGTTTGCAAAAAGCCCGCACATCTCGCATTTTTGCGCAAGCAGCGCTATGGCTTCGTTTACGCCCGATGGTTTGAAAAATCTAACCTCGTTTCGTTCAAATTCCTTGATAAAATCCGCGCTTACAGAAATTTCGCTATCGTTTAGCTCGTAGATTAGATGGTTATTCGCGTCCGCCTTGCACAGCGCGATGAGCCTTCGCAGCTCCTCCTTTTTGATGAGCGAGGCGGTTTTGATGTGAAGCGTGTTGCTACCGCCGAAAAGCGAAGGCTCCAAAAAGCTTCGCGCCTGCTCAAAATCATACTCTAAAAAATACAAACTCAAAAAATTATCGGCTGCGTAAATTTGCTTTAGGCGCTGCGCGTAAAGCTCGTTTGAAAAGTCGTCTCCGCCGCGCAAAAGCACGAAATTCGGCACCCTGCCGCTTGCGATAAGCCCGTCAAATTCTTTCTTATACATCAGATCTTCTTTACCACCCTGCCTAAAATCACTCCGCTAGCGATGTTTGCATCCGTAAGCTCTACCAGCACGGGCGTTAAAATGTCGCCAGCGAAATTTGAAACTAAAATTTTAGCCCCCTTTAGCTTGTCGTCTAGCTTTGCGGTGACGGAATTTCCGTTTTCGTCGATGTAGCAGCGGAATTTTTTGCCCAAATTTTCCGCGGCCCAGCGCGCAAATTTTCGGTCCATAAAATCAAACGCAACCTTATCCGCCTCGCGCTCGAGCTCGTTTAACCGCGCGCACGTCGCGTCGATGTTTAAAAGCAGGTAATTATAAAATTTCTCATCCCCCCTCATCTGCGCCTTTAGCAAGCGGTGCAAAATGAGATCGGAATAGCGCCTGATCGGGCTTGTGAAGTGCGTGTAGTTATCAAATCCGAGCCCAAAATGCCCGCGCGATTCGGATCCGTACTCGGCGCGCTTTTGAGCCTTGATGATGAGCTTATCGACCTCCTCGCGGATACCCATAGTATCGGCTTGTGCTTGGATTTCGCCGATCATTTTGGCAAGGTTGCTCTGATACGGCGCGTCGATGCCGAACAGCGCCAGATCGTCAAGCAGCGCGTAAATTTTTTTAAGCTCGGCCGAGCCGTGATTTCTAAAAACGCCCCGCTCGATACGCGCCGCAGCGGCTTTGTTGGCTAGCAGCATACAATCCTCGATGAGTTTGTGCGACGGAGTGTCGGTCTCAAAGCGAGTGGAGTTTATTAGACCGTATTCATCAAGCGTGATGCGAAGCTCCTTGGTGCGGAAATCAAATCCGCGCTTTAGCCTCGCGCGGCGCAGGCGCTCGCAAATTTCATTAAGCGGCAAGAGCCAGCTTAAAATTTCAGGCTCGCACGCCTTGCGGGTGCGTAAAATTTCATCGACCTCGTCGTAATTAAAGCGGCGTTTTGATCTTATGATCGCTTCGAAAAGCTCCTCTTTTTGCGGGTTTAAATTTTCATCCAAAGCGATTTTAAAAACAAAGGCCAGCCTCGGAAGATTCGGCATCAGCGAGCAGATGTTTTCGCTAAGCTCGCGCGGCAGCATCGGCACGGATCGGTGCGGGAAATAGATCGAAAAGCCGCGAAATTTCGCCTCCTTATCGATCGGCGAGTATTCGCTTACGTATTCGCTCACATCGGCGATCGCGACGTAAAGCGTGCGCTCTTTTACGTCAAAATAGATCGCGTCGTCGAAGTCCTTGGCGTCGATGGGATCGATGGTGCAAAAGGGCAGATGCTGTAAATCCACGCGCTGCGGATACAGCGCCTCGTCCACTTCTCTGCCGAAGCTCGCGGCTTGCTGCTTGCACGCTTCGTTAAATTCGTCGTTCTTATCGTAGATCGCTAAAGAAATTTTCTCATCGACGAAGGGATCGGATAAGTTTCCGATCACCTCGGTAATCTCGTTCGTTAGATTATCAATCTTTAAAAGGGTGTTTGCGGGCAGCTGCTTTAGCGATTTTTGCGTGGCTTTGAGCGGATTTGCGAGGCCGGTTTTGACGTTCACGCCTAAAATTTCGCGCCCGAAGCTTTTGGTATAAACCACGCTCGTTAAAAATGCGGGCTTGACGCACATCAGCACCTTTGCGTGCAGGCGGGACTTTCTTGAGCTTAAAATTTTTGCTAGGATCAGATCGCCCAGATGCACGCCGCTTAGATATCTGTTTTCGATGATAAGATCTGCTTTGAAGCGGTCGTCAAAGCTTTGCAGATAGCCCGTGCCGTCACGCGCGATGTCGAGCCTGCCGAAAACATAGCCGTCGTTTAGGTAGAGCTTGCCCTTGTGCGCGCTGATAGCGCCGATATTTAGGAGGTTGCGCACGAGCTCCTTTTGCTCGCCGCTAAGATCCTTTTCAAATACGCCCAAGTTAAAGGCGCGCAGGAACTCTTTCATATCGAAATTTCGCCTTTCGCCTCTAAAAACGCCTCCTGCTCGAAGCCGAACTCGACTAGTAAATTTAAAGCGTTGTCGATGCTAAGCTCGTCGAAGTGATGGTAGATATTGACCGCGGTTTTGGCGATTTTTAGCATCGCGTAGCGGGATTTGTTCTCAAAAGGCGCGTCGTCGGGGGCGTTTGAATACAGCGCGTCCTGCGCGATCTGCTCTAGCCCAAAATGCGCAAATAGCGCGTGCGAGACGCTCTCGCGGTTCGTGCCGCTAAATTTCATCTCCACGTCGGTAAAATCCTGCGGAAAGATCGAGCCTTTGATGGCATGGTAAAATTCCTCCGTCTTGCCCGCCGCGCACACCTGCTCGTCGATAAAAACCCGCCCGAACTCCACTAAAATCACGCTTGAGAGTATGTTTTGCTCGATCTGCGGGTAGGATTTGATCCACGAAAACATAAGCAGATTTCGCAGCAGCGAGACCTGCGTGAGCTTTTCGCGGTCGATGCGATACGCCCGTAGGCTCGGCTTTAGCATCTCGTCAAATACCGCGAATAGAAAAAACGCCCGCATCTGCTCGCGCCCGTAAAGCTCAAACGCTCGCTGTAAATTTAGCGTTTTTAGTGCCGCGGCGCCCTGCTCTTGTCCCTGCTCCTGCGCTCTCCCACATTCTTGCTCCTGTTTTTGCTGCTGCGCTTGTATCGGCTCTCGCCCATGCACTCGTTCGGCTTGCGCAGAAACACCCGAACCTAGCGTGCAATCAGCTCTCGCAGCGGCGTGCTGATTTTGCCGCTGTGTATCGCTCGCGGCCTGCGAGGGGTTAAATTTAAAATTCTCGTCGCTGTAGTTCGCGCCGCTTGCGTCATTTGAGTGATTAAATTTGAGACTATCGCCCCGCCCTGCTAAGTCTGCACCTTTTTGCTCGCTCGAGATACACTCGTTTTGCCGCCACTCGTCTGCGGCGTCTTGCAAGCCATACTTTATAGGCTCCGCGCCTTGTAGATCGCACCGCTCATCTGCAGTAGCGAAATTTTGCCCCGCAAGCCCTTCGGCGCTAAATTTAGACAAACCGCAAAAGGCTAAATCTAAAATTTTATCTGTGAGGGGAGCATTTTTTGAAATTTGCAAAGCGAGCCTGGCGTCCGAAACATCCGCGTCAAACGATGCTAAAATTTTTAAAATTTCATCGCTAAAACCCGCGAGTGCGCCTATTTTTTGGGTTATAAATTTATTCATTTTCAAAAGCCGTTCAATATAAATTTCGCACAATCATATCAAATTTTAACTCAAATTGCAAAGCAGAACGCCGCCGTTGCGTCTAAATTCCACTTCGGCTCACGAGGCTTTTAAGCGCTTTTTTTGCGTTTGAAAATCGCAGATCAACCTGCAGCTTGTCGCAGCGGCAAAACCGAAATTTCACTTGTCGTTTTATAAAATTTTAATCTCCTTTCGTATAGAATGCATCGAAATTCCGTTTATAGAGAGCTTGATTTGGATAAATTTGAAGCCAGCTCTGTGCCAAGAAAAGAAAGGACTAGGGACTACGACAAAGAACCGCTAGTTTTGCGTGATTATTCTGGTTTTCCTTTAATTTTACACTATTTGATTATTTTAATATTTTGGATTACTGCTTCTGGGTTTTGCATTAGTTGCTTAGACGATTTTGAAAGCGGTATTTTAGATTTTGATGACACAAAACGAACGATAATAAAATTTGGCTTTGCAATAGTTGTATTTTTGATATTTGATTGTTTTAATATTATAAATTTAAAGAAAAAATATACCTATTTTTATAATTCAAAAGTTGCATATTATGATCAAAATTTTAAAGAAATTAGCAGTGAAGATATAATATTTAACAAAGACACAACTTTTAAAGCAAATTGGTTTTTAGATATGATATTTTCAACTATTTTTGGTAAGGTATTTTTGGTTAGTTTTTTCATAATTAGCTTTATTAAAGGAACTTTTGGCATATCTTTAATAGGTGTATTACTTTTAATATTTATATTATTGTTTGCGGAATTTTTAGAAATTATAGTTTTTTTGGTAATTTATAGATATGAAAATAAAAGTTTTAAAAATTTTTGGAAAATATTTCCAAAATTTCAAATAAATCTTGAATACGCAGAAGACATACATTGGTCTGATTATAGGCGAAATAACGAAAGACTTTA
>NZ_CALIMW010000208.1 GCF_938045405.1 uncultured Campylobacter sp. | reverse complement strand
TGTTATGCAAGCTCGCTTTAAAATCCTTATCTACTTTTTCCATTTAAATTTTAATCTCTTTCGCTTCATTTTTATAAAATTTTCCAACTCTTTATCGGTAAAATTTAAAACCTCTTTTCGATTTTGTAAATTTACATAAGTGTGCCTTATATCACAGCACCTATAAAAAATATATTTCCAATTTTTAATTAGCCAGTCTGCTTCTATTGTGTTTTTATCCGTTTCAAATAAAAACGGCAGAACCCATAAGCCTGCCTTGTAGCCGCTAATTACGATCAATTTTATAAAATTTACTCCATCATCGTCTTTTGCTTTTATCACGATAAAGCTTACATTTTTCTCGTATGGATAGCAGGATTTTCTACATTCGATAATATCTCCAACCTCGATCTTTCCGCGAAATTTCAAGAGAGGAATACTAAGCTTTTCTATCAAATTTGTCTTTATGCGTCTATTGCGTCCGAATTTATCCCTAGGTTTTGTCAGTCTGAAACCGGGGATTGTTTCGTCGCAATCTTCTTCGCAATCTTTTAATTCATCGCTACTAAGGTAATTATCGGAGCATATAAATACCTCCTGGGGGCTCGCATTGATGCCGAAATTTGCTAAATTACGAATCAATTGCTCCTTATCCACGACAAACCCCGCTTTGCTTGATAACATCTCGCTAGGAAGCTCAAAGTATCTGTTATCTTTTAAATTTAAAAGGCAAGGATTTTCTGTCCAGAAACAGCGCTCGTCGCAGACCATAAGTTCATCGTCGTTAAATTTTATAATATCGCCTCTTTGTAAATCATTGTCGAAGGTTGATATTGGTAAGATGGTCATTTAAAGTCCTTTTTGCTTGCTAGATTAAACATGTTCATAATAAATTTTCGTTATTTGTAATCGCCAAATTACACCTCTATAACCACATCCTTATACTTTTCATAAAGCCTCGGCTTTAAAATTTTATCACGATACTCTTTGCCCGCCTTAGTCATACACATCCAGTGGCTAAATCTACTCCAGGTATCGGGATTTTTCCAGGTTATCTCTGCTTTGGGAGTTATGTTCTCCTCCTCTAAAAATTTATACCCAAAAAAGAAATTATCTCTAAAATAGATCCACTTCTCATAAAGCGACATACCTAGATCGATCTTGGATAAATTCGTATCGAAGTCAGCCCATTTCTTTCTTAAATTTTCGCCCTCTATGCCGAAGTCTATCATACCCCCTAAAAATAGCTGCCCCATTACTCCGAAGTATTCTCCTGCATATGTAGGATAAGCTGAAATTTCAGGATTATCTTCATATGGTGGTAGCATATAGTCGTAATCATCCGCAATCATTGAATCTAATTCAAACCATTCGCATAGACAAAAAATCCTATACGCAAAGTAATCTAAAATATCTTTTTTCTCGACATTTGGGGTTTTGGGCAATATCTTAAGAAATGGCCCATTTTCGTTAAATCCGAAAGCTTTGAAAAGTCTTTCATCTTGGCTAAAAACCCAACCGTATCGTTCGCTTGGTTCTAAAATTTTAAATTTCATAGCATCTCCTTTTTAAATTTAATCGGTTGGCGATATAAAATTTACCTCATCGATCTGTTTGATTGATCACATATAAACTCACTAATATAAAAATTATTTGATTCCGAGAGCTTGGGCATACTTTTTATTATTTCATCTAAATCGACGCTCTTTATTTCGGCGCAATTTTTTACATCGCCGCAGATACCGACAAAAATAAGATCATCTTTATTTTTGCCTATAAATTTACCCTTTGCGTAATAGCCGCCTTCAAATCTTTCATAAGCTATATAATATAATATTTGCTTTAAAATTTCACTTTGATCCAGCTTGAAATAGGTGCAGAATTCCACACCCTCTATATCTTGCGATATGTTGGTGGCGCCCACGGAGCTTTTTTCATATTTTTTAAGATCTATTTTTCGGATATTGTCCTCATCTCCTTCGCCGATTGCTCCAAGCACGCGGAAATCCCTATCTATCTCGCCGTAAATATCAAAAAACAGATAACTGCCCTTAAAGCTTTTATAGGCGAATTCCTTTACGGCGTCCTTAACAATTTCGATATTTGCAAGCATAACTTCGGTCTTTTTGTAAGATTCGTTTTTTATCTCGACTTCGATCATCTAAGCACCTTTATTTGTCTCGCTTAATTTAAATTTTTCCAATCCTCTTTCTTTACGCCGAATTCAAATTCGGCCTGCTTAAACGCACCCTCTATGCTTTCATGATAGGTATCGGTTTGCTCTTTCTCCGATTCGTCGAGATAAAATAGATAAAATCCGCTGTCGCCGTCATATTGAACGATGCTTAAAGCAAGCGGCTGCGGTAGAATTTCATTGCCGTCGTAATGAGTAGTATTTTCGGTGGCTACGAAGCTCTTTTTACTATCTTTCAGATAAATTTTATATAGCTCTTTCATAATACTTTCGCTAAATTTTAATCCGTTAGCCATTTTACCACATGATCCAATAATTCTTCTAAATTTTCGGCTCCGCAACTTCCTTTGAGTTCGTTTTCCGTGGCATTGATGAAAAACCAATCCTCGTCATCTCTATCGATATTTATTTTGATCGGCTTTTTCCCGCTCTCGCCATCGATTTTAATCAACCAACCGGGATTATCGACCGTTTCTAGCGTAAGGCCATATTCATGCTCCCATTCTCCGTCGCATTTGGAAGCGTACCAGTTTTGTATGAGTTTTAGATTACTCATTGTTTCCTCCTTTAATTTCATAAATTTTAAAATTCCCGATCCATTGGGCTTTGATATTGCAATTGAAGCAGGGCTTCCTTGCTATTTAAATTTAATCGCTTATTAAAAATTTCTTTTCCACGCCGTCTTTATTTACGGTGATTATCTTCGAGTTTGGAATATTTAAAAATTTTATAGCTTTTTCATCCAGTTCGGACAATGGCTCCTCAAGATTAAATTTAGTTTTATAGTAATATAGCGAAAGATCTCTTTTGTTGCCCTGCTCCATAAGTTGCATTATGCACCTATCGTTTGAATCACCGGTTATATGACGGTTTATCATCATAAACGGCTCGCAGCTTTTATGAAAAGGGAAGCGGCCGAAGTTAAAAAGATTGCCGACGAGCTCAAATACAAGGACAAAAAACAGAAATAAAATGAATAGTTTAATTCCTCTACGTTTCATTACGGCGTTTCCTAAATTTTGAAATCAAAAATTCGTTTGTGTTTTAAATGCCAGACGATATTTGCGCTCAAGTCGCGGGTGTGCTCAAGTGCTAGTAGCGGTCTGGCGCAAAATTTACGACGCTATCTCGCTTTTTGCCGCGCCGGTTGCGGCGGATTCGCTTTCGTCCATGATGATGAGCTGTTTTGCACGCTTGATCTTGGCATCGTCGCGAAACGCCGCGCGCACCTTGTCCATACCGGTGTAAAATTCCTTCATCAAAACAAGGCACAAATACGCGCCGAATTCCGTCGTGCGGATGATCTCGCCCTCGATTCGTACGGCTCCTGCAAGCCTCAGCAGGCTAAGCTCTCTGCCCAGTTCGCGGCGCAAATTTAGATCGTTTGCGGCGTTAAATTTAGCGATGTCGATCTCGCCGTTGAAAAGCTCGGTCAAAAACAGATATTTCGCGCGCTCGGATCTGCTAAAATCGCAGGTGGCGATGACGGTACTTTCGTTTTTGTGCACCCTGCTTGCGTACTCTTCGAGGTTGAACGCATTTATGAGCAGCCTGCCGCCTAAGAAACTAAACGCGCCGCTTCCGATGCCTACGTATTCGTGGTTTGTGCCTACATACTCGTCGCTCATATTTGATTTTTCGCGAGCGAAAGCCCATGCGTTGCTGCGGTGCCAGCTAGAAAATTCCTTGCAGATGATAGAGTAAAATTCCTCTTCGTGATCTACATTGCTAACGCCGAGGCTCCGCGCTATTTGATCGCGCATCAAAGGGGATTTCATCAGCGGATACAGCGTGATCTGCTCCGGTTCTACCGCCTTTGCCGCTTCAATGTCGCGAAGTAAAATTTCGCGAGTTTGAAACGGAAAATTAAAGATCAGATCCAGGCTTAAAATCGGCAAAATTCCGACCGCTCGAGATAGCTTTTCTTGCAAAATTTCGCCTGAGCCGAATTTGTCGTAGCGCGAAGCTTTGCGTAAAATATCATCATCAAAGCTCTGAACCCCCACGCTTAAGCGGTCTATGAGCCCGCGAAATCGCAGCAAGCTCTCAGGCTCGATGTGGTTGGGATCGCTCTCGCACGAGACCTCTTTGATGCTAAAAAGCGACTTGGCAAGCTCCAGCGTGCGTGCTAGCTCATCCTCGTCGATGAGCGTCGTGCCGCCGCCTACATAAAGCGTCTCAAAGTCGTAGCCTGCGTCCTTCGTGCGCTGCATCTCTACGCGTAGCGCGCTGAAATACGCCTTGCACGTACCGCGCTCGTAGGCGTATTTGTGAAAGGAGCAGTACGGGCAAAACGTGTGGCAAAAGGGCACATGCATGTAGAGCATATATTTTTTATCGGGGTTTGGAATTTTAGCAATGTTCTCTTGCGTGATGTCGATTCTAAGGGAGTTGTATAGGGATTTTTGCATAGTTTCGGCGGCGTATTTTTTGGCGAAGCTATGCACCATTTGACTGATAAAATTCATAAAACTTTAACCTTTTTTAAACTTAAAAATTAATTTTTGAAGTTTATCGAAAACTAACTTATAAATTTATCAATAATTCAATAAAAAGCGTAGCGCCGCCATATATATTAGCGTAGGAAGCGCTATCGTAACGAGCGAATTGCGAAATTTAGCATGCACGACAAACGCCATAATCAGGCAAAGTATCAGCGCTGCCGTTTGCAGCACGTCTGCGCTAAAAGTCCGCTCGCCCGAAAAGCTAGGCAGCATCGTCTTAAGCGCATAGATCGTCAAAACGACCATTATCAAAAGTCCGGAGTTTTTCTGCAGATACGCCAGATTTGGACTCGCAGTCTTTTTCTTAAAAAGAAGCAGCGGCAAAAATCGCGTCAAAATCGTAGCGATCGAGGCTAGAAAGATATAGGGCAAAATTTCCACTACCTGCTCCTTTTTAGGAATTTTCGCAGCCTGCGTCCCGCGTGCGAAGGTCGCTCGAAGTATTTGCGAAAGAGCAGCAATACCGCTGTGCCGAAAATCAGAGTGCCGAATAAAAAGTATTTTGCAGGAAAGATAAAAAGCCCCGCAAACGCGCAGGCAAAGCCCAGAAATAGCACTTTGTATTGCGGGTTCGCTTTAAAAACCTCATAGGTTAGCATCGCAAAAAGTGCCGTCAGGCTAAACTCGACTCCGCTAAAATCAAGCTTTAAGCTTGCCCCCAAAACAGCCCCCGTAACGACGCCCGCGACCCAGTAGGATTGATTTAAAACCGCCGTTAGATTATAGAGCAGATCAAGCTCTTTTAGTCTTTGCGACGTTACGGGCCGCTCGCCGCTAAGCTCCTCAGGGCGCAAAAAAGCGCGCGCTTTCAGTAGCGCAAAGGTTTCATCCGTAAGGGCATATACGGCGTAAATTTTATGACGCACGAAGCGCAGCTCGTCCAGAAGCGACATCGTATAGAAAAAATGGCGAAAATTTAGCAAAAACGCCACGACGAAGGTATCTACGAGCGAGGCGTGGGTTGCGATGAATGCGATCAGCACGAACTCCACGCTGCCTGCGTATATAAGCAGCGAGGTTAGCGCCAGCGCCCATACGGGCAGGTCTTGGCTGATGCCGTAGATACCAAACGCCAGCCCCAGCGGCACGTAGCCCATCATCACGGCAAGGGTGGATCTGAAAATTTCAAATTTACTCATAGCTTTCCTAAATTTAAAAGGGCGATTGTAGCTAAAATTTTATTAAATTTTTACGGGGCGCGCAGGCGGGATCTGCGCCGCTGCGAGCGGGTTTTGCGCTGTAGCGCGTCGCAAGAGGAGCTATAAAATTTACTCGCTTCGGCGCCGTAAAATTTTAAAATTTAGCCTGCGTAGAATTTTGCGAAATTTTAAAATTTTAGAGAGCGGATTTTTAAATTTAGCCTAAAATACGTGGCGCAAAAGTACGAATGCAAACGCCGAAAGTAGCGCCGAGACGGGTAGGGTGATGATCCACGCTAGCCCGATCGGCTTCATCAGCGACCAGTTCGTGCTGTGATTTACCAAGCCGATTCCCAAAATCGCGCCGATTAGCACGTGGGTCGAGGAGATCGGCAGCCCCAGCACCGATGCCGCCATGACGACGACGGCGCTTGCGAGCTCGGCGCTAAAGCCCGAGGCTGGGTGGATTTTTGTAAGATTGGTGCCTACGGTGGCGATCACCTCTTTGCCGATGAACCAAAGCCCCGCTATTAGGGCTACTGCGAACATTATCATAATCTGCTGCGGCACGGGAGTGGAGGGATTGATACTATTCGTAGCCATCGTATCGATGATGGCGGCAAACGGGCCCACGGCGTTTGCGATGTCGTTGCTGCCGTGCGAAAAGGCAAAGCCGCTAGCGGTGAGCACCTGCAGCCAGCTAAACATCAAAAACGCGGATTTGTTTAAATTTGAGCGGCGCAGGGTTTTAGCGAAAATAAACATTAAAAGCCACGTAATCAGCGTAGACATACCGATGATGAGGTAGTTGTAAAAATTCGTAAGCCCGAAATTTAGATTATGCAGCCCCTTAAATATCAGCATCGCCGAGATCACGAAAGCACCGATACCGGCTACGGCGGGGATCCCGTACTCTAGGGCTTTGTGGGATTTGAGCTTCTCTTTTTTCGCGTCAAGCTCGATTACCTTTTTATAATACTCGCTATCCAGCTCGCTTGGGTCGAAATCTGGATCGCGCATCGCGTAGATATCATGATTTAGCGCCTCTGCATAGGCGATCTTTTGAATGTCGTCCAGGGTCTCGAAGGTCTTTTTATGCAGCTTGCGGAGGGATTTTTTTTCGCGCTTTATGCGGTCGATCTTTATTTGAGCGTAGCGGTTGTAATCCAAAATGTAATGTTTGATAAGCCAGAAAATTCCAAAGGAGATCACGCCGCCTAAAATCGGCGAGAGCACCCAAGAGATCGCTATTTTGCCGATCTTATCCCATTGCACGAGCCACAATGCGGAAGTCTCTGCGGTATTAAGCAGGGCGCCTAGCGTAAGTCCCGAGCCCACGATACCGCCGATGATAGCGTGCGTAGTAGATACGGGCAAACCCTTTCTGCTGGCAAAAAGCAGCCACGCGCCCGCCGCAAAAAGCGCGCTCATCATCACATAGATAAAATCTCTAGGATGCACGTCCATTTTGCTAAGATCGATTATGCCGCTGCGGATCGTCGAGGTTACTTCGCCGCCTGCGATTACCGCGCCGCTTGCTTCAAATACCGCCGCGATACAAAGGGCTTGCGCGATGCTAAGAGTGCCGCTTCCGACGCTGGTGCCGAAGGAATTTGCCACGTCGTTTCCGCCGATATTAAAGGCCATAAAGATGCCCAAAAATACCGAAACTAAAAATAGCATTTTATCGCCGCTTCCTATAAAACCGAATCCCCAGATAAGAAAATAGATTGTTACGCCGCAGAATATGCCGTAGAAAATGAGACTTATCTTGCTAGATTTCATAGCTCTCCCTTAAAATCCGCGAAATTTTACCACACGCGCCTTAATCCCCACTAAATTTGGGGCGGAGGAAGCGAGGGAATGCTTAAGCGCGCAAATATCGTGATTTAGCTATCGGGGAGCGTTTTTACTCATCTCAAACTTACCCCCGAAATGCACTTATTTTTATCGCATAAGTGCAAAAAAATGACACAAATTTGACACAAAAGGCACAATATGAAAGTAGAAAAAATGAGAGCATTTATCTGCGGGCAGTGGGTAGATGTAGATGCCGTGGACTACTTAAACGGCGAAGTGGAATATAACTCGCGAAAGCAGGGAGGGGTATGGGTTTGCGATACGGCAAGCTTCGATGACGTCGGAGCTATGGAGGCGCGAAGCGAGATAAGCGAAGCGGATATTTTTAAGCGAGCGGATGAAGCCCGCATAAAAACAAGGGGTAGGGATTAGCATTTGCCCCTTTAAAAATCCCCCGTTTTTCGTAAAAATTGAGAAAAATTTAAAACGGGAGATTTTAAATGCTTACCTCTTATCAAAACACAGTCGCGGATAAACCCTCCGTCAGATCGCTTCTTACGATGGGCGGTATCGCAACCGCGCCTATCGTTTCGATGTTAAAAAGCGAAGGCATAAGCAACACGCTTCATAGTTGGTATACCGATGAATATGCCAAAGCTAAAGATAACGCCAACCCTGAAGTATCAGGTATCGCGGGGTTAGGCACAGATACCAAAAAGAAGCTAACTAACGCAACTCAAATCCTAAAAAACGAAGTTTCGATGAGCTGGCGAAAGAGATCTATCGAGCAATATACGGGGGATGAGTGGGCTAGACAACTTGAGAAAGTCGGCAAAGAGCATATGAAAGACATCGAGTATGCCTTGCTAGGACTTAATCACACTACCGTATTTGATGATTATGTTTATGCGGCAAACGATACCGATAGCTCAAAAATGGCTGGATTTTTTAACTTTATCCCTACCGCAAATCGTAACTCTGCGGGAGGAGCATTTACGCTTGAGCTTCTAAATGCTACGATTGAGCCGGTGTGGGCTAATAGTGGCGTGACCGATCATAAATTTAAAGTCTTTATGTCTAGTGCTCTAAAGCGCAAGGTAAACGACTGGGTAGCAGCTAATAGTGCGCTTCGCGTAGCCGTAACTGATCGCACGTTAAATCTGCCTATCGATCGCATTATGACCGATTTTGGTGAGGTAGATATTATTATTCACCCGCTATTTTCAGATGCCAAACTTAAAGATAAAATCCTAGTAGGCGATTTTAGCGATTGCGCGCTTAGATATCTGGACGATACTCAAGTTAAAGACTTCCCGACATCTAAAACCGCCGATGCCAAACTCTACTATACGGACTGCACGCTCGAAGTAGCCGATCCGTTTTCTCTTGCGTGCGCCGAAAAGCTGCAATAGATGAAAATCGCGGAGCTAAAAGCGCTGCTGAAGCAAAAGCTTAAAGGCGACAATAAAGACTTCGCAAATGAGCTTAGCGCGGAGCTTTTAAAGGAGGCTTTATTAAACGTCCTGCTCCGCACCAAACCTCGCACGCATATTGTTTATGAAAAAAGCTTGTCCCATCTACTCAAATACTACCGCAGAATTTCGCAGGATTATTGGCTACGTTATCCCGTAGTAGATATGAGCGATGAAGCAAATATCGATATGGAGGAGGAGCTTTGCCTTGCCGTCGTATACTTTCTATGCTCGGAGCTAAGCAACGCAAAAAAGGACGCTTTCAAAAGCAAAGCGGAGGAGATCATCGCGATATATGACAGCAATGTAGTCTTTCGTAAAACATACCGCTTCTTAAACGCGTATTTTTACGTAGCGCAAGGGAAACCTAGCCCTTTGCCGGGCGGTGGACTTGCCCCGATATTAAAGACGATATTGCTAGCCGTAGGCGACGAAAAAGAGATCACTATCGACAACGCAGGCGGCGGCACTATTTTGGCGCAAAGCTCTAGCGCTGCCGTAGGTGTAAGAGTAGATGGAAACAAGGTAATAATAAAAGCCTTGGACGTAGTAACGGACGCCATAGTAACCATAAGCTGCGGAAGTGAACGAACGGAAATTAAAGTTACCGCCGAGATCAGCGATGGCGGAATAATCCCATAGGAGAGAGTGATGCTAAAAGAGATTTACAAAAATAGTTCAAGCGTAAAATTTGAATTTGAGTGCGAACAATGCGGCGCAAGCGGCGTAAGATGGAAAGAGCCGAATAAAGAGGCGCTTTGCCCTAGTTGTGGCGCAAAATTAGAGGAAGCTAAAAAGGCTAGCGATAAAAAGACGAAGGATAAATAATGGCACTGCTTAAAAAGATTGAATATGTTATCAAAGATAGTAGCACAGCTCAAATCTCGACCCAAATCGCAAGCGTTACGGCGCAGCTAAACAATACCCAAAACCTAAGCGCCAATAAAGATGGTGGTGAGTTTAAGACCTATTATTTCGGAGCGCTTTTCGATCCTCGCGCGAAGAAAAACTACATCATCTTTTCGGACGTTACAAAGAGTAAGTTCGATATGAAGCAGAGCAGCTACGAGCTTGCAAACGGCGGCGGAGGTGGCGCAGATATGAGTAATTATCTAACCAAAGCCGAAGTCGAAGCCAACTACGTAAGCAAAGCTAGCTTGGATGCGGATTATGCCGATGTGGCGTTTTTAACCTCATTATGATAGGAGTTAAAAAGCGCTTTTTGCGTATGCCGGACGGAGGAGGTGGAGGAGATATCATAGCGCCCCCTCCTTCTTTTTCTACGCAGGGCGCGAAATTAAAAAGGCTCGATCTTACTATGCAGCGCGCCTCTCATCCTAAAAGAGGCAATCTTATAGAAGATGGGGTGCTTCCGTGGCTAGAGCGAATACAAGTCGCCCCGGTAAATACCGCAGGGGGCAAATACCGCTATTTATATTACGTCCAAATCTTAGTGTTGGAAAGCGCAAAGCTATATTTTGCTTTTTCTAGCGCTACTATGCAGGCTTTGCAAACGAGCTCTCAGATTATAGAGATTAAAAGTGGAGCGGATGAGAGCTCTTTAGAGGGGCTGGTAAAGAATTATTTAAATAGCAAAGAGGGGGCGCATGCAATTATCGCTGCGTTAAACAGCGGCTCGTTAAACGAAACCGCTCTATCTGCAATAGCTACGGCGGTGATGAAATATATGGGCGCAAACGGCGTTTCAATGACCTATGCTCCACAAATCAAACTGGATAAAAACGGGCTAAACGGACTTGATAATACCGAAGTCGCCGCAATCGCTAAGGATGAGTGATGATATATAGAAAAGACAAGGGTGCGCCTCTAACCTCTTATGAAGTGGATTCAAATTTTAAAGAACTCGTAACGTTAATCCAAAGTGGGCTTAGCCCCGATACCGAAAACTTCGCTACAAAAGAGGAGCTAAAATCTCTAAAGCAAAAGGTGGATGCCGCGCTAGGCAATCTTTCTCTTTTTGAGAGATTAAAGAAGTTTGAGCTAAGCCCTGCAAGCGGTATAAGCGCGCAAGATGCCAGCTTATGGGTGGATATGTTTAGCGGGCTTGGGCTCATATCGTGTAAGATAAGCTCAGCGGTGCAGAAAGGAAGCGTAATTTTAAGCCTGCCTAACGACGCTCCGCTTCCAAAAAGTGTGATTTATGGCGCGAATGCGACGCTAAAAGACCGCTCTATTACTTGCGAGATTAGCGGAGATGAGCTAAGGCTCAACCTTATAGGATTTTTTGACATAGTATGAGCGACAATTTATTACTAAACTTTGAGCCTTACTGCAGCGAAGCAAATGCTAAAAGAGAGCTAAACCTAGGCGGCGCGGTGCATATCACAGATACGCGACTATACGTAAATAAGATGCCTAACGGACAGCAATTCTATGAGGGGAATCACGCTTACTGCGAGGCGGATTATTCTAAGTGGTATGATGCGGGAGGCAACAACGTCATAGCTCGCTTCCACTACGACGAGAATAAGTTTATCTCTTTAGCCTCTACCGAATACAAAGGCTGCGTGGGCGAATATAGCCTTTATGCGTTAGATCATCCAAAAACTCGCGATACCTATGCGCTAAATGCTGCGCAAAACGAGTTAGGCTTTCGTAGCGCGGAGGGGCTAGTTATCCAAAGCGCCTTTCTTTACCGCGTTAAAAACGGCGATGACGATTTTCGCACGCTAAAAAATATCTTAGAATATTCAGAGGGAAAAATCAATATCGCTAAATTTAAAGGTGCTAGCATAGCCGCGTTTAATCCGATCAAAAATTACGCTCGCGCAGGCAGAGATGAGAAAGGCAATGATATAGGCGGAGGCGGAAACTTTTTCGTAAATTTTGAGAGCACAAAGGATCTGCTCTTAAGGCTTAATGAATTCGCCCCCATTAAAGGTGTGCGCGACAACCAAAGCAGCTGGAGTTATTATCTGCAAGGAGTGCCTCTAGGGCGCTTCATAAATAGCTTTGGCGATATAATCCCTAGCCTTGAAGACGAAGTTAAAGATTATGGCGGCATAAAAGGGTGGAGCAGCAAAAAGGGCATTGGTGAATATCATATGCCGCAAAACGCTAAAGAGGGGATGAGGGCTTATGAGTTTTGGTGGAGCTTAGATTTTTCTAGCAAAAAATACTGCCTAGCTGAAAAGCTATCTTTGTTTATCGCGCGCTTTTTTGGTTGCTACGAACAAACCAAAAAAGAGATGGACGAGCTAAAGAAAGAAAACTTAATTGTGCCTAAAGAAAAAGAGCCGTGGGGCGGCGAAGATCCAGGCAAAAAAGATACACATAAAAAACAATATGAAAAGATTAATCCTGCCGATGTTGCAAGCTCCACTAAAAGCGGAGGGAAAAGCAGCGGAGCGTTTAGAACGGATGGATGGCGAGCCTTAAATAAGACGGATAAAAAAGGCATTTATGATAATTACATAAAGCCGGAATATTCCAAGCAAGGAAACAACCACTTTGTAAAATTTAAGCTAAAGCCCGCAGCCGATAATCTAGCCGCAGATGAAAAGGCTTTTTTGCAAAGATGGGCTGATGAGAGAGGACGCGGTAAAGCAAGCGAGTTTAGCGAGGCTGAAACCTATGAGGCTTTTAGTGGCGAGAAGCTTGCGACCGCTCCTGCGTTAAATTATATGAAGATAAAAAATATCCTAGGCGCTAGTTGTGAGGGGGCAAGGCAGATCACGCTAAAGCTTGCCTCAGCTCCAAAATATTTTGCTTATGGCAGCGTTTATGGAAGTGATATGGCAAAATACTTAGGCAGAATCTTAAATGATAACGGCGTCCCCGCTAAAATAGGCGAGAATGAAATAAGTTTTTATTATGGCGGGAAGATAAATATCAACGGCATAACCCTAAACCCGGTAGAGCAGGATTGTGAATATATGATCTGGTGGGAAGAGGAGGAGTTAAAAAAGCTTTTAGCTATGGGGAATTATTCGCGCTATGCGATCGGAGCCGATACCTCTAGCGCAGGAGCTGATAGCTACTACGACGCGGCTCACCCTATGAAGCTTGCTATTATCGGCGCAAGCGTAAAAACAAAGAATTATCCTAGCAAAGAGGAGGGGGCGCAATGGTAAGAAATAGCCTGCTTGCGCGAATAATTACAACCGATAAGAGCTTAGAGGCTAGCGACGTATATACCTGCGCCTTTCGTGGGGTGGACGCCTTGCTATTTTTAAAAGATGGCAAGCTAGGTGCTATGGTAAAAGGGGGAGAGGTAAAAGAGGATATATTTTCGCTAGATCTTGGAAATAAAGTTTTTGCCGATGAAAAGCTTATCCAAATTTTAGATCTACAGCCAAGCGAGTTAGACGAGCCCGATACCTATTTTCTAAGTCTAAGAAGCAATCTAAACTCTACTGCTAGCTTTAAATTTAGTGCTACGTCTCTTTTAAATGAAAATTATCCGCTTAGTTTCGCCCTAATAGAAGCTAAACTAACGGGGCGCGTCGCTAACCCTAGCTTTTCTGCTCGCACTAGATTTTGGGATAATAAAGCCTATGAGGGAAAAAGTGAAATCAGCGTAAGCGGTGATAGCTTTAGGCTCTTAGGCAAGCAAGAGGGCAAAAATAAAGAAGCTACGATTACTAGACGAGCTTTAAGCGGGCTATTTTTTAGAGAGGTTAAGAGCCTTAGGCGTCATTTTAGCAATAGCGCAAATTATGCCATCATAGGCTGGGGCGGGGTAGGCAACGCAAAAGGCAAGCTTACCTCTAAGCAAGAAAGGCAGCAAAGCGTAGAGGATATTTATCGCGTCGTTGGATCTTTCCCCGGAGGCGCAGGGTTTGGGCTGCGTGCAAGCTACATAAGCAAAAAAGGGCTAAGTAAAAGCGCGGAGCTAACTGATAAAAGCGTAAGCGGCGACGGGGCTCATACCTTAAAATTTAGGGCTGACAATCCCGTAATAGTAAACTCGGTTTTAAATGCAGACGCGGTTTTTAATATGCTTTTTAATGAGGGCATAACCTATCTGTTTCTGCCCGCTAGCGTTAGCGTAGAGGTTAAAGACGGCTTTATCAGCTTTGATGGCATAGACGATCTCATCGCTAGCGACGGGCAAAGCATAGTTTTAAGCGGAGGAATTAGATAATGGCGCAATTTAAAGAGGAGCTATATCGCAGAGTAATATATGTTTCAAGCGACGAGATAACCAATGAGGGGTATTCGATATTTGAAAACATCAGGGCAAAATTTGATGTGTATTTAGATAATGCGACCAGCCTAAGCGATGATGAAAAGATGAAATATCGCGCCGATTTTTTAAGCGGCTTTGCTACTCAGTGCGTTAATCAAATTTTACAAAACGCCGCGCAGATCGCTTTAGAAATCGATCTAAAAGACGCTCAAGCTAGAAGCGAAATCGCAGAAGCTCAAACCAAAGAGGCTATGAGCCCTTATCAGATTGAGAAAATTAAGGCCGAAACCGAAATCGCAATAATCGAGCGCGATAATAAAGACGCGCAGCTTAAAGAGCAGATTAAAAATATCGCCTCTGATACGGCTAAGAATGCGGCTCAAACGCATAATTTAGGCATAGAGGGCGAGATTTTAGGCATAGAGCGCGACTACAAGGCGCGTATGATAGAAGCGGAGCTAAGATATAAGCAAGCCCAAGCAGACCTTGCCGCATCCGAACTTGAGATTAAAAAAATCGAGCTTGAGATTAGGAGGCTGGAACTTCCGATTAAGCAGCTGGAGCTAGAGCTAAAGCGCGTGCAGATGCAGATCGCTCAGGCTGAGCTAGATATCAAAAAGCAAGAGCTAGAGATCTCTAAAAACGAACTGGAGCTAAAAAAGCAGGAGTTAGAAATTCGCAGAGAAAGCCTAGCCCTTGATCGCAAGCGATACGTGCTGGAGCGAGATAGAACTAAAGCTCAAGTAGAACAAGCAGGCGCTCAAGTGCAGGTGTTAAAAGAGGAGGCATATTTGCGAAATCAACAAGCAGGGGCGGTCGCAAGCTCGCTAGCTACGCAGGTGCAGATTAAAAAGATCGAAGCGCAAAAGGATATAGATGTTACTGCGATGCAGGTAACAGGCTCAATAATCAGATAGGAGAGGGGATGACAACTAACTACGCACTAAATTTCATTAACGAGGCGCTAAAGTTTAACGCTAAAAGCGATATCGTATCAAAGTATGCCGTAAGCGACGATCAGATAAAAAACAATTATGAGGTCTATGACGAGCAAGGAAAGCTAAAATTTCGCCACGCATTCTCTGCCGTAACGCGCGAGATAATTTTAAGCAATCTTTATTCCTCTATGCTGGGGCTTTGCATATCTCAAACCCCGATTAAGCTTTTAGTAACTAAGGGGCAAGGAAGCGATATAGTGCGAAATCTAAATGATGATTTTGACATTAGAAAGCCCGCATATCCCGTAGTGGGCGAAGAGCTAGATATTGATGAAGCTCTTGCCTTAGTAGCGGTCTATCAAACGCTATATGCCCTAGGTATAAGCTCTTTTAGCTCTAAAGAAAAGGAGCTTTTAGGAGAGTATGAAGATAGCGTGCGCCTACCTAATCCTAAGTTTACCGCAGATTTAGCCTTTAGATTTAGTCCTGATGGCATCTCTTGGCATAGCGAATATCAAGATGGTGACAAATATTTTGGTATCTACAAAAACGGGGCTTGGTCGCGCGCTATCCCGCTAATAGGAGGAGGGGGAGGAGCTAAAAGCTTTCTTGCTCTAAACGATACCCCAAGCGCTTATGAAGCGGATAAATTTCTTAAATCCGACGGCAAAAAGCTAATCTTTGCAGATATTCCAGCCGCCCCTGAGCCTTTAAGCATTAAAACGCTTGCGTATGCCGGTGGGCTAAGTCTAGGAGAGGATACTTTAATCTTTACTGAGATTAAAGAAAACACCGAGTTTACATTAAAATCTATCGTGGAGGGGCGCAAATACGACATTATCTTAAAGACGGGCGGACACACGCTAAGCTTTGCCTCCTCTATCACTCCTCTTTGCCGCATAAGTGATATTAAGCCGCTTGATGCTTATGTAAAGTTTGGCCTCATAAAGACGGACGGCAAAACATTCGCGCTTGATCTAAGCCTTGCTGAGTAATGGATGTTAAAATTCCATATTCCGAGCCCTATCTTAGGGATTTGGAAATAGCAGAGATCATCGCAGGAGCAAACCTAGAGCTTGCGATAGATGAAGTAACCTTTAAAGACCGCTACGGACAGAATATCGAAATAGGCGACAAGCTCGATCTATTTCGCAAAGGCGGAGGCGAAGTAAGCTACAATCTTGACTCTCTTACGGCTCAAATGGGTTTTTATCCTGAATTTCGCCGCGCGCAGGATGAGAAGCTGTTTGATCTTACTATCAGTCCGCCGCTAAACTCCTTGCGCCTTGATGGGGTATATGATTTTTACAATGGCGATTTTTATGGCGATAGAGCCGTGCTTGTGCCTTTTGGATTTTTCGTAGGCGCGGATAAGTTTGCTATTTGCGGAGCGGACGGGGCAGGCTTAGCCATAGGCGCGAATAATGATGAGCAGATTGTAAATCTAGGCTTTGGAGATAACGCAGGCACCTATGATTGGCGTAATTACGAGAAGCAAAACCCTAATGACGGCTTTTATGTGCTGATATTTAACGCAGCACTAAAGCATACGCAAACGCTTAGGCTTGCTTTAGCTCCCTATCCAAACTATAAAATGAGCTTTTACGGCGGGGCTATCTGGCTCATAAATTACGATCTAAGCGCTCGCAAGCTAGCTTTTATCAGGCAGGGGCAGATAATTTATTCGGACGATTTGAGCTCGGGCGAGAGCTTAAAATTTATCCGCACATATAAGTTTGATTTAGTTTATTCTCATAAGCGTTTTTGGCTTTGCAATAAGCAGGGACGCTTTGTTTTACGCGCCAATTTTGATATGAGCGCGCAAAAGCTAAACTTTAACCCCGTGCTTTGCTCTATTGCGATAAAAAACGGCTCGCGCTATAGCGTGTGGCGGATATATGGACGCAGGATAAATCATATCGCAAGCGCTGCGAGCTTAAGAGAGTATCTTATGCCCTTTGTGGCAGGGTGGAACGGAAATATCAAATACGACTATCTATTGCGCGACGTGATGGATGATCCGCAGATAAAAGAATATATCAAAGAAGCGGGCTATCGCGGGCATTATCTAAAGAGTATCGGCGAATACGCAGGAGATATAACAGCGGGAAAGATGAGTGGAAGTATCGAGCTGGGATATGGCTTTGATGATGATTTTTGCCTAAATAATAGTGATGACGGGGATTTGGGGATAAAAAGCTTTCTGCGTAATAGGCGGTTTTTGCTCCCTCACGCTCTTTCAAATCTGACGGCTCTAAGCTACGCCAGATCTTGGAAGGGTGGGGAAAGAAGCATTGTGTTTTACTCACTTAACTTTAATAACAACTTCGGCAAATTAATCAAATTTGATTTTTAAAGCTTTAAAAACTATCCGAATTTTGCCAAACTACGGCTAAAGGATAAATGATGTTTAAGATTTATATGATCTTTGCTGCGGTGATCGCGCTGCTAATAGGCGCGCTAAAGTTTCAATCTTGGCAAGCAAGTAAGCTGGAAGCTGAGATTTTGGCTCAAAAGACGCAAATCGAAGCGCTGAAAGAGCAAGTGGGGCAAAAAGATAAGCAGATGGAGCAAATCTCACAAGCCGCGCAACAAAAAGACGCGCTAAGCAAGGATTTGGCTCAAATTAAGAGGCAAATAGCTTCAAAGGCTAGGAAAGGGGGCAGAGATGAAATTTCAAGTGAGCTTAACGCTAGCGCTAATTTTGTGCTTGAGCGGCTGCGCGAGCACCCCTAGCTGCGCTTCTGTGCCGCAGTATCTACTAGCCGTGCCGCGCGTTGATACAAACCGCACTATCGCAAGTCAAGCAGACGCCGCGGAGCTAATGCTAGATCTATACGAAGCTTACGCGAAGTGCGCGATTAATCTAGAAAGCATAAGGAAACTAAATGAACGATCTAAATAGCTTGTTTGACAAAATTTATTGGGCTTGTTTGGTGGTGCTAGCTGCTGCGATCACCTTTTTAAAAACGATGAGTAAGAAGCGCAAGAGTAAATTAGCTTACGTAATAGCCTTTCTTTCGGGGTTTTTAAGCTCGATTACTCTGTGCTATTTTGGCGCGGAGTTTACGCTTTATCTAACTCAAAACTCTAGATTTGCCTTAGCAGTAGGTGGCTTTTCTGCTTGGATAGGCGCCGATGCCGTGAAAAATTGGGCTGAAAAATTTGTCTGCTCTAAGCTAGGCATCGATAGACGAATGAGCGAGGAGGACGAGTATGAAGATAAAGATAAATAGATTTAAAAACATTCATGATGGCACGATCGGGAAACTCACGATCACGGACGACGGGAAAAGGCTTTTTGAGTGCTTCACCCTTGAGCCTGCGGGGCCCGATACCACCGAGCGTGGCAAGGATAGACGGATTCCGGCAGGGCGATATAAAATGGAGTGGCACAATAGCTCAAGACAAAAACGGATGTGTCCGCTTCTATACAACGAGCTGGTGCCAAAAGATAGATACATTCTGATCCATACGGGCAACATCCCGCAAGAAACATCTGGATGTATCCTCGTAGGCGACGGACACAACGCCGCGGGGGTTACGAACTCCGTTCGGACATACAATTCGTTTTTTGAAATTTGCATAGGCAAACACATAGAATTCGTGGAGATTTCAAACGAGGAGGGGATATGAGCCTCATCGGAAACATCAAAGCTCACGAGGGATTTAGGGATCGCATATATAAAGACAGCCTCGGAAAGGCTACGATAGGATACGGCTTTTTGGTAGCCGCTCTTAGCCCTGATGAGCTAGCGCTAAATAACGGCAAGGCGGAACCTGTGAGTAAAGAGGTAGCAGATAAAATTTTAAACCTCAAACTAAAAAAGCTTAAAAAGCGGCTCTTTCAGTGTTTGCCGTGGCTTGCGGACAAGCCGCAAAACGTGCAAGATACCCTAATCGAAATGGCATACCAGCTAGGGCTTGCGGGGCTTATGGGCTTCCGTCATACTCTGGGCTGCATAGAAGCAGGCGATTACGCACAAGCGGCAAGAAATTTAAAAGCAAGCTTGCTTTACCGCCAAACTCCAAAAAGGGTTGAGAGCTATATAAAAGCACTTAGTCTTTTTTCTTAAGCTTCTTTTTAGCAGCGTCTTTCATCTGCCCGCTAACGCTATAGTCTGCGCTATTAAAGCCTAAAAACTTCGCTACGCTTTGAGCTTTCGTTTTAGGAAGCATTACGTTGTTTCGCTTTCTGCTTGCCTCATCTCTGCTTAGATCACTTACTAAGCTTATTCCGCTGCTTACTCCGCCCGGCATAGGCGTAAAGCCTTGAAGCAGCCAATTTAGATAATCGTATGCCTGCGCGGGAATAGGCTTGGTATCTTTAGTGATCGGGCGGTTATTGTAAAGCATCCTAGGCTTTCCGTCCGCCATCATCGAAAATAGCGCATAAGCTCCCTGCGTCGTTGGACCGCTAGCAAGCCCTTTAGCGTAGTTTGCCGGAGCGGTTAGGTTCATATAAGGAAGATACCTATCCATCTTAATCGTGCGAACTCGATCGCCGTCGCGCCATACTGCTACGCTGCGTCCTTTGATATCATCAGGGATCTTATCACTATACGGATTAGCTTCGCCCGTAACCTTATATTGCCAATATCCTAAAGCCGCTAGCATAGGCAGGATCTTTTTAGCTCCATCTACCGGGTGGCGGGCTAGGTAGCGCCCCATCGCAGGCATTACATAATAACTCCACGAGATAAAAGGGGCGATGCCGCTATCTCTAAGCGCTCTCATACCCGCAGGCATTTGGCGCGAATAATCTGGTATCCAGCTATTGGTTGCGATCTTTGCGCTTTTTGGATCTAGCCCTTTGTCAATATAGTGAGAAAATAACGCTAGCCTTCCTACATTATCCTCCCCTGCATATAGCGCGCCCGCCTTATCGGCAACTGCTCCTAACGCGTCGCCTGCCTTTTGAGCCGCAGAGGCTACGACGCTTTGTTTGCCTGCGGCATCTCCATCTATTATGCGGGCGATCTTTCCCTGCCTAAGCTCTTTTGTAGTGCGGGCAAATCCGTTTTGAATATCAAGCAAGGAGCTTCTGCCAAAAAGTCCCTCGTCCTCGGCGAGCTTGTAGGTTTGAATCTCTTTTTCGCGCATAAGTTGCGCGTATTCCCTGCGCTCTGCGGGGCTTAGTTTAGAAGTAACGTTTTTTAGCCTTAGCTGCTTGTAGCGGTTGATCGCTCCATTTCCTATCTGCGCGCGGGTAAACTTTGCCATAGAGGCTACGACCTGCTTGGCGCTCATCCCCGCAAGATTTAATAAAAATCCGTTTGAGACGTAGTTGCCTACGTGAGCGGTCTGCGACCATACGGTCTTACTCATCTTCCAAATCGAGAGGTATTTTTTCCATCCGTCTATTAGCACACCCATATCACCACTTTGCGCGAAGGATGAGATTATATCGCTTTTGATATCCTTTCGCACCCATTGCCCCGCTAGCGCGCCGTAGCTATCGCTTTTAGGCATTTGAGCGTATCCCTCGCGTCCTAGCTCCTTTTTAATCGCGTCATCTAAATCAAGCTTGCCATAGCGGGCTTTAATCTCGGTATTGGGTATCACTGCGCCACCGCTTAATTCGCTAACGGATTTTAAGAACTTAGCGTTTTCTATCATATCATTTAACTTATTTAGGGTCTGCGGTATGCTAAAAGCGGCATCTCTTATCTCCCCCATAGCCGAACGCTCATCTTTGGTGTAATCCCTCCAAAGCTCAATTTTACCATTAGGCTTTTCTACTACGCGCACGCCGCCTTTATTGTAAGCCTGATCCATAGACTTTACAATCTGCGGGTTTTTAGATAGAAACTTATCCATCGCTTCCCTATCTTTAAACTCTTTAAACGCAAAGCCTCTGCTGTGAATTTCATCTACCTTTTTACCGCTTGAAAACACTGAGTTGATGCGATCTTTTAGATGCTTTTCATAGGAGCGAGCAAGATATTGCCCCGCTAGCGCGTCTCTGCTAGCCTTATCTAAAACGCCTAAATCCACGAGCTTAGCACTCATATCGTCAATCTGACGTCTTAGCGCGTCTGCTAGTGGCTTTAGCTCAGGCTTAATGGCATTTCCTTCGCCCACCATATATTCATGCATAGCTACGCGATCTGCGTCGTCTAATCCACTAAGCGCGGATTGTAGATTTTCCATTTTAGCGCTATATGCGCTTTTGGCGCTAAATAGCTCGTCGTTTCGCAAAAGATAATCCGCGCCTTTGGTTTCGCTTAATGCGCGCCTTGCAAAGCGAGCCGCATTAATAGCGCCATTTTTTAAATTCTGCGCTAAGCTTTGAGAGCCGGATAAAATTTCATAAGCGATATTTTTAAACTCTTTATTGATATGCTCGCTTGCCATTTGCCTTGCGTAGCTTAGCCCTATATCCTTGCCGCTTAAATCCTTTAGCTCTGAAGCGGAGTTTGCGCCTACGGCTTTAAGATAGGAGCGCATATTGCTTAAGATGCTAGGCTTATCTTTTGCCGCAGCTTCTATATCCTGCGCTATCTCGCCTACCTTAGCGCCTCCTTTTAGCTTTGAAACCAAAGAAGGTGCATTTACTAGCCCAAGCCCGCCCAACGCTCCGATAAAAGCGCCTCTTGCTCTATTTTTATCATCTAGCGCTGCACCTGAGGCCGCTCCGGCTCCAGCGCTTGCGATATTGGCAGGGATTGCGCTAGAGCTAAAACCTTTAATCATATTCTCGCCGTTTTGTGGTATAATATCTGTAGCGATGTCTAGCCCTTGATTTCTCATCGCTTGTGGGGTGCTTAGGCTAGAGAGTGTGTCCCCACCCCAAACTATATTGCCTTTTCTTATTAGATTTTTTAAATCGGTGTTTTTTAGCGGCGTCGCGGTTACGCCTAAAAATTCTCCTCTGTCGTTTTCTATCACGCTTAAGAATTTTAAAGTTTTATCGCGATCGTCGATAAAGGTTTTAAAAAATCTATATCGTTCGCCATCTTTTGCGATGAATAATGGATTTTCTAACGTAGGTTTGATTAAATTTACATATTCGAGCCTACGCTCGCTGCCTGCTTTATCCGCCAAATGATTTAACATCTTATCAATCGCAATTTTGGCCTCAAATATCGGAGTTTTAATAGGAGCCTGAAAGTCGCGGACGAGCGAAAGCACATCGGCTTTAGGCTCTAGTCTTAGCGCCAAATCTCCGCGCTCCGCTATATTACGGACTACCGCAGCGGGGTCTATGCCTCCTCCTGCGGAATTCTTAAACTCCGCGGGGGCATTAAGGTTTTTATCAGAGGAAAGAGATATAATTTCATCATTGGCGGGGGTTGTAGTAATGTGGGTTGTGGACCCCACCCCTCCGTCAAATATATCAGAGGTTGAAGTAATTGCGGAGTTTGTCCCACTTCCTTCGATATATTTATCATTGCTGTAAAGGCTGCTATTTGGGTTTAATCCCTTCTTGGCGGCTTCATCGCTTCCATTTAAGGTTGAGGTAATAGTCTGGGTTGTCGGACTTCCTTTTTTGGTAGCGATGACGGCTTTAGGATTGGTAATTGCTAAGATCTGATCCAAATACGCGTTATTATTAGCAGGGTTTGTAGCTCTTAAAATCTCATCTAAAAACGGATTAGGCGCTTGTGCTGCGGTCTCTGCCTTATCTGCTCCTTTTACCGCTTCGCTCATCTTTTTTGGAGCAATCCCGGCCGCTTCCTCAAGCTCTGAGCGAATGGCCTTTATCACGTTTTCGTCAAGTCCGAAAAGATTAGGATTATTTAAAATTCCCTCTGCGACAGAGCTTTGTGGTATAATAGTTTTATCAGTGACCGACCCCGCATTATCTGCGGCAGCCATTGTCCGAGAAGTATCGGAGTATCGGTTGAGGCGCGCCGATTGGTCGCTGCTTAATGGAGGGCTTAATAATTCGCCATCCGCCCGCGTTTGCGGAGCGGTCGTCCCAACGGGCGTCGGGACGCCCTCTCTTAGATTTTGGTAGTCCAAGCCTTGCGCTACTTTTTGCGTTTGTTCGCTTGCTTTGCCTAGCACCCCTTTAGCTAAAATCGGAGCACGGCTAAGCCCGCCTAAAATAGCATTCGCCCCACCCCAAATAGTGCTTTCAAGCCCCGCTTGCTTTAGATTGGGCTTTTCCTGTCCGTAAGCTCTAGCCCCTCCGGTAAATCCTCCCATTATCGCGCCGTTTGCCGCAGATCCTGCGGCATTGCCGATGCGAGTAGCTACCTTTTGGCTAGCGCCTAATGCTTTTGCTAAGCGGGCGGCCTTTGCGCTATGCCCTAGCATCGCAGGAGCTAGTGCAGTAGCATCTGCTATCTCGCCTGCTGCTTGCCAACCTTTCATATCGTTATCGCCGAAGTTTTCAATTTTATTTATCGCCGAGCTTGCTAAATTTGAGTTCTCGCGAAAGAAATCCCTAGCCCTGTCCGCTCCGTAAAAATCTGCGGTATCTGCTAAAACGTTATTAATGCCTCTAGCTAGCTTTTGATTGGCTGCAGCTTGACCCGTTACGAAGTTTTTTAATCCTCGCCCTATTATGCGGGTAGTGCCTGCACCTCCCGTTTGTCCTACTGCCTCCGCGCTTTGAGAAAAGGTTTGCCCTAGCTCGTCTGCGGTATCTTTTAAGCTCTTGCCTGCATTATCAAAGCCTAGTGCGTCCGCTCCTGCGCCTAATGCACGAAGTCCTAGCTCGCCAGCCTTTTGAGTTACCAGCCCCGCACCTGCTAAAGCCTTATCACTTACGGCTTCTGCGGTATCTAGCGCAGGGGCAAGCTTAGAGCCCATCTGTCTAAAAAAGCGTTGCATATCGCTAGGTCCGTCCGTGGATGCCTCGCTTATCGGGGTTAGGGTTTTATTTCCTATTTTTATGGAGTTTAGCGGGCTTAGTGTCTTTGATCCGATCTTTATGGGAGCTACATTTATGGGCGTTAAGGTTTTGCCCCCTATCTTAATTCCACTCATAAACTTGTCCGTCCTTGCGTGCTTTCTTTACTCCATCATCATCGATAAAAATTTCATAGCCTTGTTTAATAGCCTCCAAATCATCATCATCGTAATCTATACCGCCTCCCTCTACGCCTAGTGCGGAATATCCCGCCGCTATGCGATCAGTAATAGCTTTGCGCTGCTTATCGTCTAGCTGCGAAAACTGCGGGCTGGAGGCGAAATCGTTTAGTGCCTTAAGCTCATCTACCTTAGCCTTTCTTGCGGCGTTTTGATTTTGTGCGTCAAGTTCTGCGCTTTTTAGCTCATTAGCGCGGTCTAAGCCTGCTGCGCGAGCTTGCATATATGCTTGTTGCGCCTGAGCTTGCGCGTTCGCTCTAGCGGCATCCTCGGCGTCCTTGGCGCTGCGGTAATTAAAACCTGCTATCCACTGGGCCCCATTTGCAGCTCTTGCGGCGTCATCTTGATAGGCTTTTTCTCTAGCGCCCAGCACGTTTAGTGCTGCGTTCGCATTAGCTCTAGCCCATTCGTTATTTGCTTTGGTATTAGCTAAGTTTATGATATTGGCTAGATATGAGTTTACGCTTCCTAGCATTGAGTTATCAAGTCGCCCCTGCGCGGTTTGAGGGGCAAAGCCGTAAGCGTCCCTGCCTATATTAGCAACTGCGCCCGCCCCGTTTAAGGCGCGCCCTTTAGAGTTTAGAGCGTTTCCGATATTATTTAAGCTTTGACTATAAGCGTCGTTTGCGCCGCCGTAGGCTTGAGCGCCTAGCTTGATAAAGCTATTATTGGTTAAGTCCGCGCCTGCTCTTGAGTTTTGTTGATTGTAGATATTGTTGCCTGAGCCGAACAATCCGCTAAGAGGTGATTGCATAGCGTTGAGATTTTGCGCGAAATCTGCGGACTTACGGGCGTAGTCGTAGTCGTTTTGATTAAAGTAAGCCATAAAATCCTGCCTTTTTGCTTTATGCTAACAAAAAGGCGCGGATTATTTAAAGGGCTATTTGCTTATGAGTTTGCTAATAGCTCGCCCGACATCGCCTGCTCTTGCCTTGCCTTCGCGAATTCGCTTAAGCGTCTCATCCTCGCCTGCATCGTCTGTCGAGCTAGTGCCGTCGTTAGTGATCGGATCGGGCAAGACCTGCGGTGCTATGGTGGCTTTAAGACCTTTGACGAAAATCTCCAGACCCTCCTTGCTGATTTTAAACTGCTTCGCAAGTTCGGGGCTGGTTTGCGCGAGCTTATCAAGTCCTTCCTCGATAGTTTTCTTACTCAGCTCGGGATTAGCGCTTATGACATCTGCGAGATTTAGATTATATGTCGCGGCTTCTTGTTGCTTTTCAAGCTGTGCGCGCAATTCATCTATGCCTAGGGCTTGCTTTGCAGCTGCAAGTTGAGCGCCTATATCTACTTGAGGCATCGTCATTTGGGGCTGTGGGGGCATCATTTGAGGCGGTGTCGTTTGAGGCATCGCGTATGGATCTTGCGGCTGCACCTGAGGCTCTTGAGGTTGAATGTCATCATTCATCTTTTTCTCCTTGTGTGGTTTGGTATTGTTCTAAAAAAAAGCCATAAAGGCTTTGAGCGAAGCTTAGAGCGTCTATGCGCTCAAGCATATTTATTCTGGCGTCCTTACTTAGTTCCTGCCCCGCTGCGTCCTTTCCGCTGCAAGCATAGCGGTATAGCGCGCTTTTTTGCGCCTCTAAAACCGCATTGATCTCAGCAAAAGGCTCGGAGCTCATAAAATCTTTAAGCGCTTTGAGTTTCTGCAAAATCTATCTCTCCTGGAAAAAGTTCATCTACATTTTTTTGACCCATCTCGCGCAACTCGTCTCGCACTAAGCCCTCTAGGACTCGCACATACTCGCGCACCTTTTCTTTCGCGCCCATCTCGCTTAGCATCTTTATCATCGTTAGTAGGCTTTGTTTGGCTGCTCCGATATTATTTATCTTAGTGTCGCGGCTCATTACGCCTACGCCTGCGTTTATGCTAACGCGAAGCTCTATTTTCTTATCCCTATCATATCCGCTAAGCGCTTCAGTGATTTTATGGCGATATATTAAGCTTACGATGCGGGAGATAAAGGGCTCAAAAAAGCTCTCGTTGTAGCTCGTGACTATATCATCTATCGTAGCGTTACCGCTTTGAGCTAGCAAGCTCATCCCCGTAGCGTTTCTAGGATCGGAGCTAGCAGAAATGCCTTGCACCATCTTAGGCATTCCTCCTACTTCTTGGATTTCTGCATCCAAGCTTTGCGTATCAAAAACCGAGCCGTTGATATTAGGGGCGGGGATCTCCTTAATCGCTGCTAAATTTGAAACTACTACCTTAGGGCTAAGAGATGCTAAATCATCGTCCCTTAACCCACTGCTTCTATCGGCGAAATATCTGGGATTAAGCTGCAGATAAACGGCGTCCATCTGCTGATTTCGCACGGCTATGAATTGGCGCTGCAGATCTATCATCGGTTCAATATAGCTTGCCCCGTATGAGCGCACCGCCCCTCTTTCCTCAATCCTACAAAACTGCGGATAAGCTACCGCAAAAAAGAAGGGGCATCCATCATGAAGAGGAAGATCAAGGCGCAAAAACCTATCGTTTATGCAGGTGCTAATAAACCAATCATCGCCGATTTTGCGATAAATCTCTTGCACCGCTATTCTGCGGTATTCTCCTAAATCCGAGCTTTGAAGGTCGCTAGGACTTTTGGATGTGTTTTCGCCGCTTATGGCGTCTAGATCTATCTTTTCATCCTTTAGTTCTTTAGCGAAGTTTCTTTTAATATCGGCAATCGTCATATAGAAGCGATCGACGTAGTATTTAGCATCGAAATGATTTTTAGCGTGCGGATCTATTAGCACCTCACTTAGCCTTTTAGGCACGACCTTAACTTCATTGTCCGCCCAATAAACCTTTGCGATAGAAGTTCCATAAACTAGCATCGCAATTATGCTTTCGTGAATGCGGGAATAAAGATTTAGCCTTGCCCTGCTTAGAGTGTTTAGCTCGTTTTGTAAGATGGCGCTAAGCTGCGCGTCGCCTCTAACCTCAATATCCGCAAGGCTAGGATTAGCAAAATAGGTCTTTAATATCTCTTTAGTGATGCGACGGACCTTGGCAAAGATTATCTTTTGTGCGACGTGAGATTTATGGCGAGCTTTTAAAGTCCTTTTCTTTTTTTCATCCATTAGAGCTAAATATCCGCTCTCTAAATATAAAAAGTCATCTTTTACAAAGTCAAATCCCTTTACCGCCTCATTTCGAAGCTTTAGAATTTGAGCTTTAATCTCCTCTTTTTTCAAGTCTTTTCCTCCTCCTTCTTACCCGGTATTTATCTACTTCAAGCGCGGCTGCTATAAAATCATCTCTAAAGCCGTGCCTTATTAGCTCATCTATAGCCTCTCCCTCGATTAAGGTTACAGGAGCGCCTCCTGCATCTCTTGCGTTGCTTAAAAGAGCAAAGACATTGCCTCCTGCCAGCTTTAATAGGGCATAATAGCTAGCCTCCCTGCCTAAATGCCACGCATCTACCATAGCAAATCTCCCGTTTGAAACTCCCCATCCGTTTCCTCCTCATAAAAATCCATCTCATCAAAAAAGCTAAGCGCCAAAGCATCTGCGCGATCGGGCGAGCGAGCAAGTCTAGCGCGAATTTTCTTTTTAGATTCAAGCCTTATTTTGCCTGTGTTTTCGTCGATCTCGTAACGGATATCGCCTAGTTCGCCTATTAGCTTTTCATCTCTAGGCAGGCAAAGAAGTGCGATATTTTCTTTTAGCCTTGCATAAATTTCATAGCGCTTATTGTAAAAGCCCTCTTTGAAGCTTTTTTCTCTTACGTCGGCACGATAAACGGGCAAGCCTTTGGCGTTTAATATACTCCAAACTCCTGCGCCTATGCCGATGACGTCGATGAAAATAGCGTTAGGCTTTTGCGCCGCTTTTTTATATTCAGCGCAGATCGCATCGGCTAGTGGAGCGGAATCGAGCTTTTTAAACTCGCAAAAAGGCTCTATGAAAAAGCCCTTGCGCTTACATAGCACAGAGCTATCATCTCCGTATTCTGCAGGATCTAACCCCCAAATCACGGCGCCGCTTCGGTCTATCTCGCGTCCTACGGCAAGCTCAAGCGCGCTTAAATCAAAGAGATTATCGCTGCCTTGAAGCGGGAATTCGCCTAAAATCCTAACCCGATAAGCATTGCTATCTCTGCCGTAAAGAGCGCGGGCACGCTCGATCTGCTCTTTGGCTACATTTGCACTCTGTTCTGCGTTAAAGGTAAAGCTATGCCAAAGCTCCTGCTTAAAAGCTTCGTAAAAAAATCCGCTCGTGCGGGTAGGGTTTCCGACCATAATCATCGCATTTGATGCCCCGCTAAGAGCGCCGAAAATTATTTCAAATATCGTCTCATCCACACCGCTAGCCTCATCCACTAAAAATAGCAGATGCTTGGCGTGAAAGCCTTGCAGGGCTTCAGGGGTTTCTTTGCGAGCTGTGCGAAGGGCTATGAAGTTGCCGTTAGAAAAATTAATCTCATCGCTTTTAGGCGTGATCTCATCGCGTAAAATTTTAGGAAGCTTGGCTATCCATTTGCGAATTTCAGGCATCAACGTAAGAAGTAGCTGCGGAGTAGAGGGGGCGGTAATAGGAATTTTAGCATCCTCCTTAATTAGCGCCCACCAAATAGCAACCCAAGCAAGCGAGGTGCTCTTGCCTACGCCGTGACCGCTTTTAATAGCGATGAAGCGATCTCCTGCATCCACCGCGCGAATAAATGCAAGCTGTTGTGTAGAGGGCTCGGCGCGCAGGACAAAACGCACGAAGGTCTCAAGCTTAGATGCGATACGGGCGAACTTCTCAAGCTCGGGCTTAGAGCTCTGAACTATCATCCATCGCCTCCACATCCACTACGTTTTTATCTGATTTGTCAAAATTTATCAAAATATTAGTGATTTCGTTTTTATCCGTGCCTATGATCTCGGTGCCCGCAGCCTCGATTATATTTTTAGCTAGAAGCGCGAAAGAGCGAAAATCATTTGAACTAATGCGACCATCCTCTTCATCTTTTAGCATCTTAGCCTTTAATTTTTGCTGCGCCCAGCAGAGCTCTGCGTATTGGCTAGCTACTACTTGCGAAAACTCCGGAAGCTTAGCTTTAGCTTCGAGCGCTCTTTTATCTTTCGCATCTTGTTTTAAGATCTCGCGAACCCAATTTTCAGAGTTAGCCCAACCTCGCACCTCTTTTTCAGCAAGACCTAATCGCGCCGCTATCTCAGGTGGGCTTAAGCGCTCCTCGCGCATTATCTTAAAAGCTTCCTTTTTAAGCAGGGCGCGGTTTATGTTTTGCTCGCTCATATTTCTATCCAAGCTCCCCTATGATATTTAACCGCGCGAAAAACTATATTAGGGTTTTGAAAGCAAAGGATTTTGGATTTGATACGAAAAACCTTATCCTGCGCCGTAAAATCAGACTTAACATCCTCGACTATGCTAAGTCCCTCTTGCTCGTAAGAAAAATCTGCGATATAGGTAATAGCGCGTCTTGCCCTGCCTAAGCGGTCTTTAAATCCGGGCTGGAGCGTAAAGCCGGGATGGATACAAAGCGCGCTTATGCGCCCTGCTTTTTCAAGCGTTTTTAAATAGACGTAGCGATTAGCTTCGCTAGCGCTGTCAAAGCTGTAGCCATCAAGAAGGGTTTTATTATGAGGGATTTTGCCCGTGCTTTTAACACAAAAAGAGCTTTTGCGGGCTCTAGCAATAGCGCGAGCTTTGATGATCGCTTTTTTAAGAGCGGGGCTAGAGGAGATCAGAGCATCGGCACTAGCGCCAGAGCTTGCGAAAAAAATCTTAGCCATCGCTACTTTGCAACCTGATAAAGATAGCTAAAAAACGCGCAGATATATGTAGCCAAGAAAGCCTCCTTTTACGATTGCGCGCAGTTTAGCCGAAAAATTTTAAGAGTGGGTTAGTAGAAAACGCAGAAAAATCGCAAGCGACATTCCGTAAATACAAGCGCCGTAATTCGCACAATCTTTGCAAAAATAATCTAAAAACTAAGCAATGAGAAAAAGCGAAGTTAAACCGAAGCATCTAAGAGTGGCGCGACGAAGGTAAGAAAGACCAAAAGAGTTTATTTAAAGACGACACCCAAAGAGCTAAAGCCGTCCGGTGGCTAAAGGCTGTGGGTGTAGAGCTGAAAGAGCAAGTGCATTTATATCTGTTGCAAAATGCAATAGCTTTTGGGGCGCGCCTCGAATAAAAAGCTAAATATTTCAAAAGGATTTAAGGGCGGCTAGTATCAAGCGAAACCGCCCTCAAAGGACTTTTAAAACATGGAAATTTTATCCTATGTTAGCCAAATTTTAGCTGAAATTAAAGCTCCTTCCTCCGCTTTATTCTTGCCATTTATTGGCTTTGTAGATGCCTAGCAGTTTAACGCTGTCGCCGTCAATCAGATATGGCATTATGTAACCCCTAGCGATGAGTTCTCTTTTATCGTTCGCAATCTCTCGTCCTAGTTTAGGGTTATCACCTAATAGCTCCGCCGCGTCTAGTAGCTTACTAACAAAATCCCGCGCTTTATTTGGGCTATCTTTTGCGATGAAGTCGAATACCGCTTTTAACTCGCGATTAAATCTTGCTGTGCGCTTGATTACCATTTCGCTACTTCGTCGCGTATTCCGTCAAACGGATAGGTTTCAAGCTCGCCGCACCTGATAGCCTCTGCGTCCGCTTCATATTCGCTAAAACGCGACTGATATTTTACTTCGTCGCTTAGGTTTAATTTAGCGCCGTCAAGCTTAGCCAGCGTGATTAATATCGCTTTGGCTTTTTCTATGAAATCGGCGTTAGCCTGTATGGTTAGGGTTTGCATTTCTTAGCCTTTGTTTTAAAATCCTAGAGATATTTTAACTTCTTGAGGCTTAGGGTTTGATTACGAATGGGTGCAAGAGGGGTGTAAGAGAAAAGGCATATATGAATAGCAGTTTAGGATTTCTTAAAGTCGTTTAAACTACCATTCTAGCGAGGTTTGAGAAGGGTTGAGAAGGCAAAAAAATGCTCGAAACTTAAAATGTCACAACTCGTTGTTGTTTCCTCTTTATTAAGGCTCTAACCCCCTTTTTATCGTGCTTTGCTTACTACCTTGTGTCAAAATGAGACAAAACGCATAAACGCTTAAGAGCTAAAATTTAGGTGCAAAAAAAATGGCTAAAGCTCTACTAAAGCCCCTATGCTAGGGCTTGGCGAGCTAAGACTTCAAGGTGCAAAAGACCCTCCCCACCCCCAAAACGCAAGCGCAAAAATTGGTATATCATACCCCAAAATTTTATCTAAATTTTAAACTCGGACGCCTATTTTAGGGCACTAAAAATAAATTTTACGTTTAAAAATTCTCTTTTTAGAATAACAAGAAAAGATGGATTTAGCGGATGATTGTTTTAGATGGGATTTTGTGTTTTATACCTTAAAACTCATTTGCAGAGCCTATAACGCATTTTAACCCTTGGGGTTAGTCTTGGAATTACCCGAGTGTCGTTCGTTAAAATTTGAGCCGTTTGCGTGCGTTTAAACGGCATTGTTAAATCTCGCCCAATTCTCATCCGCCAGCCTCTCGTATTTTTTTATGCTTTCGTGCTTGTGCGCGTGGCACCACTGATGGCAGGCTCTACATACCGCGATCAGCTTTCTATCGTCCTTGTCCGCTCCGTAGCGTCCGAATTTCACGTGATGCGGCTCAACGCTCGGAGCTTTGGCGCAAATTTGACACATAGGGTGTTCGTAGGCTAGGAAATTTTTAAAAGCTTCAAACTTCGCTTTGGATAGTCTCATACTGACCTCACCCTTGCCTTTTCAAGCAGCTTCCTAAAGCCCTCGGAGTTTGCGGGCGTTTGTTTGTTTTCGAGCTTCGGCGCCTCTTTAAGCCGCCCCTCCTTGGCGCGCTGAAAATTTTCGATGTTTCGCGCTAAAAGCTCGCCTCTATACTCGCCGATAGCGTATTGCTCTTTTAGAAGTGCAGTAAGAAAATCTATCTCGTCTGCTGCAGATATTGCCTTTTTGGTGTTGTCGTTGATAAATTCCCCAAATTCGTTCATCGATATGCTCGTGCAGGTAAACGGATACACGCCGCACGCTACCAATTTGCGCTTGAAGTATTGCACTAGGAAATTTTTAAGCGACGCAATATCCGAAAACGCACCTCCTCGCTTCAGCAAGCGCATCGTAGTTTCTCGCTGATATTCGTTGGCGGCATTGATGATCGTTTGGATGGCGTTGTCGTATCTCGTCTTGAGACTGAAAGCGAAATTTGCAAACTCTCCGAGGTCTTTATCCGCGATGTTTTTCAGCGCGCCCTCGGCTAGAAATTTCACCTGCATCGGCGTAGCTCTGCCTTGAAACAAAATCTCGTTTATAAATTTCTCTTTGTAGCTCATCTGCGATCCTTCATCTCGATTTGTGCTGGGCTACTCCGCAGCCTCTCGTCCTCTATGGCGATTTGCGTAGCTTTATCGTAGATCACGCTCATATCGCGGCTTAGGAAGTTGTTTTTTAGGATTGGGTTGTCGCTTGCAAACATCGGCACATCGGCATATTCGTCATCTTGCCCGTCAGAACCAACCTTGCGCCGCAGAAACTGGCTTTCGTTTTTCGCCCAGTTCCTCACTGCAGCTTTCCAGTCTTTCATCGGAGCTCGCCCTACTACCCAGCCTTTGGCTTCGTAGAAGTCGAAAAATGCCTCGGGGTCGATATTTTTGCCCGCTTCCTTGCAATACGCCCTTATTTGCTCGATCGTAGGTTTTTGAAATTTTTTAGCGGGTTCTCGGACGGGAGGCGAGAAATTATTACTCTGCGAAAAATCGTCCGTGCGCTTTTGCGAAATCTCACTCTGCGCATTCGCTTCTCGCGTGCGCGCATTAGCGAGCGATAGCGAGCTATCCGTTTGAAATTCTTTTGAATTTTCTTCTGTAGGTGTGTTTGTTAATTTATATACATTCGCCGATTGGCTGAATGGACTCGCCGATTGGCTGAATCCACTCGCGCTTTGGCTTACTCCACTCGCGTCCTCGCTTTGTGGATTTTGCTTAGCATCCTCTTTTAAATTTTCAGCGTCGCTTCTATGCTCTTTAAGTAAGTAGCGATATTCGTCTGCGATGCTATACCACTTCGTGCGATCAAACTTATTTTTATTAAAATTCCCCGATATGATTATCCCTGCGTCCTCTAGCCTTTTTAACGTTTTTTGGATGGTGTTCGGGCTTAAATAATGGAATTTTTCCGCAAGTGCTTTAGCGGAGTTAAAAACCCAGCATCTGCCCTCGTAGAAGTTACGCTCGTTGCGCTCGTTTTCTACTAGCCAAAAAGCTATCCAGTCCAATAATATCGCCTCTTGAAGTCCGTAGCGCTCTGCTACGTCGGTGTTAAATGAATGTCTCATATCCTGCTTCCTTAAATTTGACTTTCAGTTAAATCCTTCGTAGAATTCCGCCGCCAAGCTAAGAAATTCATCACAAAGGATTTAAATGACAGACAAAGAGATAGTTTTAGAGCTAACCAAACTCGCAATACAAGCAGAAATGCTCCGATCAAGACCGGAGGATGCTCCTAAAATGGTAGCGGAGGCGTTTAATACTATCGCTGAAAGTATTAAAGACGCCATGAGTAAGCTTAACGATGCAGATATCCATCTAGATCGAAATAAGAAATAATCATTTCTACCATCTTAGCTTGGTCTTTTTTGCTTGAGCGTTTGTCTAGCTCCGTCATTATCTTTTTAAGCGATTTTAAAAAGCGCTTGTTTTCAGCCTTTTTCTCATCGGCGTTTAACGTCGTTTGCATTTTTTATCCTTTCTGCATCTAATTTGCGTATCGATATCCTCTTCCTCATCTTTGTACTCTTCCGTAATGAAACCGATCGCGCTTGCGCCTCCACCTAGCTTATCAACCTCCTCGCGAAGCTTCTTTATCGCGCGTTTGGTTTTCACGTCGAGCGCTCCAAAGCCCCACGCAAAGCGCGATTACGCCGAGGGCGAAAGCAAGGTCTGCGGTCATTGAGCAGCCTTTTCGTCTTGTTCTTTGATATATGACGGGAGATTAGTGCCCCACTTATCGTATGGGTGTTTAAGCTCTTTATAAGCAGCAAATCTTACATCCCCATTGGGCTTTTTGTCGTTTGTTCCTGCCAAATAGACGCAAATCGTTCCGTCAGAGCTATAAAATTTACGTAAAAATTGTTTTAGCTTATTTCTATATGTAATCTTTTTCATAACTCTATATTACTATTAGTTAGATTAAACGTTACTTAAAGTAATTTGATTTTCGTAGTTAAAAATTATAGAATATTACAAAAAGTAATTTTTTATAAGGAGATCATAATGAAAACCTTCGGTCAAAAGATCAATGAGCTTCTATCCACAAGGGGGATAAATACGGTAGAATTAGCTAGCATTCTGGGTGTTTCGCAATCACTAATAAGTCAATGGCAAAATGGCAGCAAGGAAACAAAGAAATATCTGCCAAAGCTTGCTAAATTTTCAGGCTATCCCGTCGAATACTGGCTAAACAATGAAATAGAGAGTCCTAACGTAGAGCAAATTTCATCAACTAGCGAAAATACGATTTATGTTCCATTTTTTAAAAACGGCGTAGTCTCGGCGGGCTTCGGCGCTCAAAACGGCGACTTAGGCGAGTATGATTTGCTCCCGTTTAACCCGGAAGATTTGAGGATAATGTTTAACGTAAGCCCAAAAGCCACGATAGGGATAATTCCTTGTTTTGGTAACTCTATGGAGCCTACTATACACGAAAGCGATCTGATAGTATTTTGCCACGACGGGCAAGAGGCGATAGAGGGTGCTATTTATGTTTGCAGATATGACGGCGAATTATTCATCAAACGATTTAAAAAGCGCCCATATCTATCGTTGATTAGCGACAACAAAGATTATGCTCTCATAGTAATTCAAGAAAATTTAGACATCGAAATCATAGGGCGCGTAGTTGGATCGTACTCTATAAATTCTAAGAGGTTTTGAGAAAAAGGCTAGAAATGAATAAAACCAAAAATATAAAATTTTATTTTTATAAGGTAGAAAAGAAATTTAACGTAGGTTTATACGGCGATGCGTTTAAAGACTTCTTTGCCGAGGGTTTTTCTTTAGATCATCAACTAATGGATATGGGCGACAATAAGGCGTTTTTATACAAGATAAACGACAATATCTTTTCTTTTCAAAAACTCAGAAAGGATTATCTCCCGGAAATAAAAAACGAAACTACAGGCGAGGTAAGCTGCTTGAAGCTAAGAGGCGACGAGGCTCTTTTGGAGCAAAGCTATTTATATTGGGATTTTGCACACGATATAATCATATACCAAAATAATCAGGAGGGCTTTTCTCCATCTGTTTTTG
>NZ_CALIMW010000207.1 GCF_938045405.1 uncultured Campylobacter sp. | reverse complement strand
GCGCATTTTGGCGCTTTCTTTGCGCGCTATTTTTATTTCGTGTGTGGCTTTGTGCGCGGGCGCCACGGCTTGCGGGGCATTTTGAGGCAAAGTAAAGGAATACAGACTGGGTCATTGCTGAGCGCAATTTTGCGGCAGCGCAAAATTTACTTCGTCGCAAGATAACAAAGCGGATCAAATTTTACGTATTGCCCGCTGCGAAATTTTACGCCGCCGAAGAACATTACCACTTCGCAAAATCCCGTGTCGGCGTAGGATAGCGGCATTTTTTGGAAATTCTACGTGGCGGCGAGAGCTGCAGTGAATTTAAATCGCGATACGGGGATGGCCGCGCGGCGCAAAACTAAGCAGCTCGTCCATAAATTTTGCTTTTGTATAAAAATTTTGAGTAAAAATCCGGTAGCACGCCTTAGCAAGGCTATCGCGGCAGAATTTCGCGTGCTATGTCGGCAGAAAAACGCAGAAACCAAGAAAGTTCGCCATGCGCCTTATTTTGCTCGGTGAGAGGTACCCGCGCAAATTTCAGCCCGCAAGAGCGAACTTTTTGGAAATTTAGCGCATGCTCTTTCGCACAAGAGCAAAGTTGCGAACAAAAATAATCGCGCGAGATAACGTGCCGCGGCGAGGTTACGTGCAAAAACGAAAGTTCGCACAAGGCTAAATTTCAAAAACAAAGCCGTTTGGGTACCCGCTACGGATTGAAATTTCACGCAGCTCGCGTTGGAAAGAGTAGGCAGCGAGCAAAATTTCGCGCACTCTGTTTTGGAGTGAGTAAGCAACGATGAAATTTTACGCAGGATAAAATGGCTTGTCGCGAGGAAGCGCAGCTATTATTCGTGCAGTCGGACGGCGACGAAATTTACGCTCTACTTAGTGTAAACAGCGAGCGGAGTAGAGCGGCGCAGACTGCGGATGCGAAATTTTATAAGGGGTCGCCGATGCGAGATGTCATCGCCTCAAGGCAGCAGCTTGACGCCGCGGCGCGCGGACGATTGACCTTGGAGCAGATCGCCGCGATGATGCGAA
>NZ_CALIMW010000206.1 GCF_938045405.1 uncultured Campylobacter sp. | reverse complement strand
AAATTTAACGTTTAATTTTACGCTAAATTTAATGTATAATTTTATGAGATTTAACTGCTGCATATTTTAAAAACTAAGTGGCAACATAGATACAGAACCGAGCGAGAGTTAAAATTTGGCACCTAAAGCAAGCGGCGTAATGCCAAATCTCGTTCTTTGCTTTAACGAAATTTTACAGACGAGCCGTTGATTTCATCGCCATTTTAGATGATAGAGCTTATCTTGCAAGCGATATCCTTCACTTAGCGTTTTAAGGCGCATCGAAGACGCAGTAAAATTTTAAGCGGTTTTTCAGACGATTTGAGAAAATTTTATAAAATAAGCCGAGTAAAGCGAACTTGATTTTTACCTGTCAAAATGAATTTCCCAAGCCTGCCGGTGCAAAAAACGAGCAAAATTAACACGATGCTTCCTTTCGTAGCTTCCGCCGCTATACAGTATCGTGAAAAGAGCGAGCAAAATTAACAAAAATAGCCCGCTAAATTAAAATTTTGCTTTTGCTGGCCGAGATAGAATTTGGCAAGTTAAGATAAAATTCCATTTACCGAGGTAAAATTGCAAAGAAAAATTTTGCTCGTAGCTTTGCTTTTAAATTTTACCTTAACGGCCCATTGCTGGGTACACGCTAGCTGCTGGCTTCGAGCCGAATTTACCTTGACGCAGGCGCCTTGGCGGCGAGTAAAGATAAGATCGTGGTTTTTAAATTTATGGAGATTTTAAATGAACAAATATGAATATTTTGCCGACGACGATGATGGGCACGACTTCGCAGGGACATCTGATCTAGCGGGCATAGAGCTTGCGAAAAGACGAGCTATGGAGGATCTGACGGATGAGGAGATAGAAGATAAGCTTGCCGCAGATCTTGCCGTAAAACGAAACTACGCGGGCTCAGCGGGCGATTACGATGATTTTACTAGCTTGGGATTCGAAAGTTCAGGCTTTACAAACACTCAAAACTATCTAAATTCCGAAAGCGGCGGAACAAAATTTAATAAAAGCAGCAAAGTAAAATTAAAAGGACGCGGCGACGCAAATATTTCAGCCACTCGCGGCAGCGATAATTCCAGCGGAGCGAGCTACGGCGATTTTGCAGGTGCCAATTTTATCGGCACAGCGGATTATGCTGCGTTTACGGGTGCGAACTTTACAGGCACGCAAAATCAAAATTACGCGGATATGGGCGTGCATGATTATGCAAGCCTTGCCGCAGGGCGCAGCTATGGCAGTTTTGCTGGCGCACAAGACGAGCTACTACGCAACTACGATGCCGAGAAAAAAAAGGAGAAAAATCTCACGCTTTATCAGCTTTTAGTCGTTTATCTGCTGATCGGATTTGCGTTTTTGCTGACGGTGCCGGCGATTTACATCCGCAACGAAATTTATTACATCAGCCGCGACATCGCCGCGCTTCGCACTAAACACGAGGTTTTGCTTGAGGAAAATCGCGCGCTTAACAACGACATCGAATATCTACGCTACAAAAATGAAATTTTAGATCCGCAAAGCGTGCAAGAAAATGGGCGCTGATGGGATTGCGCTCGCGGCGTTTGCCTTTTTTGCGGCGCTGGTGCTTGCCCTACTGATCGCGCTCGTGCTACAAAACCGCCGCATAAGCGATGCAAACTCCACGCTTAGCGAGCTTTTAAGCGAAAGGCTCACAGCTCAAAGTGCGAGAGCAAGTGCCGAGCTTTTTAAGCTAAATCAAAGCCTAAACGACGGCTTTAACGATAAGCTCTATTATCTTAATAGATCCCTAGGCGAGGGCTTGCAACGCCAAAACAGCGCACTTAGCGAGAATTTAAGCTCGCTGGATCGTGGCTTTAAGGACATAGCGGAAAATCTAGCGCGAATGAGCGAGCAAAATAAAACTTCGCTTCAGGTGCGTGACGAAATCGCAAGGCTAAACTCGATTTTAGGCAACGTCAAGCTGCGTGGCAACTTCGGTGAGTATCGATTAGAGAGAATTTTATCGATGATTTATGGGCAAAACACCGCATTTTACGAGCTGCAAAAGCACCTACCAAACGGCAGGATTGCGGACTGCGCGCTGCATATCGCAAAAGAAAAAATTCTTTGCATCGACTCAAAATTCCCACTTCAAAGCTATGAAAAGATCATCGCCGCCTCCGCCTCAAACGACGCCGCAGCGCTTGCTAGTGCGGATAAGCAACTCACCACTGATATGAAAAAGCACGCCGCAGATATAGCGGAAAAATACATAATACCGCCTCTTAGCACGGAGTTTGCGGTGTTATTTGTGCCTAGCGAGGCGGTTTTCGTCTACGTCTGCGAGAGGCTGCCGCAGGTGCTTGAGTACTGCGCGCAAATCGGCATTTTTGCGGCATCGCCCACGACGCTGCTGGCGCTTTTAGGCACGATCCGCACCTTCGTAAAAGACGAGGTGCTCGCGCAAAATATCAAATCGGTAAAAGATGAAATTTACGCGCTAAAATCGGACTTTGATGCGCATGCTAAGTATGCGACGGCGCTTCAAACATACGCAGATAAGCTCGCCGCGCAAGCAGAGCTTTTAAACAAAAATGCAAAATCTCTAAAAGCCCGCTTTGAGCGTTTTAGCGAGCTGTAATGAGGGCAAACCGTAGCGCACAACGCGGCTTAGAGTGCTTTAGCAAGCTTACAACCCGGCGGAATTCCACGGGTGAGCGAGTGGCATTCAAATTCAATTTACGCCTCGCCTATTTTGCAGATAAAATTTCCATTTGAGGCAGATAGACAGAATTTAAAACTCAGCTTAATGGATTTGTTACGCGAGCGAGCAGAATTCGAAGGCTGTCTGACGCGCATAAAATTTGATCGGCTAAATTTCATGGACGCGCGAGCTAATTCAATCCGCTCAAGCATTAAACGCACGCCCTCATCACGATGTGGCAAGATCAATCGATACGCTTTCCGCCCAAGAAATTCAGCGCTGCTATACCGAAATAAAATTTGACGCCACATTATTGCGTACGTAATTTGCGGTTGCAGGCAAAATTCTACATTTCAGAGTCAGAATTCATGATTCATGAGCGAAATTTCATATTTTGGCGAAACTTTAAAAAGCGGCTTACAGGCACTATGAATTTCAAACAGCAGCGCTGCGAGCAGGATTAGCCGTTTGACGCTAAGAAATTTATGGGCATTGCACGGATAGAAATTCAGATTTTGACAAAATTTCAAAAGCGATCTGCAAGCGCGCAAAATTAATCTACAATCCCAAAAGCTTGTAAATTTGTATTTTACGGCGACACAAAAACCTCGCGCATTAAAGCGTAGCCAAGATAAACATCGCGCTTACTTTGGACGGTTGGTGCGAGCGTAAAGCAAAAACCGCGGTTACTTGCAAGCTTAAACCCTCGCTCCGCATAAGCAAGCCAAATAAAATTCTACGCCGAATAGTTTTTGTCGCCGTTCGTAAAATTTCAGCGCAATTTAGCTCGCGAAATTTTACCAGCCACAGCAAGTGGCATAAATTTTAAAATTTAACTCGCTAAATTTTAAAGTCGCGGCATTTTGAGCGGCTAAATTATCGGTAAAGGCGCCTTAGGTTCCGCTTCTCATAAAGCTTTGCTTTTGCATTGTAGGCTTGCACGGCTTTCTAAAATTATCGCCGGGCGGCTCATTTTGTGAATTCGGCGTTTATTCGGAGTAAAATTTTAAAAACGGACGCGAATCTCAAAACATACGTCGTATTTAAAAAAACAGAAAGATTGGACGCGCAATCTTACGCGGCGGCAAGATGAAATTTTAAGTTCGACGCGGCGCCAAAACACACAAAATTCTCTTGCGAAATCGTAAAATTCTAAAATTTCTCGACAAAAATCAAAGCCATAGCACTGCAAATTCGCCAAATACCTTCGCGCTAAAAACCCAAAAAATCTCGCTGCTATAGTATCAAAAAACCGCGTATCTTAAAATTCTGCGAGTAAACTGAAATTACCAAGCGCCTTAAACCGTATACGCAAGCGAAAAAATCGCTGCACCTTAAAGCTACCCTAACGATCTCGTTTTACCGCCTTTATATGCCGCGAAAATCGCGTAGCAGGTCAAAACCGAGCAATAGAATTTTAAAGGCTTGATTTTACGATCGATCCAAGCGCCTAGGCGCCAATTCAAATCCACTCGATGAAATTATATATTTATATTGAGGCTGCGAGGCTTTGGCAGATACATAAACGGACATAACAGCCAACTCCACGTGACGGAATTTTTAGTGCGACTTTGCACCAATCCGATTAATAAATCGTTCGTCGTCCGCCTCACGGCTAAATTTTGGGGTATTGCTTTGCTACTTTAAATCACTAATTCAAATCTGCGCGGCGGAATTTTTGAGCGCGACTTCGCGACTTCAAGGCTTAGCGCCGATTCGATTAATAAATTGCGCGTTCCTTAGCCAATGCGCGAGTATGTGACGCCGTTATACGATTACAGCAAATTTGGCGTGCTAAGCTAAATGCGGGCACAAATAAGCACCGCCGATATACGCCGTGCCGCGACTTTGTATCGCTAGAGCCAAGCGTACGTAATAAATTTTAAATGCTTTTTGTTTCGCATAAAATTTTCAATAGTTTTTAGAGATTTTATAAAATTTTGAGCATTTTGCGCTGCTGCGCCGCGCCACACTTATACCAAATCACGCTCAATCCGCGCAGTTTATTTATCAGTTGCGCAATTTTCATTGTAGTAGGCGATGGTGCGCTCATACTCGTCGTAAGCCTGTATATAATCGTTCGCGACGCTTGGGTTTGCGTATCGATCCTCGACCGCTAAAAGCTCCGCTTCGAGCTCTTTGTAGCGCTCATAAACCTCTGCGCAAGCGCGATCATGAGCATCACCTTGCAAGATTATAGATTTTTTATCAGCACCCGCACTCGCGCAGCCTCCGAGCCCTAAAACGATGGCGCAAAGCATACCGCATAAAATTAAGCTTTTCAAAATTCTATCCTTATTATATAAGTAAGTTCCGCGTAAAAATAGGTGTGGTTATAAGCCGAGTTCCGTTACAGCGGTCATTTATCTAGACCGATTTTTGCAAATCGGTTCGAGCGAACGGTTCGAATATAAGACGAAACCACCCGTTCTTGCTGCAGGTTGGGTTTGCATTGCCGCCCGTGTCTCCACGCGCGCGGTGGGCTCTTACCCCGCCCTTTCACCCTTACCGCTTGCGCGGCGGTTTGCTTTCTGTTGTACTTTCCCTAGGGTTGCCCCCGGCGTCCGTTAGACGCAACCTTGTCTTATCGCAGCTCGGACTTTCCTCTCCTTGCGGAGCGACCGCACGCCACACCCGAGCGCAATTATAGCTTTTTTGGCTTAAATTTCAGAGCTTGCGGAATTTAAGGGGCGGAATTTTACGGCGTGAGTGAGCAAGTACAAGCTCCAAGCCCGCACCATTACCTCCGGAGGATGACGACGATAAAGAAGCTAATAAATTAAATCACATCTTTAACAAAACAGAGCATAAATTAGACGATTTTTTAAATAAATTTGAAAATAATCAACAACAAGCTTATAATGCTATAATTAAAGAACTTGAAAAAGATATGGCAAATAGTAAGTTGCCAAATAATTTTACTAATGGCTATAAAGTTAATATTAAAGGCTATGAAATTACTGTACGTGGAGTTATAAAAAATGGAAAACCAAAAATCGGAACGATGTTTATCCCTCGATAATTTTACAGATATTGCAAATATCGAGGCTGAAATTGTTAAACTAATAAGTGATGATTTAAACGATTATGCGCTTTATGAGCAGTTTGAAAATTCAGAAATTACAAAAAGAGAGGTTTCGACAGCCGGATATTATTGCCATTTCAAGTGTAAAAAAATATTAGAAAAAAGCAAAAACAACGGTTTTGTCGGCAATGTAAATTTAACGCTTTCTGATGAAAACATTGGAGGAGCAATGGTTCTTTTGGAAAATGGAATTTTAAAAATGTTAGAATGCTACTTTTGGGAAGAGAATAATTTTTTTGAAAATATTGTAAACGGGCAATAGTAGATAAAAGACTTAAGCGATTTTAAGCTTAATAATATTTTGCTGGTTATTGACGAAAATAAATTTGGACAACTATAAAAAGGTGAAATTTAGCAAATTTTACCTACGGCCGAGCCGAATAAAATTTTAAATTCTATGGCTTAGACAAAGCGTCACGCTTACTGTGATGAAATCTCACGAAATTTTATAAAATTTTATCTACCGCGCAAATTTAGACCCACGCAACTAGCTCTAAAATTCCGTGCAGCGTGATGTACTGCGGCGTGATGAGGTGAGGTTTGACGTGGGGCGTGGCGTGGCGTGAGCCCTATTCTGCAGCGCGGTGCAGTGCGGTGCGCTACGCCGTAGCGTAAATGTGGTGTGAACCCTACTCTACAGCGCGCGATGCGGCTCAATCCTCGTCTGTCGCGGCGCCCTCGAATATATCTCGGTGCAAAATTTCTTCCAAAACGACCGTCGCGTAAGAGCCTTTCGGCAGGTAAAAACTGAAGCTAAAATGCGCATTTTGCGCATCGTAAGAGTGCTGCACGCGCTCCATAAAGCTCCACGCAAACCTGCGCGAGCCGTTCATCTGTGCCTCAAACTCGCGAGCGGGCGCAAAAATTTCATCTTCAAATCTACCGCCAAGCCCGCTAGCTCGCAGCTTCGCTCGCCCCGCGATAAGGCCTGCACTCGTGATTTCTCGCCTCGTAAACCGCTCGCACTCCGCGCCAAGATCGTCGCAGCTAAAAAACGCGCCATGGGGAAAGTGTCCTAAAATCTCGCCTCTTAAAAGCTTAAAAAACTGCGGCTGAGCCGCGATCTCGCGTGCCTCCTCCTTGCTTAGTTCGTAAATTTTAGCAAACTCGCCAAGGCTAAATTCCGCTGCAAATTTTGAAATTTCGACCCGCTTGCTGAGCCAGCGATTGAAAAGCTCGCTCTGATAGGCGCTGATTAGAAAGTCGCGCATTTTGGGGTTTTTAAGCCGCCTCTGTCCGCGCAGCACCTCCTCGCCCTGCGCCGCGTTGTCGCCGAACTTGCCGAAGCGCTGATAGCCGAAGTAGTTCGCAAAGCCCTCGCGCCCTAGCGTATCTAGCGCGGCTGCGAGCTTGACGGCGTCGGGCGGCAGGACCTTTTTTAGGCGGATGAAAAAGTCATTGCCCCTAAGATGCCCGATTTTAAGCTTGTTTTTGTGCCTTTGCACGCTTAAAATTTTAAGGCTCTCGTGCGAAAATCCGCCCAGTGCGAGTTCAAATTTAGCAGGCATACTAATATGCTGCGTCGTAAGGCCTTGCTTGTCCTTAAGCCCCGCGTAGCCGAACTCGCGCATCTTAGCGCCCGTATGCTCGCTTAAAATCCGCAGCGCCTCGTGCGTGCTGATGCCCTTTTTTTGTAGCAGCAAAATGCAGTGCTCGCCTTCATTGCTAGGCTCGTAAAGCGGCACTTCGCGCACGACGAAATCGCTGGAGTTTTTACTAAAATGCGCATTTATCGGCGCGTGATTTAGGGTGTATAAATTTTTCATAGCCGGCCTTTGCGTTAATCTAAGGCGCAATTTTATAAAATTGAGCCTAAAAAACTCATTATTAAGGCAAATTCTAGTATCATTCGCCATAAAAAAAGGATGAAAAATGCTAATCAGGCTCTTTCGCTTCGATCCTCGCTGCGACGTCACAAGCTACTTCAAACCCTATGTTTATGAAAGCGCGCCCTTTGCCGATCTTGCGGCGCTGCTTGACGACATCTACGCGCACGATCCCTATTTTAGCGCACAGGGGGTGGAATTTGTAAAAATCGGCGGCACCGCGGTAAGCGTAAAAGAGCCGCTAGATACGCTGATAGCGCACTTTGGAAGCGAGCTAATCATAGCCCCTCTTAGCGAAAAAGAGTCGATTAAAGATCTGCGCTGCGAGCCGAGGGCGTTTTTGGATAAATTTAAAGCTTTCGAGAGCATCGCGGACGCTGCTGATTTCGAGTTTTACAAAAGCCTCGCGCCCTATTTTTACTCGACGAAAATCCCCGCATGCTCGCAGGAGTTTTTGGGCAACAGCGCCTTTATCTTCGCGCACCGCCTGATGCAGACGCACCCGAGCGAGCGTATGAGGGTTTTAGAGATCATCGAGCCGCAGATGGCGTATTTTACGAAGTGCGACGCCGTGGGGATGGAGTTTGACGACCGCGCGGCATACAGGGCGTTTTGCGATATTTTAAAATACGAGCCCGCGCGCAGCAATAAAATTTTAAGCGCGCAGAGCATGGCGGAATTTGACGCAGCGGGCGCGAAGCACAATTTTAGCGGCTTTAACGTCGCCGTGTGGTACGACGAGGCTGCGGAGGAGCTGGCTAGCAGGCTGGGCGCGCAGATCGTGCACTTTGGCTGCGAAGGCGCGCCGCTTGGGGCGCAGATATATGAGCGCGAGCGGGAGTGCGCGCTGCGGCTGGGGAGCGAAATTTTATTTGACGCGTTTGATAGCGGAAGCGATTTTTTGCTAGTAAATTCCAAGCTTGCGCTTGATTTTTTAGACGGCAGAAGCGATGAAATTCAAAGGCTTTTCGGCAGAGGATTCGCGGGGTTTTATCTAATTACGACGGATGAGCTCATCGCTCTAGCTCGCGGCGAGAGGCCCGACTTTTCGGCACGCAAGCTAAAGCCGACGCTGATTTAAGCGAACAGGGTTTTAAAATTTCAAAATTTTATCTATTTGTCTATTTGGCTGCTTTTGGAATTTCACTACTTTAGCCGCCTTATTGTCCATAATTTTTTAAAAAATTATCCGCAAAATCATACTTACGATAAATCCAAAAATACCCAAATAAATGCTAAGCCCCAAGCAAAATTCAAAGGCTATGTAAAGCCAAATAATTTTACGATCTAGAGGCTTTTGGTATCTCTCATCATTTAAAAGTTTCATATCTCTTTTCATAGCGGCAAATTTAAAAAACTCATCTACTTTTGAGTCTTTCCAAAAATCAAATGACGGAGTAGCTATGAAAGCCCATATCGGTGCAAAAAACATAATAAACGACGCCGTTTGGATTGTTTTTAAAATTTCATCAATCTTTCTCTCCTATTTTTAAAACAAAATTCCGACCGAAATTCTAATACACGCAAGCATTCTCAACCGTGCAGAAAAGTTACGACTTCGTGTTCTTTTGGTAAATTTTCTCTACCATCAATACCGCGATTTCCGTATTCCGTTAGAGCTTCTTTTAAAATTTTATAAAGCTCGTCCAATGAAATTCCGTCAATACTAGAATTTATATTTTCCAGCTTATATTTTATAAAAAACGGATTATCGACTAGCATTTTACTCGTAGTTTCGTCATAAATTCGCCTTATATCAAGCTCGATAACATTACCCTTATAGCATAAAATATAAATCTCCTCACCCGTAAATCCATCTCGCGGATCCGGTAAGTGCGGATCACACACAAAGATAAACCAAATATCCCTCTGCCTATCGATGACCCAATCAAGCTGCTCTATACGTTGATCGCCCAATGGAAGTTCACCAAAATTTGCTCTGGAGCTATTTACTATGTCAATAACGCCATATTTCTCAATATCCTCTTTCGAGATATATTCCGCTACGAATGCCACTTTCTACTCCTTAAAAATTTAATTCTCGGATTATACCGCGATATGTTTATATCCGCCTATGCGCTAATAAATATAGCGTAGGAGGTAAATTTATAATTGATTTTTGCTTTGAACCACACGCAACGCTCTCGTTAAAATTTTTAAAATTTCAAAGCGCAATTTAAATTTACAGCCGCAGCTCGGCGTACGCCAAAGTGCAAGCCGCAGCGCGTTTAAATCTAGCCGCAAATCATGCGGCGTTTCAAATTTAAACACTACGCGGGCTCGGTAAAATTTAACCGCGGCGCGATTAAATTTCGCCGCGGCGCGATTAAGCTTCTATCGCGTAGGGGATTTTATCTTTAGCGCCGGCGCCAGCAAAGCCTTTAAGCCGCAGTAGGCAGCTGTCGCAAAGCCCGCACGCAGCGTCCTCGCGCTCGTAGCAGCTCCACGTAAGCTCTAACGGCACGCCGATCCTAAGCGCCAGCGAGACGATCTGTGCCTTACTGAGGTGTACGAGCGGGGTTTTGATGCGCGGATGAAAGTCGCGGCTCGTGCCCAGCTCAAGCGCTCGCTCAAACGCGCCGATGAACTCCGCGCCGCAGTCGGGGTAGCCGCTACTGTCCTCCTGCACCACGCCGATGAAAATCGCGTCGCAGCGCTCCTTCTCGGCGAGCGCGGCGGCGAT
>NZ_CALIMW010000205.1 GCF_938045405.1 uncultured Campylobacter sp. | reverse complement strand
AGCTTTGAAATTTTGCGGAGCGCTCTTAGCCTATAAATCACCGAGAGGCAGATAAGAGCGATAAAAATTCCGCTGACTATCAAGAACATTCCGCCGGAAGCAAGACCTATTACTTTAAAAACCGCGAGCGCCACCGCCAAAAGCAGATCAATGCCAGTGCTAATCATCCCTTCTCTTTTTACCTGAGATACGAGATCTTGCATACATAAGCCTTTTTGAAATTTATCCCGAAGTGTAAAACGCTAATCAAACCGAAAAGAGCGAAATTTTATCGTGACAAGAGGTTTATGAAATTTAAAATTTAAACCTCTGCGCTTATCTTTTCTATCTTGCTCCAGGCTAGCAGGTGCACGATGCCAGTTATCACAAGAGCGGCAAACGGCAGGAGCAGTTTAAGCATTACGACGGCAATAGCTAAAGCCGAGACCTGCTCGGTCCGCGGCTCGGAGGAAATAGCTATAGCAATAATCGCTGCATTGCATAGTATATTTAGCACAAAAAGTCCCACACAAAGCCACACATAAGTCCGAAAGGTACTTACGCCGCTTACGCGCGCAAGCGAAAAATTTATGCGAAACCATGCGACGATTATGTAAATAACGCCTGCGAAAAGCGCTAGTCCAAATATCGCCGCAAATGGATTATCACTCTGCCCACCGTCTGCGTCAGGCTCTCTCGGATAAAGGTAATTAAGCACGAGCGCTAGCGCAAAAAAGCAGACGCAGATTATTATGCAGTTGCGATAAAGTGTCGCTGCTTTTATGCCGCTAAGCGCTGAAATTTTTCGGAGCGCCTGCAATCTGAAAAATACTGAAACACAAATAAAAGCAATCAAAATTCCGCTAGCGATATAATTTATCATCTCGTCGTCAAGGCGCCATGGCTCGCTGAAAGAGACATAGCCTACCACGATAAAAACCACGGGTAGTGCCGCTAAAAACAGATCGATGCCGGTGCTGATCATCCCCTCTTTTCTTGCCTGAGATACAATGAATTGCATATATAAACCCTTTTTAAAAATTTGACCCGAAGTATATATAAACAAGCATAAAATATAAATTAAACCGACAAGATCAAAATTCTATCGCGACAAGATATTTGCGAAATTCTAAACTTTTACGCTTATCTTTTCTATCTTGTTCCAGGCTAGCAGGTGCACGATGCTAGTTATTGTGAGGGTTATGGGGAATATCAAATGATATAGTGCATTTAATGGAAAAAGGATGATGCAGAGCCACACATACGTCTCAAAGATCCCCACGCCGCTTACGCGCGCTAGAGCAAAATTTATGTAAAACCACGCTACGATTATATAGATTGCGCCCGCAAACGTTATCAAAATGCACAATATCATTGCCAAATGCTTGTATGAGATCGATAAAGGAATCGATAAAAAGATGCTTGTTATGGCAATGACACAGATGCAGACAATTATGCAGTTGCGGTAAAGTGCCGCCGCCCTTATGCCGCTAAGCATTGAAATTTTGCGGAGCGCTCTTAGCCTGAAAAATACCGAAACACACAAAAGAGCAAAAATAATTCCGCCAGTGATATAGGTAGCCGTCTTGTTGGTGCTAAGCCCTAGCATATCGTTCTTAGCAATATCTAGCGCAACTAAAGTCGCAGGCACCGCCGCTAAAAACAGATCAATACCGGTGCTGATCATTCCCTCTTTTCTTGCCTGAGATACGAGATCTTGCATAATAAGCCTTTTTAAAATTTATCCCGAAGTATACATAAATCGATGTAAAGCAGGAATTAAATAGCTAAATTTAAAATTTCGTCGCGGTCAAGCTTCAGACTGCGGAATTTCAGGAATTCTACCAGAGCGAGAATAAAATTCCGCCGCGGGATTTTAAAACAAAATTCCATCTATGGATTTGCGAGGTAGAATTTCTCGGTGGAATTTCAAATCTCAAGCGATAGCATACTTTCATCGCACGTTTCGCAAACTTGCAAGCCACTGATGGAATTCCGCTATGAGATTTCTGATCGGAATTCCCCGCGGTAAAATTCCGCTATGGAATTTAGACTGGAATTCCAAGGCAAAAACCTCGATATAAAATTTTAATCAGAATTCCAAGACGGCATTTCAAGACAAAATTCTACGATTTAAATTTAGATCAAGGCAAAATCCCGCGATTTAAAATTTCGCGCCGATTGATGAGCTGCTTTGTCGCGCCGCTCGCGCCTACCTCACCTGCGCGCTGAAAATTTGCGTGATGCTGGGGATTTGCTCGCCCGCAACGTCAAATTCCGCCGTTTTGATCTGTACGCCGTAGAGCGAGCTAAGCGCGGCTTCGGTTAAAATTTCGTTACTTACGCCGTAGTTGTAGCTAAGATCATTTCGCAAGATCAGTGTGCGATCGGCGACTGCGAGGGCGTGGTTAGGCTGATGGGTGGTAAAAACTATGCTCGCATCGCTATTTGAGCGTAGATTTGCGATGAGGCTTAGCACGCGGTCTTGGTTTTTGATATCAAGCGCGCTGGCAGGCTCGTCCAAAAACAGCACATCGCTGCCGCTAGCTAGGGCTCTAGCAAAGAGCACGAGCTGCCTCTGCCCGCCGCTAAGGGCGTTAAAGCTGCGCTTTTGCAGATGGGCGACGCCTAGCGTATCCAGAGCGTCAAGGCAGATTTGAATATCCTTTTTGCCCGGTTTTGAAAAAAGCGAGATCTCGCGTACCCGCCCCATCAGTACGATGTCAAGCACGCTGTAATCAAACGCGACGTTAAAGCTCTGCGGCAAGAAAGCAAATTTTGCCTTGCGCACGATCTCGCCTTCTTTAGGCTGCAAAATCCCCATCATACACGACATTAGCGTACTTTTGCCTTGCCCGTTTAAGCCCAAAATCGCTAATGTTTGAGAGCTGGCAAGCTCGAAGCTTAAGTTGCGAAAGCAGAATTTTTCCGCCTCGTAGTAAAAGCCAGCGTTTTTTACCTCAATTAGATTTTGCATTTTTGGCGCTCCTTTTTAGAAGTAGGGCAAAGATCGGGCTTCCGATGAGAGCGGATAGAATTCCTAAAGGAATTTCGGCGCTACTTAGCGAGCGAGATAGATCGTCGATTGCCAGCATAAAGATCGCTCCTGCAATGAAGCAGGCAGGCATTAGCTTTACGTGGTCGCTGCCCGCGATGAGCCTGGTGGCGTGCGGCACTACAAGACCTACCCAGCCGATATTTCCGCTGACGCTAACTTGTACGGCGATCAGAGCAGTGCAAAGCGCTAGGATCGTGCAGCGCAGAAATTTAACGTCCACGCCTAGCACGCGCAAATCATCATCATTTAGGCTGAGTAGATTAAACCGCCATCTCAGCGCGATTAAGACTGCAGAAGCGGGCAGGGCGATCGCGCACATCAAAATTACTTTATCATATCCTGCGCTTACGAAGCTTCCCAGTAGCCAAAAAACGATATTAGGCAGCACTTCCTCATCGTCTGCTAGATACTGCACCAAGCTCGTAAGTGCGGCAAATACGCCGTTAATGACTATACCTGCTAAAATGAGCGAGAAAATATCGGCGCGTGCTACGAATTTTGCCAAAAGATAGAGCAAAAATAGCGCCGCAAGCCCGAAGCAAAATGCAAACCCCGCAAGCCATAAGCCGCTCAATCCTAGCAAAATACAAAGCGCGCCGCCGAATGCCGCTGCGGTGCTAACGCCTACGATGTGCGGGCCAACGAGCGGGTTTTTAAATACCGCCTGCAAGCTCAAACCCGCGATAGCAAGCGCTCCACCGCAAAGGCTAGAGAGTAGAATGCGCGGAATTCTAACATCCATCATCACACTTTTGGCGGCTTCATCGCCGCCTCCGCTAAAGAGAATTTTAAAAATTTCTTCTAACGGTATATGAAACTGCCCGCTAGCGAGCGAGATTAGCGCCAGCACTACCCAAAAAAGAAGCAGGATTAGGTTTAGCATTATTTTTGATATTTGACGCGGTAAAATTTCTCGTAGAATTCCTCTACTTTTTTATCAAAGTTTGCGTCCTTAAAATTTTGCGGATAAAGTTTCATCGCAAGCCATTCCTCACCAAGCGCCATTGCTTCGGCAGTCGGATGACCCCATGCTTTAACGAATTCGGGCATTAGATAAATTCTATCCTCTTTCACGGCGCTAAGACCTTTTAGCGCAGGGTTTGCCTTAAGTTCGGCAGGTACTTGAGGATAGCGGTTTTGCACTAAGATAATCTGCGGATTCCATGCTAAAATTTGCTCCGGTGAAACCTGTTTGTAGCCCTTTATATCTGCAGCGGCAACGTTCGTCGCACCCGCTCTTGCTAACATTACGCCAGTATATTTGCCGCTACCGTAGGTCGTAAGATCAGGATTTGCCATATAAACTCTAGGTCTTTTATCTACGATAAAATTGCTAAATTTGGCATTTAAATCAGCTTGCGATTTTTTAACGAAATCTATTAGTTCAGCGGCATCCTTTTCGTGATTGCTTAGTTCGCCTAGAATTTTAACCCCCTCGTAAAAGCCCTCATCGTAAGCAGCGAAGCTATCGCGCTCATCTTTAAAGGTCGGATTTAGCTTAGCTTTTTCCTCTTGTGCAGAGCTAAAAAACGAAATGCCTACGACTGGGATTTTTAACTCCTCCATTTTAGCGATATATTCTTTAGGGAAGTAGTTGACCACTACGACCGCATCAGGCTTTAGACTAAGCAGAGCTTCGTAATTGACATCTTTGATATCGCCCGGATTAGGTAGGTTTTTAAAACTCGGTGCCAAACGATTATACTCTTTGCCTAGGCGCTGCTCCCAGCTTTTTAGGATGCCTACGACCTTATCTTGGGCGTTGATTTCGTTTAAGACATTGAGCGCTTCGTGGTGTAGCACGACGATGCGATTTACTTGATCTGGGATCGTGACCTTGCGACCGAGCTGATCTGTAATCGTGCGATCTGCAAAAGCCGGGCCAGCGCAAAGCACTGTACCAAGAAGGATTGAGTGAAGTTTAAGCATTTTTTCTCCTTGAAAATTCCGCAAAATATGCGGGATTAGAATAGCGGAATTATAGCTGATCAGTATAAAATCCAGATAAATTTTTATATAAATTTTGATTTTGTCGTGGGGGATTTCAGATGCTTTCGTAGGGCAGAATTTTGTGATTTTACGCAGAATTTTGCTAGTAAAAATTTTTACCCGTCTCCTCTAGGCTAATCGGATACTGCCCGATGCCAAGCGATACCGCAAACAGCAGAACCCATAGCAGCAGCAGGGCGGAAAATTTCATTTATAGCTCGTGCGGTAGAATTTTTGATAAAATTCCTCTACTTTTTTTGTTAAATTCCGCTTCGTCAAAGTGCGTTGGATAGAGCTTTATCGCTAGCCACCACTCGCCAAGCGCCATAGCTTCGGCAGTCGGATAGCCCCACACTTTGGCGTATTCGGGCATCATGTAAATTTTATCCTCTTTGACAGCGCTTAAATTTGCAAGCTGCGGGTTGGATTTAAGCTCGGCGGGTACCTGCGGGTAGCGATCCTGCACGAAGATCATCTGCGGCGCCCACGCTAAAACTTGTTCGGCAAATACCTGCTTGTAGCCTTTGATGCTCTCTGCTGCGACGTTTTGCGCGCCGGCTCGCATAAACATTATGCCCGTGTATTTGCCGCTGCCGTAGGTCGTGAGATCGGGATTTGCCATGTAAATTTTAGGTCTTTTATCCACGATGAAATCGCTAAATTTAGCCTTTAGCTGCTCTTGCGAGGTTTTGACGAAGCTTATGAGCTCGGCGGCCTCCTTCTCGCGGTTTGCGACCTTGCCAAGAAGCTCGATCCCGTCGTAAAAGCCCTCGGTGTAGGCCGCCTCGTCGTCTTTGAAGGTCGGATTTAGCTTGCCTTTATCGGCGGCGTCGCTACGCTGAAAGCTAACGGCGATGACTGGGATTTTGAGCTCCGTCATTTTGTCGATGTATTCTTGCGGGATGTAGTTCGTGACGATCACGACGTCGGGCTTTAGCTTAAGCACCGCCTCGTAGTTGATGACCTTTAGATCGCCAGGTGTGGGCATGTCTTTTAGGCTTGGTGCCAGGCGGATGTAGTTTTTGCCAAGCGACTTTTCCCACGACTCCTGCACGCCGACAACATTATCCAGCGCGTTTAGCTCGTTGAGCGCGTTTAGGCTTTGGTGCTGAAGCACGACTATGCGCTTAACCTGATCAGGCAGCGTGACGTCGCGGCCTAGCTGATCGGTTACGAGCCGATCTGCGAAAAGCGAACTCGCGCACAGCGCAAGGGCCAGCGCGAAAGAGTGAAATTTACTCATGTTTTTTCCTTTAATTTAGATTATATACTTTTTAATACGCCCGTTTGTACGTGCTTTTTAGGCGGCTGCGTTTAGAAAATATATTTTAAAATATTATAGATTTTTAATGATAAATTTTAGGTAAAAGATGAAATTTTAAAGTAGGGCGAATTTGAAAATTTACATCATGCATATAAATTTCATGTAGAATTTTGCGGTGCGATATGGAATTTGTGAAGCAAATTTGTAAAATTTCAAGCGGCTTGCGCGTAATTCTAACCCAGATTTATGATTTTTATTTTGCAGGCGTCGTCCATAAATTTTTATTCTAAAGCTCTGCGCCCGCAATGCCTTTAATCCTAATCCAGGCGATAAGTTCTAAAATTTCAGATAAAAAAATCGCTATAAGTATGATACATACCGCTGTTACATTGCTTATTTTCGGAAGATTAACGAATACATTCATAATATTTAGAAGTATCCAATACATAAAATATAATCCTCCACAGAAGTAAAAAATCTTATTTGTAGCAGCTTTGCCTAGTTTATAATACACTAGTATCAACACTACGTAATTAATAGTTTTAAGTACTGGAATTACAACAAGAAAGATATTGCTCCATATGGCAATCAGCGTCGCTTCGTTTTGATAACTAAACCCTATATTTTGAGTTGTTCTAATAACAGAATAGAATGTATCTACAAAAGATTCTCTGTGGCTATGCAAGAAGTAATTGAGAGTTTCCGAGCTCGCGATATTTATAGCATACAATAAAAATGCGATAACCATGATAGTCCAAAGCACTCGAACAATAAAGGTAATTAAATACGTCCTAAAGACCTTACTATCGGAGATATCAGAGATAATTTTGGTTGCCGAGAGTTTAAAAATCATCGAAGCGAAAATTATGGCAACAATTACGGCGGCAACGCCTAAAAATTTGCTTATTTCAACGTCATGCCAAAACTCGCAACAAGCCCAAATGATCAAATAACAGCAGATCGATAAAACGCTAGAGATTATGCCGCGAAATTTTATGGCGCTTAAAATTTTAGGGTTCATAAAGTTGTGCCTTTGGAATTTTAAAATCTATGGCGGATTATACTTGCGGGGTTTGAAATTTAGATAAATTTAGAAACTGCGAGTTGCCAAATTTTAGAATTTAGCGTCGAGTGTGAGAAATCTACTAATAGCAATACGAGGGGGAGGGCGCAAGCAAAATTTGAATGGAATTTAATCTATTTTGTTTAAAAGGTTGAATTCCGAAAGAGGGCAAATTGGCAATTTGGGAGTAAACATAGGGTAATTTGGCTTTTGTGCTAATAAATTATGAAATTTTATTTTATACCGCACAGCGTGTTTGCATCATAAAGTAATTGACTTTAAATTTAAAAGCTAAATGGAACGATAGTAAAGTAAAAAAACTCATATATAGAGAAAACTCGCATTTTCGCATTTTGTCTCTTTGGGTTCTTTGAGTCGATATACGATAAATAGTGTTAAAAAGCGCTATGGTTCCCATAATCTTATATATTTTATATTGAAAACTATAATTTTCAAGTAAAAATTCAATACGAAATTCACGTATAATTGTATGAATAATTTCATGCATTTTTAACGCATTTGGTGTTTTTATTAGTGATTTTTTATTAGAATAATTTTTACATAAATCTATATTTGATAATTTATGTGACTTCAAATGAAATCAGCAAGACGATGTGCTTTCTGCAAGAATTAAAATAGATAAATATCTGAATTGGGCAGAAATGAAGTTTTGCTTAGGTAAGGAGTTTAAATTCGAAATATAGGAAGTTTTCGCCTAAAAACGCCCTCTTTTATTCGATAACCAGGCGCATTAGGTACATATCCTCGCCGTCGATTACGCTGATTTCGGAGCTTTTGCAGCGCGGGCAAGAAAAGTCGTTCTGCGTCAAATCTCCGCTAAAACCGCAGTTTTTACATTTTACGACGATCTCTTGGGTGTGGATGATGAGATCCGCATTTTCGCAGACGGTGCCTGCGCGAAAGACTTCATAGCAGTTTTGCAAATAATGCGCTTCCACGCCGCTTAGTCGCCCTATTTTTACGTGCAGTTCCCTTATCTGCGGACTTTTCGAACTAAATGTATCGTAGGGCGCCTGTGGTTTTACATCTAAATTTTTATAAAAATCGCCGTTTTTGTCGTTCGAGTCCATATCCGCAACGCCCGTATTTTCGGCATTCTTAGCTCCCATTGTGTCGGCATTCGCGAAATCCATATTTCTAGCGGTATTGGCGATGTCACAGGGGTTTTTATCGCCCTGCTCGACCGCGCCTTTTTTCTTTGCTTTTTCGGCGTTTAGCGCCTTTTCGCATAGCGCCACAAGATCCGCTACGATCGATAGTTCATGCATTTTTACCTCTAAATTTTACGGCCGCGCCGTATTTTATACGAAATTTTGTTGTAAATTTAAAAACGTACTCTAAAATTTAAGTTTAAATTTGCCAAATTTGCACGCAAATTTAACAAATCCGCGGCAGCAGTTCGCCTTTCGGAAGTTCCAAAAATCGCTGAGAGCCGTAGGCGTTTTGCAAAATCACTCGCCCTTTTGCCGCATGCGAAGTTTGAAATTGCCCCGCCCTATTTTCTGATGCCGTGCCCGCGTCGCTCGCGCCCGTAAATTCGTCCCGCGCGCTAAGTTTAGGCGTCAAAGTGCCTTCAAATTCGCCTCCGCCGTGCCCTACTTCGCGTACCTCGCCGATGATTGCGGCATTTGCGTCAAATTCGCGCAGTATTTCAAGCGCCCTATCCGCCTCGGCGTCATCTTCTACGATCGCTACGAAAGTGCCTTCGTTTGCAAGCTCGTAAGGCTCGAAGCCCAGCAGCTCGCACACGCCCACTACTTCGTCGCTGATTTTGATATCCTCTTCGCGCACTAAAAATTCAAGCCCGCTGGAGCTTGCGAATTCGTTCAAAACCGCGCTGAGCCCGCCGCGCGTCGCATCTCGCATCGCTTGGATCTTCACGCCTTGCGAGATCAGCTTTTCTACCGCAGCGCAAAGCGGTTTGCAGTCGCTTTGCAGCTCGCTGCTTAGCGCGATCTCGTCGCGTGCCGCGAGTATCACCGCTCCGTGCCGTCCGATGTCGCCGCTAAGTAGAATTTTTGCGCCCGCTTTGATGTTTTGCACGCGCGCAGGTCGCAAAACACGGCCGATGCCGCTAGTGTTGATGAAAATTTTATCGCATTTGCCGCGCGGCACGACCTTCGTGTCGCCGCAAACGATGCGAACGCCGCAGCTTCGCGCGGTGCTTGCCATCGAGTCCAGGATGCGTCGCAGCTCGCTTAGGCTAAGCCCCTCCTCGATGATGAGCGCGCAGCTTAAAAACAGCGGCTTGGCGCCCACCATCGCAAGGTCGTTGACGGTGCCGCAAACGGCGATCTTGCCGATGTCGCCGCCGTTAAAAAACAGCGGCGTGACGACGAAACTGTCGGTGCTGAAAGCTAGCTCGCCGCTAGAGCTCGCAGAATTCAAAGTAGAGCTCGGCTCCGCGCGATCAAAACCCGCCCCAGCGTCTAAATTTAAATTTAGTATCGCGCTGTCGTTGTTTGCGCGTAAAATTTCATTATCAAACGCCGCAAAGATCGTCTCGTTGATGAGCCTATTCATCTCCTCGCCGCCGCCGCCGTGGCTTAAAAGTATAGTTTCGTTCAAATTTTTCCTTTTCACTCGGTTTTAAATTTATAAGCCCGTATTGTGCAGCCGAACAAGCCGTGCCGCTACGGCGCCGCGCAAATTTTCAAAGCAAATTTAGTGCAACGTTTTGCTTCGATTAAAATTTTAAAGTACGACTTATTTTTAAAATTTACGCTCTGCGATACCGCGCGCAAAATTTAACCCGCGTTTTTGACGTCGCCGTATTTATAGTACGCCGCGCACGCCCCTTCGCTTGAGACCATGCACGATCCTATCGGGTTTTGAGGCGTGCAGTGCTTACCGAAAACCTTGCAATCATACGGGCTTTTTTTGCCGCGTAAAATTTCGCCGCAGATACAGGCCTTGCTCTCGGGAGCGCTCTGTACGCTGCAATCAAACTGCACCCTGGCATCCAGCGCCGCGTACTGCGGGCGCAACTTCATGCCGCTTTTTGGAATTTCGCCGAGCCCTCGCCACGGAAAATCGCAAATTTCAAAATATTTATCTATCAAATTTTGCGCTTTTTGGTTGCCGCCCTCTTTTACGACGCGCTCGTATTCGTTGAAAACCTCGTAGGTGCCGGCATTTTGCTGCTCGACCAAATTTAACACGCCCGCCATTATGTCAAGCGGCTCAAATCCGCTTACGGCGATCGGCTTTTTGTAATCGCGCGCGATGCTTTCGTAGGCCTTCGCGCCGGTGATCACGCTTACGTGGCTAGGCCCTAAAAACGCGTCTATCTGCACATCCGCGTCGTCTAAGATCGCTCGCACGGGCGCGGGCACCGTAACGTGGTTGATGTGAAAAAAGAGATTTTTTAGCCCTAAACTCAGCGTTTTATCGATCAGCACGGCACTCATCGGCGTCGTAGTCTCAAAGCCGATCGCAAAAAATATCACCGTTTTTTGCGGATTTTCCTGCGCGATCTTTATGCAATCAAGCGGGCTATAAAGCGCTCTGATGTCGTGCCCCTCGCTGCGCAGCTTCTGTAAGCTCGTGCGAGAGCCAGGAACTCGAAGCATGTCTGCTAGAGTGCAAAAAATACTCTGCGGCATTGCGGCGAGCTTGATCGCCTCGTCGATGCGACTGCGCGGCATCACGCACACCGGACAGCCGGGGCCGTGGATAAATTTGATATTTTTGCCGACCAGGCTCGGAAGGCCGAATTTCATGATCGAGTGCGTGTGTCCGCCGCAAATCTCCATGATGTTTAGCGGCTTTTTACTTTTAGAAATTATCAGCTTGCTAAGCGCTAAAATCAGCTCCTTATCCCTAAAATCCTTGATTAGATCCATTATTTACCTTAAATTTTACGGGTTTGCAAGCAGTTTAATTCTCTGCGCCGGCTCTCGGCTCCATGCTTTCATACACGGAGCCCTCTTCCGTCCTCATCTGCTTTGCAATCTGCTCGTAAATTTCGATACTCTCCTTCGCTCGCTGCGTATCGATCTTCTCCATCGCAAAGCCAACGTGGATCAGCACGTACTCCCCGACCGCCGCGGGTTCGGGGAGCAGATCCAAGCTCACGCCGCGGCGCACGCCCAGAGTCTCCACGGTCGCGAAATTATTTTCGTCGATCGAGATGATTTTTGAAGGGATT
>NZ_CALIMW010000204.1 GCF_938045405.1 uncultured Campylobacter sp. | reverse complement strand
AAAATTTTGAACTAAAATTTCTAAAATCTCTAAATTTTAAAATTTTAAATGCAATGCAGGCTTGGCGGCTCGCTAGCCATAAGGCTCGTAAATTCCGCCGCTGCAGGAGCGGCAAGCTCGTTTGATTTAAAGATAAGACAAAATTTAGCTAGAGTGCCCGCACAGAATTTCGATACTAGCGCGCCAGCAAATGCGCTGTGTTTGAAATCCGAAACCGACGAGGTGCGACGAGACTAACTGCGAGCTTTGACGATGCACGCCTCGATCGCCGCCATCACCGCTGCGCGAAACCCCGCAGCCTCCAGCGCCGCGAGTCCCTCAATCGTCGTGCCTGCAGGCGAGCAAACCGCGTCTTTGAGCTCCGATGGGCGCCTGCCGCTTTGCAGCAGACGCGCCGTGCCCTCTACCGCCGCCGCTACCGCGTCGTAGCACAGCGCCCGCGGCAGTCCGCCTCGCACGCCCGCGTCCGCCGCCGCCTCGATAAAGGCGCACACATACGCAGGCAGACTCCCTGCGATCCCAGTAAATGCGGCAAAGCCAGCCTCGTATATCTCGTAAAATTTACCGATTTTGGCGGCTAGCGCTCGCACGATCTCCCGACTAGCCTCATCAAAATACTCACCGTAGCACAGCGCCGTAGCCGACGCGCCGATACCCGCAGCGACGTTTGGCATCGCGCGGGCTATAAAAACGTCCGCACCTACGATATTTTGGGCGCGCTCTAGCTTGAAATTCGGCGCCAAAAGAAGCAGGATTTTGCCCGCAAGCTCAGGCGCGATCAGGCGCAAAATCCTCTCGTAGCTGGCGGGCTTGGTTGCGAGCACGATAATATCCGCTGCATGCGCCAGCTGCGTCTCGCCTTGCAAAATCTGCACGCCGTAGCGCTTGCGCAAGACTTCGTTTTTGCTTCTGGCATAAGCTAGGACTTGAAGCTTCGTATCGGAGCTGGACTGCGCGCAGGCGGAATCACGCTCGCGGCTAGCAAAATCCTGCTCTAAATTTGCGGAATTCCGCCCGCAAGCCGCAAAGCTTTGAGTATCTGGCATAAAATTTTGCCCGTCGTGCGCGGAATTTTCTCCGCTCGCCGTGCAATTTTCTTTATCCTCTGTAAAATTTTCTCCGCTCGCCGCGCAATCTCGTCCGCCGGCTGCGCAAAGTGCCGCGATCATCGCCTCGCCCATATTTCCGCCGCCGATAAATCCCACTTTCATTTTCGCTCCTTTTAAAGCTAAATTATGCCTCAATGATAGCTCAAAATTTCTTTATCCGCCCTTGCGGCGCGCGGTTTATCTGCATAAAAGCAAATTTTAGCTACAATCTCGCCTAAATTTTTAAAAAAGGATGCATTATGGCAATAAACGTTTTTTACGACAAAGATTGCGATTTGGGTTTGATTAAGGCTAAAAAGGTCGCTATGATCGGCTTTGGCTCGCAAGGGCACGCTCACGCCGAAAATTTGCGCGATAGCGGCGTAGAGGTCATCGTGGGCCTGAAAAAAGGCGGTGCGAGCTGGAGTAAGGCCGAAGCAAAGGGCTTTAAAGTAATGAGCGTCGGCGAGGCTACGAAGGCTGCGGATCTTGTGATGATCCTAACGCCCGATGAGTTTCAGAGCGATATTTTTAAAGCGGAGATCGAGCCGAATTTAAGCGAGGGCAACGCGATTGCGTTCGCACACGGCTTTAATATCCACTTCGGACAGATCGTCCCTCCAAAGGGCATCGATTGCATTATGATCGCTCCGAAAGCCCCGGGCCACACCGTTCGCAACGAGTTTGTAAGCGGCGGCGGCGTACCGATGCTGATCGCCGTTTCGCAAAACGAAAGCGGCAGAGCCAAAGAGCTCGCTCTAAGCTACGCAAGCGCGATCGGCGGCGGCCGCACCGGCATCATCGAAACGACTTTTAAAGCAGAGACCGAGACCGATCTTTTCGGCGAGCAGGCGGTGCTTTGCGGCGGACTTTGCGCGCTCATTAATGCGGGCTTTGAAACTCTCGTCGAGGCGGGATATGAGCCTGAGATGGCGTATTTTGAGTGCCAGCACGAGATGAAGCTGATCGTGGATCTCATCTATCAAGGCGGTATGGCGGATATGCGCTACTCGATCTCAAACACCGCAGAATACGGCGATTACGTAAGCGGCAACCGCGTCGTAAATGAAAGCAGCAAAGCGGCGATGAAAGAGGTGCTAAAAGAGATCCAAAACGGTAAATTTGCAAAAGACTTTATCCTTGAGCGCAAGGCGGGCTACGTGCGAATGAACGCCGAGCGCAATATCACGGCAAATAGCTTGCTTAGCAAAACCGGCGATAAGCTTCGCGCGATGATGCCTTGGATCGCCAAGGGCAAGCTCGTAAATAAAGATAAAAACTGATTTCGGCTGAGCTTTGGCTAGTAGAAATCCACGCGGGCGCCGCAAAAAGCGCCCGATCAACTACGCAACGATCGCCTTTGTCGTAATCTTATGCTTTTTAAGTGGTGCGGTTACCTACGCGGTTTTGGATCTCGTATTTTCGGGCAACAAGGCCGCGTTGCAGCAAAGCTCGCGCAAACAAGCCCCAGATAGCACTTCCGATTCTCGCGGTAAAAAGCCGCGTTTAAGCGCTGCACAGAAGGAAGCGCTGATTCAAAAGGAGCTTGATAAGATCGCCGAGCAAAACGTAACTACGCCGAAGATGAGCATCGAGCCTGCACGGCAGAATCCCTCAGGAGAAAATTCCGCAAACGGCAATTTTCAAAATTCCGAAAATTCTATGGCTTCCGCAAATTCCGTTGCCGTGAATTCGGCGAGCGGCGGACCTGACGTAAATTTTACGGCAGTAAATTCCGCATCCGAAAATTCCATAAATTCTATCGCGCAAAGCCACGTTTCTAGCGGCACGGACGATCTTTCTAAATCGCCGCGTAAAGCATTGCCTGCAGGCTCTCGCGCAAAGCTAGCGATCATCATCGACGACGTAGGCACCGACGAGCAGGCGCAAAAGATCGCTGCGCTGCCCGTGCGCGTGACGCCGTCCATCTTCCCGCCCGAGTATCAGCGCAAGGACACGCGCTCGCTCGCTCGCGGCTTTGAGCATTACGCGATCCACCTGCCGATGGAGGCGAGCTCTGCTAAAAATAACTCCGCGACGCTGCGAGCCTCGGATAATTACGAGAAGCTGCGCGGCGTCATAGCCAAGCTGCGCGCGGACTTTCCAAATGCTAAATTTATAAACAACCACACCGGTTCTAAATTTACCGCCGACGAACGCGCGATGCAAAATCTACTGCGCGCTATGAACGAGCATGGATTTTTATTTATCGACTCGCGCACGAGCCCCGCTACCAAGGCTAAGGCGGCGATGAATGGGCTCGGTATGCGATACGTGCATCGCGATGTGTTTTTAGATAATCAAAACAGCGTCGCCGCGGTGCGCAAAAAGCTGCGCGAAGCCGTCGCGCTTGCTAAAAAGCAGGGTTACGCCATCGCTATCGGCCATCCCAAAAGCTCCACTCTTCGCGCGCTTGCAAACAGCGCCGACATCCTAGGCGAGGTCGATTTAGTGTATTTGGACGAAATTTATGAGTACTACGAGTGAGCTTGGTTTTAAAATTCCAAGCCTAGCAAGGCTCGGCGCAAGCGAGCCCGCGCGGCTGTATTTTAGGGGCGAGCCGGCGATGTTACAAAAGCGCCGCATCTCGATCGTGGGCTCGCGCAAGATGAGCGTTTATAGCAAAAATTTGATCCTGCGACTCGCGCGCGCTTTGAGCGATGCGGACTTTTGCGTCGTAAGCGGCGCGGCGATCGGCTGCGATATAGTCGCGCACGAAGGGGCGTTTCCAAATACGATCGCGGTTTTTGGAAACGGCCTTGATCAAATTTATCCCGCGCAAAACGCCGCTATGATCGGCAAAATTTACGAGCGTAGCCTCGCGCTTAGCGAGTATGAGGACGGCGTGAGCGCGCGCGGATTTCAGTTTTTGCAGCGCAACCGCATCGTCGTGGCGCTGTCCGAAGCGCTCATCGTCGCTCAAGCCGAGCCTCGTAGCGGCTCGCTGCAAAGCGCGCGCCTGGCTCGCGAGATGGGCGTACCCGTGTACGTGCTGCCGCACCGCATAGACGAGAGCGCGGGCACGAACGATCTGCTCGCAAAATCTCAGGCGCGGCTGATTGCGGATTTTGGCGAGTTTGTTGCGTCTTTGGCTCCGCAGATGCCGCAAAGCACCGAACGCGCGCAGGATGAGGTGATGGAATTTTTGGCTTTAAATTCCGATCTGCAAGCGGCGATCGAGCGCTTCGGCGATAAAATTTACGAATACGAGCTTGAAGGCAGGATCGAAATTTTAGGCGCAAAGATCGTAGCAAAGTAGCTGATGAGCGGCGTTTGCTTGCCGCGGTTTGATCGGCTCCACCCGCCGGTGCGGCTTGTTTGCACGGCGCGTAGTCTATGCGGTCGGAGTTTAAATTTAGAAAAAGGCGGCTCGGTAAAATTTTACCTTCCGCAAATAGCACCTAAGCTTAAAAAATCCGCGCGGTTTGTTTGTGCAGCGCCGCTTGCCTCCGCTTGCGGTAATGATCGGTTTGTGAATGCTTCTCGCGATCTATAAATACTTTGCGGTGCGGAATTTAAGCGTTAAAATGCATGAAATTTTCTGAAATAGCGTTTAAATGTTTGTTTGCCTATCGTGCTAAATTTTTGCGGGTAAATTTGGCTGCGGATTTCAGTGCGAGTGTGGTAGGCTAAATTTGCCGCAAGGGAAAATTTTGATCGTAGCAGTAAAATTTATGAGCTATAAAGCGTGGGGGGGCTTGTATCTGCTCCGTCGCGTGAATGCGAACCCGCTTTAAAATTTTGATTTTGCGTGAGGTGGGTTGATTGAACGTCCGGCACCTGCACGGCAGGATTTATGCCCGCCGTGAGTTTGGGTGTCGCTTACGTGCAGCTCACGCGGACTCAGTGAGGATGTACTGAGCCGGGCGCGGCGATCGAAATTTTGGAATTTGAAGCTCGTGGCACGCTAAATTTAATAGCTCGCAAGCGGCGCGAGCGAGTGTAATTTATGTCAATTTCGTATAAAATTTCATAAATTCCGCAGCTAAATTCTGCGATAAAATTTAGCTATGAAATTCCGATCGCGGAATTTTGGTGGCATAATTTTAATGGCGAAACGTAAAATTCCATAAAATTTAATGTAAGTAAAGGATGAAATTTGATAGTTGCGATCGATCTTGGGCTTAAACGTATCGGCGTGGCGGCGGCACCGGATGATAAGACGCCGCTTCCGTGCGAGCCGATCCTGCGCAAAAACCGCACCCAAGCCGCGCGCGAGCTAAGCGAACTGCTGCGCAAAAAGGGCGCCAGCGTGCTGGTGCTTGGCGTGCCGCGCGGCGGGGCGAGCGAGGAGGAGATGAGCAGGCGCATACGCCACTTCGCCTCGCTGCTGGATTTTGACGGCGAGATAAAATTCCAAGATGAGAGCTTTTCGAGCGCCGAAGCGGCGGAGTTTGCGAGCAAAGGCGCTAA
>NZ_CALIMW010000203.1 GCF_938045405.1 uncultured Campylobacter sp. | reverse complement strand
GGGTGCCGTCGGAGCCCAGGCGCTGGCAGGCCTCGACGACGCGGGCGGCCATGCCTGCCTCGGCCGACTTGCCCCACGTACGCGGGTCGTACTGCTTCTTCACGCCGACCTCGCCGTCGATCTTGAGGACGCCGTCGTAGTTGCGCATCATGTGGTCGACGACCGGGCGGGTGAACGCGTACTGCGTGTCGGTGTCGACGTTCATCTTGATGACGCCGTTGGCGACAGCGGTGGCGATCTCCTCGGCGGTGGAGCCGGAGCCGCCGTGCATGACCAGGTCGAAGGGACGGTGGTCGAGGCCGAAGTGCTCAGCGACCTCCTTCTGGATGGTGCCGAGCAGCTCGGGACGCAGCTTCACGTGGCCGGGCTTGTAGGCGCCGTGCACGTTGCCGAAGGTCAGGGCCGTGATGTAGCGGCCCTTCTCGCCCAGGCCCAGGGCCTCAACGGTCTTGATGCCGTCCGCGGTGGAGGTGTAGAGCTTCTCATTGATCTCACCAACGACGCCGTCCTCTTCGCCGCCTGTGACGCCAAGCTCGATCTCAAGCGAAATTCCAAGATCGCTTAAAATTTCCAAATACTTCTCGCAGGTCGCTAAATTTAGCTCCAAATCATCCTCGCTAAGATCGAGCATGTGCGAGCTAAAAAGCGGCACGCCGTGAGCTTTTTTATGAGCGGCATTAGCTTCGATGAGTTCGTCGATCCACGGAAGCAGCTTCCTCGCGGCATGATCAGTATGCAAAATCACCGCAACGCCGTAATGAGCCGCCAAAGCATGCACTTGATGCGCGCCTGCAATAGCGCCTAAAACCGCGGCATTTGGGCAAGCGGCACCTGCGTAAAACGCTGCGCCGCCGTTGCTAAACTGAATTATTACGGGCGAATTTGCGATTTTAGCGCTTTCCAAGACGGCGTTTATGGAATTTGATCCCACTACGTTTACCGCAGGGATCGCAAAGCCCTGCTGCTTCGCATACGCATAGACTTTACTTACGTCATCGCCACTTAAAACGCCCGGTTTTACTATATCTAAAACGCCCATTTTTAGCTCCTATATTATTTATACTCGATTTTAGCGTTTTTGTGAAGATCTGCCGCTTTTTGCTCGACTACTTTCGCCGCTTTTTGCTGTCTAAGCACGCGCTCAATAAAAGGCTTTGCTTCGCTTTGACTTAACTGCTTTTTAGCTTGAGACTCCTCTTTTAACACGACGTGATATCCGACCCTGCTTCTAATCGCTTTAGTAGTGATTTGACCATCTTTTATCTTAGAGATCGCATCGGCAAAAGGCTTGACCTGATCGCTAGGCATCCAGCCTAGCTCGCCGCCGGTTTGTTTAGCCTGCGGATCGATAGATTTAGCTTTGGCAAGCTCTGCAAATTTAGTAAATAGTGCACTGTCGCTAAGCCCTTTTAACTGCTTAATAATATCGTTTGCCTCAGCTTCGGTTTTAACGACGATCTGAGCCGCTTTGATTCTCGCAGGCTCGGTAAAGCGCGCTTTGTTTTTGTTATAAAAATCGGCTATTTCTTTATCGTCGATATTTATTTTGCTGGCTTCTTTAGCCTGCCATACACGAAGCGCTAAGTTATCTTTTACGATTTCAAGCTCTTTTTTATAAACATCTTCGTCCATAACGCCCGATTTTTTAGCTTCATCCGTTAGCAGCATCAGATCAATGCCTTTATCGATAAGCTCCTTTTTTTGATCGGCATTAAGAGCAGCGATATCTACATTGCCTATGCCTTGAAGTAGTGGAGCGAGCTCTTTTTCAGTTACGTCTTTGCCATTTACGGTAGCGTAAACGGTAGCGTTAAGGCTGATAGCGGCAGCCAAACTAAGTGCTGTAAATAAAACTTTTTTCATCACAATTCCTTAAAAAAATTTTAACGGCGATTATAACTCAAAGTTGTTAACAATCAAACTGTACTTTAGAATTTTAGGGTAGAATTCCGCCTTGAGGAAATACAAATGAGAAGTAAAAAAGATATTTTAGAGATAAAAAAGAGAATTTTACAAAACTTCGCGGAAGAGCGCAGCGAGTTGAAATTTAAAGACAACTATCAGCTTTTGGTCTGCGTGATGCTTAGCGCGCAGTGTACCGACAAGCGGGTAAATTTGATCACGCCGCGCTTTTTTGCGGAATTCCCTAGCGTTGAGGAGCTCGCAAAAGCCAATCTGGCAAGCGTAAAGCTGCTAATTAGCTCGTGCAATTTCTACAACAACAAAGCGGTAAATTTAATCAAAATGGCACAGGCGGTGGTTCGCGACTTTGGCGGTGTCGTGCCGCTTGATGAAGCGGGGCTCAAATCTCTTGCGGGCGTGGGGCAAAAGACCGCTCACGTCGTGCTTTTAGAGGGCGCGGGCGCAAACGTGATGGCGGTGGATACGCACGTCTTTCGCGTCGCGCATCGCTTGGGGCTGAGTCATGCAAAGACGCCCGAGCTTACGGAGCGCGATCTTAGCGAGGCTTTTAAGACGGATCTTGGCAAACTGCACCAAGGCATGGTGCTTTTCGGCCGCTACACCTGTAAAGCGATAAAGCCGAACTGCAAGGAGTGCTTTTTAAACGAGCTGTGCCACAGCAAGGATAAGAATTTTCCGTAAAATTTAAGTCTATGTTCGCGAGTTAAATTTTACGGATTTAAATTTTATGAAATTTTGCTTTTCGGGGCCTACTGCTTTGCCAACCAAGCCTGGTAGCCTTCGCTTTTAATCACGTCCGCGATGCTTTTTGCCATCTCCTGCGGCAAAAATTCGGACTTTTTATCGATGACGGACACTAGCGCGTAAGTGCTATCGTAATCTTGCAGCTCCAAGCCCGCGCGCACCAGCGTTTCGTATAAAAACGGCTCGTCTTTTTCGATGCTTACCGCATCATCGTTTAAAAATTCATAGATGAACGCAAGCTGTTTTTTATCGCCGATTTTTAAAAAATAATCAGCCAAATTAGTCGCGCTCTTAATGATGATTTTGCGTAGGTCATCTATCTGCTGCGCAGAGTAACGCTGCGTAATCAGCTGCCAATTTTCCGCCATTCTCGCCGCAATGATAGACAGCTCGAAAGCCCTGTCGCCATAAGCATATTTTTCGCTTTCGTCGCCGATTTTTTCTATAGCCTCAAATTCGCTCATCATATACTCGTATAGCTCCTCATCGCTGAGGCTAAAATTTTCTAAATTTAATATTTCGGCGATGGTTTCGGAATTTTTAGGCAGATCGCTTGAATATCCAGGCTCCTGCTCTTCATTCTCTCTATCCCAAGCGGCTTTTCTAGCTTCAAAAGTTTTAAAATCCACCAGCGGATTAGCGCCCTTTTTTACGAATTTAAAAAAGGCAGAAATATCGATCTGATGCTCATCTTCGCAAATTCCATCTTTAAACATCAGCTCGCAATTTTCAAAAAATTCCCAACCATCAAGCGCGCCCAGGTAGCTTTGACCGATCTGTCCGTCTAGGACATAGACGCATTGGCTAATGCTATGATCAGGCATTGCGTGGTCGTTTGAGACAATATACGGCGCTTGCGTTTTTCCAAAAACCTGCAACATTCCGTCGTTGTATTCGCCGCTTATGCCCCAAAGCGCCGTTAGATTGCCGCCGATCGCGATAACGCCGTCCTGCGAATGCAGATAACTACACGCCGTATCTTTAGCGACCTGTAAAAACAGATAATCATCATCGATGATATCGCCGCCGGTGGATAAATTTCCGTTAACAAACATCGCTCGTGCGTTATTTTTGCCGCCTGCTTCGTTAAATTTATCCTTAAGCCAAGCGGCATTTATCGTGCCTCCCGATAGGCTAAGATCGCCGTCAAACACCAGCACGTCAAAACTACCATCCAAATATAAATTTGAGCCGTATTTTTTCTCAAATTCATCATAAGGCAGTATAAAAACGGGTGGAATTTTGGTTGCGAAAGGGCTGCGGTTTTCGTATTGCTTTACTTGCGATTTAACGATCTGCTCGCAATTTTGCAGAAAATTTTTAATCTGGCTTTTCATTTTATCTCCTTTTAAATTGCTATTTACGACGGGCATTCCTGCCATATTGCCTGCGGAGCAACAAATTTGCGTTCTGCTTGCAGTTGCGAGTGCAACGAAGCAAAAATCTCTTTCAAAACCAGCGTAGCGACGCCGCAGGCGTAATTTCTATAAAGACGCTCAAAAGAGGAAGCGCCGTTAAATTTTAAAGGCGAAGTATTTTTTCTTTAGACTAGGCGGAAACGACGGAGGCAAGGGAGCGTATAGACAATACGTGACCCAAGCCGACCGAGTTTCCAACGACGTATAAAGGAAAAAGACAAGCCGCTAAATTTATTGCAATCTAGCGATTATATTTCTCACCACCTCCGCTATCATCTCCACCGACGCTATCTCACAGTGCTCGTTTACAGAGTGGGGCGAATGGATGTTGGGGCCTATGGAGCAGGCTTGCAGCTCAGGCTGTTTTGCGACCAGCACGCCGCACTCAAGGCCAGCATGCACGGCGGCAAATTTCGCTTGCGGCTTTTGTTTTTGTAACTCCTCAAGCACCAGATGCGCGAAGTCGCTGATGCACGGCGCCCAGTTCGCCGAGCGGTCGGCTACTCTCACATCAAAGCCCAGCGCGCTAGCTAGCGTAGCGGTTTCAAAACCCAGATTTTCAAGCCCTTCGCGCTTCATCGCGCGTCCGAAAAAGTCAAACTCGATCACTTCACCCTTCTGCTTGACGGTCGAGAGATTTATGCTTTCGTTTACCATGCCAAGCTGCGTGTCGTAGCTGCGCACGCCCTGAGCGAATGAGTTAATTAGTGCCAAAATTTTGCCGCTATTTACCAGCACGTCCGCTTCGCCCTCGCCCAGGCTCTTTACCCACGCGAGACCTCGCTGTTTTGGTTCATGAGCACACAGCGCCTTGCACACAGCATTTGCAGGGATCGAGTTGCTCCTCTCGCCAAAATCCAAGCTTATGAGCTCACAGCCCTCCTCGGCGAGAAATTTCGCCAGCAGCTTCGTTGCGTTTGGGATATTTTTGTGTATCTCGTTGCCCGAGTGCCCGCCGCTAAGCCCGGTGACGCCGATCTCGTAGATTTTACCGCTCTTTTTAACGGTCTGCGTACCGATTTTTGCGCTTACGTTTATACCGCCGGCGCATCCTAGCGTCACGCGGTCGTCCTCTTCACTGTCTAAATTTAGTAGATTGGGCGATAAAATTTTACCCTTAAAGGCGTTTGCGCCCACAAGCCCGACCTCTTCGTCGTTGGTAAATAGGCACTCTAGGTTCGCAAACTCCCGCATCGCGCCCATCATCATCGCCACGCCAATGCCATCATCAGCGCCCAGAGTCGAGTTTTTGGCTCTTAGTATGCCGTCCTCTTCGATGAGCTGCAAATTCGGCGCCGCGCCCACACAAACCATATCGTAGTGGCTTTGCAGGCAAATTTTAGGCTCGCCTTTTAAGGCGTGGATGTTGCCAGCCTCATCGACGCTCACGCTAAAGCCCTGAGAGCGCGCAAAATCCGCTAAAAACTCCCTCATCTGCTCCGTTTCGCAGCTACAGTGCGGTATCTCGCACAGCTTTTTAAAATCGTTTATAACCTCGTTTTTTTGCATGTTTGCTCCTTTTGAATTTATTACATCCGCGCGTTATTGCGACACGCCCGTTGAATTTAAAAGCAACCGCACTCGCTTAAGCGCTTGCGAAATTCTGCTAAATTTAAACGCGACCGCGCCGGCATAGCGCTTCCGCAAAATACGCGCAGAATTTCAATCGCGCTAGCTTGCGCTGCAGGCAAGCCGCGCAAAATGAAATTTTATGCAAAGTCGCATGAATTTTACCGAAATTTAGCAAGAATTTTATTTAAAATTTAGTCCGAATTTTGCCGGGGATTTTTATTTTACGATTACGCCTTCATAGCCCGTTTTAGCGATTGCCTCAAGCATCGCGGTCTCGTTTGCATCATCCTTTGCCGCGACGGTCGCGGTTTTGCTCTGCTGCGAAACCTTTGCGCTTATCACGCCTGGCGTTTGCAAAAGCGCCTTTCGCACGATCGTAGTGCAGAGCGGGCAGTGGATTTTTTCCACGTAAATTTTAACCTCTTTGTCGGCAAAAAGCGCCGTAAATCCAAGCATCAAAAACAAAATTTTACGCATAAAGCCCTCCTAAAATTTCAGGATATGTAAGCATAAAGGCAAGCAAGGCTCCTAAAAGCACATAAATCAGGATCCACTTTTTACGCCCGCTTTGTAGCGAGCATGCGCGCGACTTTTTGAAAAAGAAAAACGCCGAGAGCGCGAAGCAAAAAAGTGCTAACGTAGAAAGCGGCGCGCGGTAACCTTCCAGCGCCTCCGCGCCTGAAAAAATGGAAAAGCTCGCGCCGAAAATCAAAAATAAAAGCGCAGGCAGACAGCAAAAAGTCGCCGCGACTGCGCTAAAAATCGCGGCAAATATCAGCCAAAGACTGCGCGCGCTGAAGCGATTTTTGCTAGGATCTTCTCGCTTTTGCGCTGGGGTTTCTTGCGCGGGATTTTCTAGTTCGGTTTTCAAATTTTGCCTTTTAATTATAATCTTGCCATAATCTTGTCGCACCCTCGTCGGCTTTAGGCGTGGAATTTTATCTGCAAATTTTACCGCTACCAAATTTCGCACAGAGTGGCAAAGAGGCGAAATTTTAAATTCCGCAAGCCGTAAATTTTAAAATTTCGCGCCGAAAAATTTCAAAATTTTATTCATCTTGAAATTTTAAAATTCCGCTGCTCACAAAATTCTAAAAAATTTTAAAATTCCACGCCAAATAAAGCGCGGAATTTTTTTTCCAATGCAGACGCGGCAGCACGCAGATCAGGCGTGCCTTTATGTATCCGCTTCAAAATCGCCTAGCCGAAAGTCCCTCTACATGCCCACTCAAAAAGCCCAAGCTGACGTGCCGCATAGCAAAACGCGAACCGCTACAACTCTTTCGATCTGTAATCGTAGCTGAAATCTTTCGGCGAGTAGTAATTAAGAGTGTTGCCGTCCACTTCGCCGTAAGGATAGCCGAAATTATTGATCGGAAACTGCGCTGGGCGTGGGCTTAGCGTGAAGTCTCTGCCGTAGTTAAAGCCGATCCAGCACATTTCCCAGTTGCCGAAAAGATACTCGCGGATTTTAGTGAGCTTGCTGTCGTCATTGCTTAGCTTCTCGCCCAATCGCACCTTCGTGACATCCGCGGGATCGACTGGGATCCAGCCGTGGCCTTTTAGATAAAATTCCGCCCTGCAGTGCTGCGCGCCCGAGATATGGCTGACGCCGTCTTTAGGCGCGGCGCCCATTTGAGCGCTAAATCTCGACGCGCCGACGCGGATGCCAAACATCTCTCTTGCGGCGATGCCCTGCGCGCGGCAAAGTGCAACGAAAACGCTATTTATGTCGGTGCATTTGCCGCTTAGCTTGCCGCTACTTAAAATTTGCTTCACGTCCCCTAGTCCGCAGCCTAGCACGCTGTTATCGCGCTGCATAGTGTTTGCCACCCACGTATAAATCGCGCGCGCCTTTTCCAAATCGCCCTTTATGCCGCCTGCAATCTCGTCTGATTTTTGCTTGACGACGCCGTCGATTTGAATCTGCGTGCTAGGCTCTAAAAACTTCGCTACCTCGGGGTTAAGCTTTTCGTTCGGATTAAATTTTACCTTGCTAAAGTCGGTATTTCGCTCAAAGGTCTCGACGCTAAATTTAATGTTTAGCGTGGGCTTTGCCACCCCGACGTAGCCGGCATAGAGCGTCGGAATTTCACCATAGTCCACGGACGGATCGTTGAAATTGCCGTCAAATTTTATGTCGCTTACCTTTTGATACTCCGTGATAAGAGGAAGCGGTATCCAAAGCCGAGTCTGCTTGCCCTCTTCCAAAATTTCGTGATTTAGCGATAGCCCAAAAGTTCTCTTTTTGCCAATGACTTCTTCCCCACCCAAAATGGTACTCGGAGTTGCCATAACGGCGCCTAAAATCGCAGTGTTTCTTAAAAAATCGCGTCTTTGCATGAAATGCCTTCAAAATAAAATGGCTAAGCCTTAGCCCTAATTTATGCGCGGATTTTAGCCTTTTGCGGCTTTGAAATCGCTAAATTTAAAATTCTGCAAGCCGTAAATTTTAAAATTCTATCCATATTTAAAATTTCAAAATTTCGCTCACTTTAAAATTTTAGAATTTTGCTCGCCGCGGAATTTTAAAATTTCAAAATTTCGCCCAAAGACACGGCGCGAAATTTCGCCAAAGCGGGCATGATAGCCCGCAACCTAGGCGCGCAGGCAGTATGTATCGGTGGCACAGGCAAAACCACGCAAAAAGCGCCGCTGTCGCAAAAACCAAGCGTGCGCTTAGATTAAACGGTTGAGCCTCGACGAAGCGCGGCGGCTTAGCTTAAGCAAATCGCGGCAGTAAAATGCAAGCCGCCAGAAGGCTAAATTTCTCGCGAAAAATACTCGTAGATAAAATTTTTAGGCGAGTACGGATCTTTCGGCGTGCCGCCCACTTCGCAATACGGATGCGAAAAAATTTCAATCGGGACATGCGCCGGGCGCGGATTTAGCACGATTTCGCGAGCGTAGTTAAAGCCCAGCCAGCACGGCTCCCAGTTACCGAAAAGATACTCCCGCACTCGCGCCAGCCTAGAATCATCCTCGCTTAAGTTCTCGCCCAATCGCACCTTTGTAACGTCCGCGGGATCGACCGGGATCCAGCCGTGGCCTTTTAGATAAAATTCCGCTCTGCAATGCTGCGCGCCTGAAATTTCAAGCGCACCGCCACTTAAGGCGCCCATGACGCCCATTTCAGGAGAAAATTTCTGCGCTGCGCCCGTGCGGATGCCGTAAATAGCGCGAGCAGGAATGCCCGCTGCCCTGCAGAGCGATACGAACACGCTATTAATATCGGCGCATTTGCCGCTTAGCTTGCCGCTGCTTAAAATCGCCGCTGCATCGCCGCTGCCGCATGCGATCACGCTATTATCGCGATTCATATTTTTAGCAACCCACTCGTAGATCGCGCGCGCCTTTTCCAGATCGCCTTTAAGCGAGCCGGTGATCTCGTCTGATTTTTGTTTCGCAGCGCCTTCTACCGGAATTAGCTTTGAAGGCTTTAAAAACTCCTTGATCTCTGGGCTCAAGCGCTCATTTTCATTAAAGCTTACCTTGCTAAAATCGGTATTTCGCTCCGAAATTTCGATATCGAAGCTAAGCTCAAAATAATCATCCTCTTCGCCTACGACACCTTGCTCGCCGTATTTGCCGACGCCCGCTCTTGCCTCTTTATCGGGTGCGAAGCGCGCGTAGTACGTGCTTATATGATCTCCGCAGATAGCCGACTCTTGCGCATTTGAGCGGGCATGATATTCGCCAAGCAACCTCTGATAGGGCTCTTGCAGCACTAACGGCAGCCAAAGCCGCACCTCTGCGCCACTACTTGAAATTTCGTGATTAAACCTGAGACTGAATTTTCTCGTTTTTGCTTCTTGCATTTTTTGCTCCTTTGCTTGAATTGCAAGTCGATTTTATCTCTTTGCGCCTTAAAATGGATAAAATTTTATGTTAAAATGGCGCTAAATTTGAAATTTTAGGATTAAAAATGGATCTGCAAAAAATCAGAGACGAAAACTTTAAAAAGCTGCAAAGCGGGCAAACCCGCGAAATTTTAAGCGCGATCGAGGCGCTGAAAACAGGCGAATGCGACTGCGAGTGCGGCGACGTCGTGCGGGTGAGTTTTAACGCAAGCGCAGAGCAGAGAGATGAAATTTTGCGTATCGCGCGGACGCTAAAGCCGTGGCGCAAGGGGCCTTTTGCGCTGAATGAGCTTTTTATCGACGCCGAGTGGCGAAGCTTCGTGAAATTTAACCTGCTGCGGCCGTTTTTAAATCTGAGCGGCAAAACCGTCGCCGACGTGGGCTGCAACAACGGCTATTATATGTTTCGCGCAAGCGCTCTAAAGCCTGCGCGGCTAGTGGGGTTTGACCCGAGCGCGCTATTTTATCTGCAGTTTCGCTTTATCGAGAAATTCCTCCGCAGCGGCGCGAAATTCGAGCTTTTGGGCGTAGAGCATCTGCCCTTTTACGAGCATAAATTCGACACGATCTTCTGCCTCGGCGTCATCTACCACCGCAGCGACCCGGTAAAGATGCTAAAAGATCTACGCGCCTCGCTAAATGCGGGTGGCGAAGTGTTTTTAGACACGATGTATATCGAAGGAGCGGGCGATTTCGCACTGTGTCCGAAAAACAGCTACTCAAAAATTTCAAATATCTACTTCGTCCCGACCGTCGGCGCGCTGCAGAATTGGTGCGAGCGAGCGAAATTCAGAGATTTTAAAATTTTGGCTCAAAAGCCCACGGATGCTAGCGAGCAGCGCAAAACGGAGTGGATCGACGGGCAGAGCTTGGAGAATTTCCTAGACCCGCTCGATAGCTCGCGCACGATCGAGGGCTATCCCGCCCCGAGGCGTATCTACGTGCGGCTTCGGGCGTGATCTGCGCCTTTAAAACATTTTTCGTGTACCCGTGCACTGATATAAAATGAGATCTGCGCCTTTAAAAACGTGTAAAATTTTATCGAAATTTATTCGGCTCACAGGGAAAATTTTGCATTCGGCGGGATGTGAAATTTAGCTAAATTTAGCGGGCCCCAAATTGGATTAGATCGCATTGTAGCTGCTAGGATCGATACGGCGGCGCAAATTTTAAATTTTGCTTTTGCGTTACGCTTTGCGTCTTGCATGCTCGGCGGCACGGAATTTTACTAAATTTAATAAGCGGCGGTAAATTTTAAAATTTTATCTACGCAGAGCGCGCATGTACGCATATAGCAAACACGGCGGAGAAATTTTAACACCCGCAGCGGCAAATAAAGCGGTAAATTTCGGCGTCTGCAATGCGAGCAAAGCGGCATAAATTCTAACGCCCACAAGCAAAGCAGTATAAAAATTTAACGCCGACCGGCTTCACGCCGCTTTGCCGCTCTTTGCGCGACGAAGCGCGGTTAAATTTAAACTATCAACGCTCAAAAAGCTGCAAAAAATATTTTAAATTTTGCCTCTCAGCCGCTAGGCTCGTATTTGCTCCGTGCCCTGGATATAGCGTAAAATCGCCCTTTATCTGCAAAATTTTATGCAAAGACTCTCTCATCTGCGCGCCGCTTGAAAAGGGAAAATCCCACCTGCCGATAGAGCCTTTGAATATTACGTCGCCGCTAAAAATAACGCCGCCTGCTTCGATCATACAGCTGCCCGGCGTATGTCCGGCAAAAAGACTAAATTTAACGTTAAAGCCCGCTATTTCAAAGCTTTGCTCCTGCCCTTTTACGAGCACATCAGCTTCTATGGGCTCGGGCATCGTCTCAAAGGGATCCGCCCGCAGCATAAAGGCGTCTTCCTCGTGGATATAAATTTTAGCGCCCGTCCTTTGCAACTTCGCATCGTCATAAACATGATCGAAATGCCCGTGCGTATTCAAAACCGCGGCGATCTTTCCCGTATTTTGCATCACCCAATCAAAGCTGCCCTGCCCCGGATCGATCACCAAATCGCCCTGCTCGCCCTTTAGAATGTAGCAATTCGTCACATATTCGCCGAAAGCTTTTTTTAAAATTTGCATTTAAATCCTCCTTTTAAGCTTAAATTAAAGCCGTAATTTAGCCAAAAATAGTTAAAATTCGCACAATTTAACGTAAAATTTTAAGGCTAAATATTATGTTTTTGGACGATTTGCTGCCGCAACTGACCGATTTTTTATCGGAGAGACTCGATGAAACGGGCGCGGACGCCTTTGTAGTGGGTATCAGCGGTGGGCTTGACAGCGCCGTGGTTTCTGCGCTTTGTGCACTTACCGAGATCCCCACTTACGGACTTATCCTACCTAGTGCGGGTTCAAATTTAGAAAATATGGCAGACGGCATCTTTCACTGCGAATCCTTTAATATCCCCTACGAAATCCAAGAGATCGCGCCATTTGTAGAAAATTTTACCGCTTTAAATCCCAGCGCAAGCCCGCTTCGCATCGGAAATTTCGCCGCGCGCGTAAGAATGAGCTTGCTTTATGATTACAGCGCGGCTAAACGCGGTGTAGTCGTAGGCACGAGCAATCTTAGCGAACGGATGCTCGGCTACGGCACGATCTACGGCGATCTGGCCTGCGCTTTTAATCCGATCGGAGAAATTTTAAAAACCGATCTGTTTAAATTTGCAAAAATTTTATGCATAGACGATGCGATCATAAAAAAAGCCCCAAGCGCCGATCTATGGGAAAATCAAAGCGACGAGCGTGAGCTTGGATACAGCTACGAGATTTTAGATAGCGTGCTAAGAGATATTTTTTCGCACGAAACGCTGCGGACGAAATTTCGCTCAGGCGAGCAAATAACCGCAAACGATCTAAAATATCTGCAAAACTCGCGCCACAATCAAGAGCTGGTGAAATTTATCATCCGTAGAATCCTTAAAAATAATTTTAAGCTTCGCGCGCCCGCGGTCGCCCGCATAGAGCCCGCACACTAAGGAGAGATTTATGAAAGAGATACCGTTTTATAAGGCTCAAATCGATAAAAAAGAGGAAGACTTAATTAAAAGCGCCCTCTACAACAGCGATATAAGATATAGCGAAATTTTTGAAGAGGATATTTGTAAATATTTCGGCGTAAAGCATGCCGTATCGACCACGAGCGGCACGACGGCGCTGCATCTGGCGCTTTGTGCAATGGATATTAAGCGCGGAGATAAAATTTTATGCTCCGTAAATTCCTTCCCTAACGTTGCCGAAGTGATCCGCCACTTCGACGCCGAGCCCATTTTCGTAGATATCGATCCGATAAGCTTTAATATCACGAGCGAAAGCCTTGCTCGCACGATAGATCAAAACCGCCACAAGAAGCTAAAATGCGCTTTCATCTCGCACATCGCGGGACTTGCTGCGGATATAGACTCCATCAGCGAGGTCGCCAAAAGCGAAAATATCATCCTTATAGACGATGCGTGCCGCGCTATGGGCGCTACCTATAAGGGCGCAAAAATCGGAGCGCTTAAAAGCTCGCTCATATCGTGCTTTCAGATCAATCCTCAAGCGCAAGACGCGATCTCTACGGCGGGCTTTTTCGTTACGAACGACGATGAGATAGCAAGCGCCGCGCAAATTTTAAGAAACGGCGGCATCGTAGGGGACGCCTTTTACAAAGACGGCAATATGTCCTTTACCTACGACGTCGATCGCATCGGTCAAAAATACGATCTTGACGCCATAAATTCCGCCTACGCCATCGCCCAGTTTGAAAAAACCGACGCCTTTATAAAGCGCCGCAAGCAGATCGCCGCAGCGTATCGCGAGCAGCTCGCAAACTGCCCTCACGTGACGCTTCCAAGCGACAGCGAGGAGCATATCTATACTCAATTCATCGTAAAGATCGACAAAAACCGCGACGATTTCGCCAAGGCGCTGATCTCGCGCGGAGTGAGCGTTTCGCTGCACTATGTGCCGGTGCATCTGCTAAGCTACTACAAAAGCAAATACAATTACAAAGTCAATGATTTCCCGAATGCGCTTAAAAACTATCAGCAAATTTTATCCCTGCCGATCTACACGGCGCTTAGCGACGACGATGTGAGCTACATCTGCGAGCAGATCAAAGAGATAGCGCAAAATCGTGTTTAAACTCCTAATCGAGCGAAACCTATACGACCCGAGCCCCGCATGGCTTGCGCTAGGGGTGATTTTAGCACCGTTATCGCTACTTTATACGCTGATCGTCTGCCTAAAAAGGCTCTTTGCTAAGCCGCAAAAATTTGAAATTCCAATAATCAGCGTCGGGAATTTAACCCTCGGCGGAAGCGGCAAAACCCCGCTGGTGCGGGCGCTTTTTAAAGAATTTAATCCCAGACTCAAAACCTGCATCATTCTTCGCGGATACGGGCGCAAAAGTAGAGGCTTGCTCGAAGTGGCGCTCGGCGGACGGATACTTTGCGATGTGCGGCAAAGCGGAGACGAGGCGATGGAATACGCGCTGTTTTTACGCGGCGCAAACGTAATCGTCAGCGAAGATCGCGCCGCAGGGATTTTGCGCGCGCAAACTCTCGGCTTTGAGCTGGCGATCTTAGACGACGGATTTTCTAAATTTAATATCTCTAAATTTGATATCTTGTTGCGCCCGCAAAGCGCGCCGAAGCTGCCCTTTTGCCTGCCCTTCGCCGCGTATCGCTACCCGCCGTTTTTTTATAAATTTGCAGATTTCATACCCGCTCCGAGCGACATCTCGCAGGAGCTTAAAATCGTTTCGGCGGCGGATCTGCAAAGCAAGCTAAACGGCATGGATGAAATTTCAAATCCTGCGGATGAGATTTCAAATCTCGCCGCGGATAAAATTTTGGATTTAAATTTAAAAACCGCCGCGGATGAAATTTCAAATTTAAACCTCGCCGTCGCGAATAAAATTTTAAATTCCAAAGAGGCTGGTCTTGAGAGATCCCGCACGATCTTAATCAGCGCTATCGCCAAGCCTTGGCGCTTGCAAGAGTTTTTGCCGCTCGCAAAAGCCCACGCATTTTTCCCCGACCATTATGATTTCAAAAAAGAGCAGATTTTAGAGCTGTTAAGGCGCGAGGATGCGGAGCATATCCTTTGCACGGCGAAAGATTACGTGAAATTAAGGGATTTGGGCGCGGAAATTTCGGTGATTTTGCTAAATTTAAAGCTAAGCGAAAACTTTATCCGCAAAATTCAAAACTACATAAACCAAGCTATGATAAAATAAGGTTTTTAAAGGAATTTTATGATAAAAAAGAGCAAAACCGCCGAAGTCATCATCTCCGCGCTGCCCTATATCCGTAAATTTAGAGATAAAATTTTCGTCGTCAAATACGGCGGCGCGGCGCAAACCGACGATACGCTCAAGCTTGATTTCGCCCGCGATATCGTGCTTTTGCATATGGTCGGCATCAAGATCATCGTCGTGCACGGCGGCGGCAAAAAGATCAATCAGACCCTGGATAAGATCGGCGTGCGCAGCGAGTTTAAGGACGGTCTTCGCGTAACGAATAAAGACGCGATCGAAATTACCGAGATGGTGCTAAGCGGCGCGGTAAATAAAGAGATCACGGCGCTTTTGAACCAAAACGGCGCGCCCGCGATCGGTATCAGCGGCAAGGACGGCGGGCTTTTGAGGGCAAAATTCCTCGATGAGAAAAAATACGGATTCGTAGGCGAGATCACCGAGGTAAACACCAAGCTGATAAATGACCTACTACAAAAGGACTATCTGCCGGTGATCGCCCCGCTTGCGGGCGGCGAGACGGACGAAAACGTGAGCTTTAATATCAACGCCGATCTCTGCGCCAGCAGGATCGCAGCCGCGCTAAAAGCGAGCAAGGCTATATTTTTAAGCGACATTGACGGAGTGCTCGATAAAGAGGGAAATTTAATCAGCAAGCTTGATGCCGCGCTCATTTCGAAGCTTAAAAAGGACGGCACGATCGCAGGCGGCATGATCCCAAAGGTCGATGCGTGCTTGCAGTGCGTGCGAAACGGCACAAGTGCCGCGCATATCATCAACGGCAAAATTCCGCACTCGATCCTGCTTGAGCTTTTCACGGACGGCGGCATAGGAAGTTTAATAAAGGAAGAAATTTAGGCGCGAGCGCGGAGGCGGCAGGCTTAAAGCGGCGATGCCGCAAGTCCGCGCAAGCGACCTAAGCGATCAAATTTAAAGCGCCTAGGCGGGCGTAAATTTTAAAATTTTAAAAAGGAAAAAGATGAAACTGGTTTCTACGAGAGATTTTTCGCAAAAAGCGGATCTTAGCTACGCGCTACTAAATCCGAGCGCGAGCGGCGGCGGACTTTTCAGCCCCGAGAGGCTGCCGCTTTTGAGCGAGGATTTTTTAAAGCAGTGCGAGGATCTGAGCTACAAACAGATCGCGCTTAAAATCATCGAGAGCTTCGATTTTGACGTAAGCAGCGAGGTCTTTGAAGACGCGCTAAAGCGCTACGATAAATTTGAAAATCCCGCCTGCCCCATTCAGATTAAAAAACTAAGCGGGAACGCCTATATTTTGGAGCTTTACCACGGCCCGACGCTTGCGTTTAAGGATATGGCGCTGCAGCCCTTCGGCGCGCTTTTAAAAAGCATCGCAAAATCCAGGAATGAAAAATTTTTAATAATGTGCGCCACGAGCGGCGACACTGGGCCTGCGACGCTGGAGGCTTTTGCGGACGACGAAAATATCAAAGCGGTCTGCCTCTACCCGCAGGGCGGCACGAGCGAGATACAGCGCCAGCAGATGGTAAAGCAAAGCGCGACAAATCTTAAAATTTTAGGCGTGCGCGGCAACTTCGACGATACGCAACGCGCGCTAAAATCGCTGCTGGCTGACGATGATTTCAGAAACGAGCTCGCGCGGGCAAATTTAAACTTAAGCGCCGCAAACTCGGTAAATTTCGGCAGGATTTTATTTCAGATCATCTACTATATCTACGCTAGCATCTATTTCTCAAAGCACGGCGTATTGAGCCCCGAGCAAAATTTAAAGCAAAGCGATCAGTGCCAGGCGTGCAGTCAAAATTTAGACGCCGCAGCGGGCGCAAACAGCGCGCAGAGCGTAAAACAGGGCTCTAAATTTAATACTTTCGACGTAATAGTGCCTAGCGGAAATTTCGGCAACGCGCTGGGAGCGTATTTCGCCAAAAAGATGGGCGCAAAGATCGGCAAAATCAAGATCGCTTCAAACGCGAACAATATCCTAACCGAGCTTTTTACGCGCGGCATCTACGATCTACGCGGGCGCGAGCTCATCCGCACGATCAGCCCTGCGATGGATATTTTAGTTAGCTCCAACGTCGAGCGGCTGCTTAGCGATATGTTCGGCGATGCGCGCACGAGCGAGCTGATGCAAAGCCTGGCGCGAGATAAATTTTATCAGCTTAGCGCGAGCGAGCTTGCGAAGCTGCGCGAGGTCTTCGAGGCGGATTTTTGCGACGATGCGCAGTGCGCTAAATTTATCAAGCAAGAAAGCAGCCGCGGCGTGCTGATCGACCCGCACACGGCGACCTGCTTTAAGCTACTTGACGAAAGTCGCCTAAATCTCGTCGTTTCAACCGCGAAATGGATTAAATTTACGCCGTCGATGATCGGCGCGATCAAAGGCAGGGCTTGCGAGGACGAGCAAGCCGATATGATCGCGCTTTCGAAGGAATTTCGCAGCGACATTCCGCCGCAGATCTCGCGCCTTTTTAGCGCGCCGCAGGTTCACTCCAGCGTCGTGGAACAAAGCGAGATCAAAAACGCCATAATGGAGTGGATCAAAAAATGATAGTAATCCCCGCGCGCCTTGCTTCGACGCGCTTTAAAAATAAAATTTTATGTGAGTTTGACGGCGTGCCGATGTTTATCAAAACCGCTCAAAACGCCGCCAAAGCAGACCGCGTGCTAATCGCCGTGGATGAGCCGCAAATTTTAAAGATCGCGCAAGATTACGGCTTTGACGCCGTTCTCACCGCGCGCGAGCATCAAAGCGGCACCGACCGCATCGCTGAAGCGGTCGCGAACGCAGCGCTTGCGGAGGACGAGATCATCATCAATATCCAAGCCGACGAGCCCTTTTTCGAGAGCGAAAATTTGATTAAATTTAAAGATTTCGCCAACGCCATGATCGCGCAAAAGGGCGCATTTATGGCGAGCTGCTATAAATACATAAGCCAGCAGGCGGCAGAGGATCCGAATTTAGTCAAGCTAGTGCTTGATAACGCAGGCTTTGCGATCTATTTTTCGCGCTCGCTCATCCCCTATCCACGCGCGGCATGCGAGTGCTACCTCGGACACATCGGCATCTACGCATACAGCGTGCGAAATTTAAAGCGCTTTTGCGCCCTGCCCGCCTCAGCGCTGGAAGATACCGAAAAACTCGAGCAGCTTCGCGCCATAAGCGCGGGCGAGAAGATCGCGATGCTTGGGATCGAAACTGCGAGCATCGGCATCGACACGCCGGCTGATTACGAGCGCGCGCTAAAGGAGTTCGGCAATGGAATTTGATCGCGCCTTTTTAAGCACGAAATTTAAAGCGAGCGGGCTACGCGACATAAAATTTAACGATAACGAGCTGCACGGCACGGAATTTAACTCTGCGCACGGCGTTAAATTTAAAACTAACGAGCCGCGCGGCGCGGAATTTGGGATGCAGGGGCTCGCCGCTGAGTGTAAAATTCTAGCAGCGCATGGAATTTTAGCGGTGCGCGGAATTTTAAAATTTAAAGATGCGAGCGCAAGATGAACTACGATGAATACAGATCTGCAGTAGATACGCTAAATGCGTGGGCGCGGGCATATTACACCGACGATAAGCCAATCGCGAGCGACGAGGAGTACGACGAACTTTATTCGCAAGCGGAGAAATTCGAGCAGCAAAACCCCGAGCTCGCGCTGCCCTACTCGCCTACACGGCGCATCGGAGGCGCGATCAGCGAGGGCTTTTCCAAGCTCGCTCACGGCGCGCAGATGTGGTCGATGGAGGATATTTTCGACGACGCGGACCTTTTGGCGTGGCTAGCTCGCGGCGAAAAGAGCGGCGCGCAGTTTTACGTCGAGCCGAAATTTGACGGCGCGAGCTTAAATTTGACCTACGAAGGCGGCGTGCTGATAAGCGCGGCGACGCGCGGCGACGGGCTCATAGGCGAGGACGTGACGCAAAACGCAAGAGCGATCAAATCGGTGCCGCTTCAGATCCCCTACGCGCAAAGGATCGAGATCCGCGGCGAGACGCTGATCGCAAAGAGCGATTTTGACGCGCTAAACGACGAGCGCGCCGCAAACGGCGAGAGTCTGTTTTCAAACCCGCGCAACGCAGCCGCAGGAAGCCTGCGCCAGCTAGATAGCGCGATCGTAGCGAAGCGGAAGCTAAAATTTATCCCGTGGGGGGTGGGCGAGCATTCGCTAAGCTTTGCGCTGCACTCGCAGATAATGGAGTTTGTGCGTAGCCTAGGTTTCTTACGCGACGAGTTTTGCCGTATCTGCAAGGACGCGAGCGAGATCAGGAGCGCGTACGAGGCGCTGCATAGCATGCGTGCGAGCAAAGACCTGATGCTAGACGGCATGGTAATCCGAGTAAATGAGCTTTCAAAGTGCGCACAGATGGGCTATACGGTGAAATTTCCGCGCTTTATGGTCGCGTATAAATTCCCCGCGGTCGAAAAGGTAACGCGGCTGCGCGAGATCAATCTGCAGGTCGGCCGCACCGGCGCGGTAACCCCCGTAGCCGTCGTAGATAGCGTAAATATCGATGGTGCGAACGTTTCAAACGCGACGCTTCATAATTTCGACGAGATCGCGCGACTTGGGCTGATGAAAAACGACTTCGTAGGCATCATCCGCAGCGGCGACGTGATCCCGAAGATCACGAGCGTTTACAAACAGCGCAGAGACGGCACGCAGAGCGAAATTTCGCGCCCGGATCGCTGCCCTGTCTGCGGCGAGAGGCTGCTTGACGAAGGCGCGCTCATAAAGTGTCAAAACCTCGATTGCAAGGCGCGCGTGATAGGCTCGCTGATCTATTTCTGCTCAAAAAAATGCATGAATATCGAAGGGCTAAGCGACGCGACGATTACGCAGCTTTTTGAAAGCGGCAAAATTTCAAAGATCGGCGATATTTACGCCCTCGGCGCGCAGGATTTGGCGGATCTTGAGGGCTTTGCGGATAAAAAAATTTCAAATCTTTTGGGTGCGATAAATGCGAGCAAAAACGCGCCGCTTGAGCGCTTCATCGCTTCTTTAGGGATCGAACACATCGGCGAGGTGGCCGCGCGCAAGATCGCCGCGGCATTCGGGCAGGATTGGCTGGATGCGAGCGAGGATGAAATTCTGCGACTGGAAGGCTTTGGAGAAGCGATGGCGAGGAGCCTAGCGGAGTTTTGTAAGATAAATCGCGAAAAAATTCTAAATCTAAGCGAAATCATCGCGCCTCGCGCGCCCGAGATGCAGACCGTCAAAAGCGTCTTCACGGACCGCAGCGTCGTCATCACCGGCACGCTTAGCCGTCCGCGCGACGAGTTTAAGGCCAGGCTTTTGGCGATGGGCGCGAAGGTGCAGGGCTCGGTATCTGCCAAGACTGACTTCGTGCTCGCAGGCGCAGAAGCGGGCTCCAAGCTACAAAAAGCTCGCTCGCTTGGCGTGCGGGTGATCGACGAGAGCGAGTTTGAAGCGCTTGCGAGCTCGGCGACGCCTGACGCAAATTCACTCGGCAAGAGTGAGCCTGAAGCGCTTGTGGGGAGCCGCGAGTGAAGGTCCTCTGCTTTGTGCCAAACCCGCACGTAAACGGCGCGGGGTTAAATTTTAAAAGCAAGCTCCATCCTGCAGTGCTTGCGTATTTTACAAAGCGCGAGAATTTTAAAAATTTTAAGGAGTGTGAGGGGGCGGTAAATTTGCCGCTAAAAGCGAGGGTAGCAAATCGAGCGGTCGGCGCGGTATCGTCAGGCTTTGAGGCGCACTCAAAAATGGCAAACCGGGAGGCGGTTTCTGCGAGGCGCGCGGGCTCCGTCTGCCGCGGCGCTAAAACGGCGGGCGCGATGCCGATAGATGCGGCTGTAAGCGAGAATATCTCAAATTTT
>NZ_CALIMW010000202.1 GCF_938045405.1 uncultured Campylobacter sp. | reverse complement strand
CAACGGGTTTTCCATTTCGCGCTCTCTCAAATACGCCGCACAATCCATTTCGCTCATCGAAAAATCGTCGATTAACGGATACAAAAACTCGTCGCCCGCCATTTTTCGGTGAATTTCGGACATTGTATAGCCGATATAAATTTTATATTCCTCGATCTTTTGCCCTTTTATCCAACGCTCAAAAGGACGAGTTTTGCTCTCTCTGCGCCAGGTGCAGGGCATAAACTGAGGCGTAGGCAAACCACGAATGTAACCCTCAAGCTGTCCTCTTGAAATTTTACCAAACACACTATCCTCAAACGAAATTTCGGGTTTAAGAACGATAACTTCTTTACCATAGCGAGCTTTAAAGTATTCACTTAACCGCTCAACGTAACGATACATCAACTCAAACTCGTGTAAAGTATCCTTAAACACAATATAATCAAGCGGTCTTTGATTACGCAGTAACATATCGACCATTGCAGTGCTATCCTTACCGCCTGAAAGAGTTGCTATATATTTCATTGTTTCTCCTTTAAATTTTTAAAATGGATACGGCATAAGCCCTTGATTAGAGTATTTGAATATCAAATTATCCATATCCTCGTATGCGTGCTCGCTAAAAGGTCTAATATGATTTTTCAGACGCTGTAAAAAACCGCGCTCTATCATCTCGTTTTCGAGCATAGCATAATCTTGAACGCTTAGAATGTCATCGGTCATTTCTTTGCAATTATCGCGCCAGTATAATTTTAGACGCTCGTCGCTCATATCTTTCCAGACGGTGCGAAATATCTTGTATGGATTGTGAGAAACCGGTTTAATATCGCCGTTATAAACCTTTTGAATAGATTTAAACTCGTGAGATTGGATTTTGCTGCTATTTAGAATAGGCTTAGTATCCTTTACGTATTCGTGCACGAGCCGACCGCAGACGTAATATAGCAGGTGTCCGTCCTCATAAATTAGCTCCTCTGAAGTATAAGGAATACTCATAAAGATACTTTGGCTCTTATAATCCCATTCTATAAGCGTATCGTTGAAATCTTTTAGAATGTTAAGGTTGCCGAGATCACGCAGGCTTTTAATAAAATTTATCTTTCGGTAAACCCAAAGCGGGATTGGGTTTTGCGAGGATAAAAACCTGCGAATTTTATGCTTTATAAACCACGCTTGAACCTCGTTAATATCGTCAGTTTCGTTGAAATTTATAAAGGTCTTTGTAATATACTTCATCACGTAGCCAGTGGCGTTGTTTATAGAGGTCTGAAACCCATTTATCTCGCCATTCGCTATCTGAGCCGCGGTCAAACGCTCGTTTCTTAAATTCTGCGGAGCGTAGAACACGTCTTTATAAATTTTAAGCAAGTAAGGGATTGTATGCCTTGGGGCATATATCAGAGCATGAATATGCGGCACGCCGTCATTTTTATGCGGCTCAAAGGTGCGTATATACTGAAATACCTCGCCTTTGTAAATACGCCTAAACCGCATAGTAAATTTATGAAAATTATAATTTAAAATGCTGGCTAAATCCCTTATATTAAAGGGAACGCCCTCATTAAGCTTTTGCTTCTGCTCGATCGGAAGCGATCTAATGTCCTTGGTAGTAAAAGTAGCAAAATTACCCACTAGCGCCTTACGGAAGCAACCATTAAGCGTGATAGTAAGAAACACGGGCACTAGCTCATGCTTGACTGAAAGCATATGTATAGTATTTGTCCTATTGGCTACCTCGGCGTAATAGGTGCTTGAAAAATTTGCGGACTTCGAGACCGAAAGCAGGCTTCTTTCCTCGCCGAAAGAATTTACGAATTTGTAATCCTGCAAAAACTTTCGTTGTCTATCAATCTTGAGCTTTACGGCTGCAAAATCAGCCTCATTTAATCCAAACATCTTTAAGCTTTGTTTAAATGTAACAGATTTTTATTAAATTGACAAGGGAGAGAGCAA
>NZ_CALIMW010000201.1 GCF_938045405.1 uncultured Campylobacter sp. | reverse complement strand
ATGCGCTATCCAATAAATGCGCCCTTAAATACGACCCGCCTAAATTTTAAAATTTCGATTGAGCCGCTAAGGCCTAAATTTTAAAATTTTATGCTCGCGGGGGCCTAAAATTCCTGGCGAAGTTTAAAATTTAAAATTCCGCCGCTACTTTAAAATTTTAGCTCGCATCGACATAAATTTTATATTTCCCGCAATGCAGACATCTGAACAAATAGCCCGCCGTGTCGCCTCCTGCGACGAGGCAGTCACGCACGTCCTCTACCGCAAATTCCTCGCGCAGAGCGTATTCGGCAAAGACCTCCTCCAGGGCGCCCAAATCCTGCAGCTCCTTCGTGCCAACGTCGCCTAAAAACTCGCAGTAATCGTCGCAACACGTGAGCCAATGCGCCCCCTGCCAGCTAAAATACCCCGGCGTCCTTTTAAACAGCTCTTCGGTTTTGCCCTGCGCGTCCGCAGCGCCTGACGGCAGAGGATCGGCGTCCTGGATGAAGCTGGCGTCAAATTTCGCCGCAGCCGCGCCGCTAGCGATGCAGTGTGGGCAGAGATATTTCACGTCCGCCGTGCAGTAAACGCTACCGCGATAATAAACGCCCGTCGCCTGCCCGCAGCACTCGCAAACCACGTTCGCATCCTCTTTAAACACGTCTGTTTTGAAGGGATCCGGGTGGTAGCAAAAATGAGGCAGGGCTTTTGATTTTTCGCTCGCACGTGTCACTTTGCTTGCGGTTTTGGGGCGCTTTATCGCGTCCGCGTCGCCGTCTGCGCCGTATTGCCGCAGATAGTCGAGCTTTTTAAGCTGCTTTCTGTCCTTTGGATCGCAAATTTTAGTTAATAGTTCGCAGGCGCTCTTTTTTAGCTCAAGTAGCTCATAAACGTCCACGAGTACTGGCTTTGCTTCCCTTTCACCGCATTTTTCGAGCTCGTCTTTGAACTCATACAGCGCCAAAATGCTCGCCGCTCCGCCGTCAGAATCCCAAAACGCCTTTTGAAGCGCGATATATCTTTCTCTAAGCTTATCCATTTTGGCTCCTAAATTTTAAAATTTACCCGCTAAATTTTATAAATTTTACGCACTTTTAATCCGCAAATTTAATACGCCTTTACGAGCCGTAAATTTTTTAGATATATGACGCCGTCAAAAACGCCGCCTCCATTCGGCGCGGGCCAAGAAATGGCGATTCTTTTCGGCTCCCTGTCATATTCGGGCGAGCAACGATTCTTGGAGCAGTCTATTTTAAATACCTCTTTATCGTTGCTATCAAAATCCGTCTGGGTAGAATTTTTAGGAATTTCCAGCGTGTGGATTATACGATACGGCTCGCCCTCTTTTGTGCGGGCGGACGTTATTTTTATTAGCGTGTCTGTGCTGCCGTCCGAAGTCCTATAAACCCCGTCTTGCCCCAAGCCCGCCAGCTCGAATTTTTTCTCCTTGCTATAAAATGCCGAGATTATGGAGCAGCCGCTTAAAAGCAAAGCTGCCGCAAATAACGCAAACGCCCTCATTTTCCCTCCTTAAGCGGTTAAATTTAGTTTTTAAAACTATGAATGGGTGCTGGGATCTGGCCGCCGCGGGCGATGAAGTCCGCGGATGAGTTTTTATTTACGCTCATCACGGGCGCGCTACCGAGCAGGCCGCCGAACTCCAGCGTGTCGCCCTCTTTGCCTTTTGGGATTATGCGCACGGCGGTCGTTTTTTGATTTATCACGCCGATCGCGGCCTCGTCGGCTATGATCGCGGCGATCGTTTGCTCGGGCGTATCCTCGGGGATCGCGATCATATCGAGCCCCACCGAGCAGATCGCGGTCATCGCTTCGAGCTTTTCTAAATTTAACGAGCCTGCGCGCACTGCGGCTATCATGCCCTCGTCTTCGGAGACGGGGATAAACGCGCCGCTAAGCCCGCCTACTTGGTTGCACGCCATGACGCCGCCCTTTTTGACCGCGTCGTTTAGTAGCGCTAGAGCTGCCGTCGTGCCGTGCGTGCCGACGCGCTCTAGTCCCATCTCCTCAAGCACGCGCGCTACCGAATCGCCCACCGCCGGGGTTGGGGCTAACGAGAGATCTACGATGCCAAATTTCACTCCCAGCCGCTCGGACGCCATTTGGCCTACGAGCTGTCCGATGCGCGTGATCTTAAACGCAGTCTTTTTCACAGTCTCGGCGACCACGTCAAAGCTTGCTCCGCGCACCTTCTCAAGCGCGCGCTTAACGACGCCGGGGCCCGATACGCCCACGTTTATGACGACTTCTGCCTCGCCCACGCCGTGAAATGCGCCCGCCATAAAGGGGTTATCCTCGACGGCGTTGGCAAATACGACTAGCTTTGCGGCGCCGAGATCCGAAAGCCGCGCCGTTTCTTTGATTACGCGCCCCATATCAGCGACCGCGCTCATATTTATGCCCGTCTTGGTGGAGCCGATATTTACCGACGAGCAGACCTTCTGCGTCGCGGCGAGCGCGGCGGGGATGGAGTTGATTAAAATTTTATCACCCTTTGCGTAGCCCTTTTGCACTAGCGCCGAAAAGCCGCCGATAAAGTCGATACCGACCTTTTGCGCCGCCTCGTCCATCGCCTTAGCTAGCGGGACGTAGTCAGTAGCGTTCGTCGCCGCGCCGATGATGGCGATAGGCGTTACGCAGACGCGCTTATTTACGATCGGGATGCCGAGCTCTGCTGAAATTTCATTGCCGACCTTTACCAGATCGCGCGCCTTGTCGGTGATCTTTGCGTAAATTTTCTCCGCCGCCTTGTCAATATCGGGATCGATGCAGTCAAGCAGACTGATGCCCATCGTGATCGTGCGGATGTCGAAATTTTGTTCCTCGATCATAGCGATCGTTTCGGTTACGTTTTTGATGTCCATCTGTGCGCCTTAGATGTTGTGCATGGCGTCAAATATCGCCGAGCTTTGGATGTTGATCTTTACTTTTAGCTTTTCGCCTAGCTCGTTTAGCTCCTCGCGTAGGGCCGTAAAGTCCTGCTTTTCCTCGCTGGAAACCACCGCCATCATCGTAAAAAACTCGTCCAAAACCGTCTGGCTGATGTCGTCTATGTTTAGCCCAAGCTGCGCGAGCTTAGCCGAAACGCCCGCCACAATGCCAACCTTGTCTTTGCCGATCACCGTTACGATCGCTTTCATTCTTACTCCTTTTTAAAATTTAGCGTTTTTGAGCGCGGAAGCCGTTTAAAATGACTAAGCTTTGCCGCCGTTTGAAATTATCAGCGCAAACACGATTGCGACCAAAGCGTAAAATATTACCGCGAGCCATATCGCCCATCTATTCACGCCGCCGCCCCGTCTTAGGGCTTCATCGTCCTGCTTATCTAGCAATGAAACAAAACTATCGCAAACGTAATATTTCGCCATAGTCCCGCTACTGACGCTAATCGCCGTTCCTATAGTTCTATCATGTCCATCCAAAAACGGAACGAAGCAAGAAATTACCATAACGGCAAATAGGGCTGCGGCAATTTTATACTCCTTGCGGTACAGAAAAAAGAACAGCGTGCCGAAAAATCCCCACCAGCTCCACGTACTTACGTAATTTAACTCGCGCTGCTTACCCGCGGCGAAAAATTTCTCGCAGGCACGTGCGTAAATTTCAACCTTACTAGGAGTTTGCAAAAAAAATTTCCAGCTTCTGCCGAAGCAGCTTGCCGTCAGATAAAATTTCTCTAGCGTAATCCGTCATCTCACTCTCCTTAGCGATAAATCCCCACGGCGGCGCGAACCTTTTGCATCAATGAAGCAGCCGTCGCAGCCGCCCTTTGCGCGCCCTGTCTTAGCATCTCGTCTAAAATTTCGCGATGGCTTTGATAGTATTCGAATTTATCTCGCGCATCTTTGAAGTAGCCCTGCACGAGCTCGTTTAGATACACCTTAAAATGCCCATGCCCCTCGCCGCCCCGCTCGTAACGAGCTTGTAGCTCCGTCTGCTCCGCTTCGTTTAAAAATAGCTTTGCGATGTTATAGACATTGCACCCGCGCCACTGCTTAGGCGCCTCTAGCGGCTCGGAGGTCGTTACGATACTTGAAATTTGCTTCTTTAACGTCGCAGCATCCGCAAAAATATCGATCGTATTGCCGTAGCTCTTACTCATCTTGGCACCGTCGGTGCCCGGCACGATCGCCACTTCATCATTTACGCGCGCTTGCGGAATAGTTAAAATTTCGCCGTGGGCGTTGTTAAATTTAAGCGCGATGTCGCGAGCGATCTCGACGTGCTGGATCTGATCCTTGCCCACAGGCACGACCTCCGCGCTATATAGCAGGATGTCCGCCGCCATCAGCACGGGGTAGCTGAACAGATCGTGTTTGCTCTCAAAGCCCTTTGCGATCTTATCTTTGTATGCGTGTGCTCGCTCGAGCAGCCCCATCGGCGCATATCCGCTTAAAATCCAGTAAAGCTCCAGCACCTCTTTCACGTCGCTTTGCACCCAAAACACCGTCTTTTTCGGATCGATCCCCAGCGACAAAAACGCCGCGGCGGCCTCGTAGGTTGAGTTTTTAAGCTTTGCGCCGTCGCTTACGGACGTGAGCGCATGGTAGTTTGCGATAAACATAAACATCTGCTCACCCGCGTTTTGCGCATCCACCATCTGCTTGATACTCGCGAAGTAATTGCCCAAATGTAGCTTACCGCTAGGCTGAAGACCCGTTAAAATTCTCATCATTGCTCCTTTAAATCAAAATCAGATCGCCGTCCACAAAACCCGCGGCAACGTGCTTGCACTTAAAAATTTTTGCATCTGGCATCTGCTCTCGCAGCTCGCGCAGAGCCTGCACGAGCATTTTTAAAACCTGTCGCCACGAAAGCTCGCTTAAAAAATCAAGCTGCAAGCGCGAGCTTTGCGGATAAAATTCATCCTCGTCCTCGCACGCCCAGTCGTCGTCATCCGCATCAAAGCTGCTCGATCCCGCGAGCTGCAGCGCGTAAGGCTCGTAAAGATCGAAGTGCCACGCGATCACCCGCTTTGGAATTTCCTCGCGCTCTAAGCCCTCCAGTAGCTCACGCAGCTTTTGCTTTAGCGCCTCTTTCTTTTTAAGCTTATCGCCTTTGCCCTCTTTGCCGTGCGGCTCGGAATTTTTGCCGCCGCCAGAGCACTTCTGCTTAGACATCTTTTTTCCTTTTAAATTTAGCCCGTCGCAGGCGGAACAAATTTCTTTTACGATCTTTTTCACGCTTTTATTTTCGACGTCGATTACGATGTCGGCCTTTTTTTCATACGCCCCGTCTCTTTGAGCGTGCAGCGCCGCGGCCTTTTGCAGATCCGCTAACAGCGGGCGCTTGGCAAATTTTTTCTCCGCGTTCTCGCTATTTTTTAAGCGATTAATGATCCCCTCAAAGCTTGATTTCAGATACACGACGGTGCCGATTTTGTTTAAATTTTTCACGGCGTAAAAGCCGCCGCCGGTGGAGATCACGGCGCATCGGACGGACTTTTCTAAAAATTTCGCAAGGCCCGCCTCCATCTTTCTAAAGCTCTGCTCGCCCTGCTCTTTAAAAATTTGCCCGATCTTTTTATTGGCGTAGCTTTCGATCATATCGTCGCAATCAAGCGCAAACATCCCGCTTTGCGCAGCCAGAGCCCGCGCTACCGTGCCCTTGCCGACCGCCATAAAGCCGATGAGCACGATGTTACCGCTCTTCATCGCTCTCACCTTTTTTGCGCGGTAGCAGCACTAGCGGACTTCCCGAAAGAGCGAAGCTCGCGCGCAGCCTGTTCATCAAATAGCGCTTGTAGCTAAAATGTAGCGCACTTGGGCGGTTCATTACAAGAGCGATCTTCGGCGGCGCAAAGCCGATCTGCGCGGCGTAGTAAATTTTAACCGATTTGCCCCGCTCGCGAGGTATCGGATGCGCCTTTATCGCGGCCTCTACCGCTTCATTGATCCTTGCGGTGCCGAGCTTGCGCGTGAAATTTGAATAAACCTCCAAAATGAGCGGGTAAATTTTATGTATCCGCTTCCTGTCCGTCGCGCTGACGCTGATGATCGGCGCGTAGGAAAGAAATTTAAACCTATCGCGCAGATCGCGGCAAAACTCGTCGTAATCGCGCTCGCAAAGATCCCATTTGTTTAAAATTATGATGAGCCCGAGTTCAAATTTGGCCGCAAGCCCCGCGATGCGCTCGTCCAGCTCGTTTAGCGGCTCGCTTGCGTCAAGCACCAAAAGCGCGATGTCGGAGTTTTGTAAAATTTTTTCGGTGCGATTTAGCGCGAAACGCTCGATGCCCTCGATCTTGCCGCGGCGGCGAATGCCTGCTGTATCGATAAACTCGAGCGTGCGCCCCCCAAATTCCGTGCTTTCGTTCACCGGATCGATCGTCGTGCCCGCGTAATCGCTCACGACCGAGCGCTGCGAGCCCACAAGCGCGTTTAGAAGGCTTGATTTGCCGACGTTTACCCGCCCGATGATGCCCACGCCGATGGTTTTACTAGCATAAAATTCCTCGTCGCGCCCCTCTTTCGGCTCGCCCTCGTCGTTAAAGCCCTCTATAAAATCATCAAAAATTTCATCCTCGTCCTGCCTCGCGGGCGCAGGGTCCAAAAAGCCATATATCCACTCTTTCAGCTCATCGATGCCGCTGTTGTGCGAGACGGAGATCGGGAAAAATTTAACGCCGAATTCGTTAAACTCCCAGCTACGCTCCTCGTCGCGCTTGCCGTCGATCTTATTGACCGCTAGGGCGATGGGCTTGCCAAGTCTCTGCAGCGAGAAAAATATCCGCCGCTCATCATCGCTCGGAAGCAGCTTGCCGTCCGTCATAAAGATTATCAAATCCGCGCTCTTTGCCTCGCTTAGCGTCTTAGCCTGCACGCGCGCAAACAGCTCGGAGGTATCGTCCAAGCCACCCGAATCGATCACGCGCACGCGGCGATCGAAAATTTCGGCTTCGGCTCTATTGGTATCGCGCGTCGTGCCCGCAACGTCGCTCGTGATGGCGATGCGAGCGCCCGCTAGGCGGTTAAAAAGGCTCGACTTGCCGACGTTGGGGCGCCCGATGATGATCAAACTTTTCACGTTCGTCCTTGTAGTTTTTGGCGCGATTATAACCAAAAATAGATTAAAGCCAAATTCTACGCGCTCGCTCGCGCAAGTCGGGCGGCAAAATTTTATGAAATTTAGGCGCTAAATTTAGCGAAATTTTATCGCGACACTAGCGGGACGCCGCACGGACGCAAGGCATCAAAACGCGCGATCCATCGCCACGGATGACGCAAAACTGGAGCTACGCGTAAATTTATAAAATTTTAAAACCGAAGCCTGGGCGAGAAAACTAGCAACAGTAGCGCAAAACCGGCGCAACTACACGAAAGCATAAAAGCCCGCAGCTGCGCAAATTTTACTGCTTTGCTCAAGCAAGCGGTGGCGCGCAAAGCAGAGGGTCGGTAAAAATCACAAAAGCAGCGCCCAATATCCAAGCACCGAACTGTCGCCTGCAAGCGAGAAACGCAAATGCAAGCGCCAAAGTGCAAAATCGAGCGGTCGCGCCAGGCGCGCGAAAGCAGGAGGCGCGGCGAAATATTAAAACGGCGAAATATTAAAATTTAATCATTATGCGTGTATAATTCCGCAAATTTAAAGGGACGCGATGAAATACAACAACTTCTTGCTGCACCATCTAAGCGTGTATTATATGCTGATGGCGTGCTTTTACTACTCTCTTACGGGCGTTTTTGCCAAGCTTTTGGGCGCGCAAATTTCATCGCTTGAGGTCGTGCTCTTTCGCAATCTGCCCGGACTTTTGATCCTGCTTTATAAAATCAAGGCTCGTCCCCGCATGGCGCGCTTCGCAAACAAGGGCGGTCATCCTTTTACGCTCGCGTTTCGCGGCATTATCGGGATTTTGGGGCTGATGGTGTTTTTTTATAACATCGCAAATATCAGCCTCGGCGAGGCATTTACCTTTCAAAAAACGGCGTCCATTTGGACGGCGATCATCGCGTACTTTACCCTCGGCGAAAAATTCGGCGCGATGGCGTTTACCTCCGTGCGCGGGCTGCGCAAATACTATAGCTCCGATACGATCATCCTCTCTGCGCTTCTTGCCGGCACGCTGATGCCCGTAGCGCTTATGATCGCAGCGGAATTTATAGACGCGCCCGCACTGAGCTTTATGCTTTGCAAATTTAAAATTCCAAACGCGCAGGGCTGGCTCTTTGCCGTGCTTCTGGGGCTGCTGGGGCTGTTTTATCAAACCTACGTCACCAAGGCCTACGCCGCGACGCGCAAAGCGGGCATAGTAGCTACGATCAGCTACGCAGACATCATCTTTTCGACGCTATTTGGGCTGCTGCTAGGCGACGCCTTGCCCGGTTTCATGGCACTTTCGGGCATGGCGCTCATCATCGCCGCGGGCGCGCTCGTGGCGAACCGAAAGTAGGACGGCGTGAAGCAGAAGCTTTACTCCGCGTTTTGGCTAAAACATCTGGGCGTTTACTATATGCTCGTAGCAAGCTTTTATTTCGCGCTAAACGGCGCGCTAGCCAAGGTGATGGCGGAGCGGATGAGCAGCGCCGAGATCGTGTTTTTCCGCAACGTCGTAGGCATCGCGATCGTGCTATTTTCGCTACGGCGGGTAAAAAATCTTGGCCCGGGCGGCAAGCCGTGGCTGCTCGCGTTTCGCGGCTTTATCGGCAGCTGCGGGATCTTAGCGACCTTCTACAATATCGCCCACATCGATCTTGGCACCGCTTTTACCTTCCAAAAGACGGCGCCCATTTTCACCGCGCTATTTTCGGCATTTTTCTTAGGCGAAAAGCTAAGCTCCAAGGGTTGGTTTGCGATACTGCTCGGCTTTGGCGGAATTTTACTCGTCGTGCGCCCGCACATCGGCATCAGCGTAACCGATGCAGTGGGAATCTTCGGCGGCATGTGCGCGGGGCTTGCATACACGAGCGTGCGCGAGCTTCGCAAACACTACGCCACCAACCTCATCGTGCTGGTTTTCGTCTCGTCCGCTACCTTTCTAAGCGCGATGATGATGGCTGCGGGCTGGGCGCTTGAAGGTAGCGAGGTTAAAATTTTAGGACTTTTCAGCGGCGCGGATTTAGCGAAGCTCGCTTATTTCAACCCGCCAAGCCTTTTTGGCTGGGTGCTAGTGGCGCTTCTGGGCGTCAGCGGTATCTACTTTCAAATTTACATGACGCGCGCCTACGCCGCTTCACGCAAAGCGGGCATAGTCGCCGCGATCAGCTACAGCGACATCCTATTTAGCATGGCACTCGGCATTATGCTAGGCGATCATCTGCCCGGTCCGATCGTGCTAGCGGGCATCGCGGTGGTGATTTTAAGCGGAATTTTAATCGCCCGCGAGCGCTAAATTTAAATCTAAAACCGATTCAAACGCGGTGCGAGACTAAATTTAAATACGCACCGAGCCCGTGCCAAATTTCAGCGATATAAAAGTCTTAACAAGCTAAGATTGCGCTAAAGTTCTACGGCGTAGAAATATTTTTCGACGGATTTAAATTTTATGCATTTTATCGGTATCGACATCGGTTCGACCTCATCAAAGGTCGCCGTTATGGACGAGCACGGCAAATTTTGCGAGCTGTTTTTACTACCTAGCGGCTTTAGCGCGGTTAGAGTCGCGCGGCAGATCAAGCAAAATTTAGAGCAAAAAGGCTACGGCGAGGGCTTCGTAACGGCTACGGGCTACGGACGCGTCAGCGTGGACTACGCGCAGCTTAGCATGAGCGAAATTTTATGCCACGGCCTTGGGGCGCACTTTTTGTTTGAGCCTGATTGTACCGTCATCGACGTGGGCGGGCAGGATACGAAAGCGATCAAGATCGAAAATGGCAAGCCCACAGACTTCATCATGAACGACAAGTGCTCGGCCGGCACGGGCAAATTTTTAGAGATCAGCGCGGGCCGCCTGGGGCTAGAGCTAAGCGAAATTTACAAAACCGCCCGCAAAAATCCCGCGATCAAACTAAGCTCGACCTGCACTGTTTTTGCCGAGAGCGAGATCGTCTCGCTAAGCGCAAACGGAGCCGAAACTAGCGAGATCGCCTACGCCATCGTGGATTCCTCCGCGCACAAGGTCGCCTCTCTCATCAAACGGCTGGAAAATCAAATTTATTTTTTAAGCGGCGGACTTAGCAACGTGCCGCTCTTTAAGCAGCTTCTAGGCGAGCATCTGGGGGCTGAAATTTTTACTTGCGAAAACGCAATCTACTGCGGCGCGATGGGCGCTTCGCTTATCGGCGCACACAAAACAAACGAAATTTCAAAGGAGACGAGATGAAGATGGATTTTGACGCGCTTAAAAAGCGCAACGCAATGGCTCTGCACGATCTAAAAGAGCAAGGCAAACACGTAGTGGGAATGTTTTGCACCTATTCGCCAAAGGAGCTCATTTACGCTGCGGGCGCCGTGCCGGTTGGGCTTTGCGCCTATGACGAGAGCCCGATAGACGCCGCTCACGCGGAGCTTCCGCGCAATCTTTGCCCGCTAATCAAAGCAAGCTACGGCTACGCGGTTACGAAAAAATGCCCCTATATGAACGCTAGCGATCTCGTCATAGGTGAAACGACCTGCGACGGCAAGAAAAAGATGTATGAGCTGCTCGCAAAGCATAAGGACGTCCACGTGCTGCAACTGCCGAATATGACCGGCGGCAAGAGTTTGGAGCTTTTTACCGACGAGCTTAGGGAATTTCGTAAAGTTTTAGAGCAAAAATTTAATACGAAAATCACGGATGAAGCACTGCTCGATGCGGTGCAAATTTACAACGAAGAGCGCGATGTGATGTTGGAGCTTTTAGAGCTTGGCAAACTAAATCCGATGCCGGTAGCGGGTAGCGAAATTCATCAAATTTCATTTGCGAGCGACTTCATATACGACAAACGCGAAAAGCTTAAAATGATACGCGCTTACATAGCCGCCGCAAAGGAGATGACGCCGCCGAAAACTCGTAAAAAGCGGATCATCATCACAGGCTGTCCGAGCGGAGGCGTGTACGAAAAGGTTATCAAGCAGATCGAGGAGTTGGGCGCAGACGTAGTGGCCTTTGAAAATTGCTCCGGCACCAAGGGCTATCAAAACCAAGTACAAACTAAGGGCGATTTGGTTGCAAATATCGCCGAGCGCTATCTCAAAATCCCCTGTTCGGTGATGTATCAAAACGACGCACGCTCGGATATTATCAAGGAATTTATCCATGAGTATCAAGCGCACGGCGTCATCGACGTCGTGCTAAGCGGCTGCCACACCTACGCGATCGAGACGAACAAGATCAAAGAAGCCAGCCGTGAAGCTGGAGCAAACTATATGTCGCTGGAGACTGATTATTCAAAACAAGACGTCGGGCAAATTCGCACGCGCTTGGAAGCGTTTATCGAGCTACTTTAGCGAGTCTTACTTGAAATTTTGAAATGAAGAATTTTCTAAATTTAAAAACAAACCAAAGAAAGGAGAGGTTGCATGAAATTTAAGGAGATAGACGAATCTCGTCGCGGCTTTTTAAAAGGAGCTTTGGCGGCTGCCGCCATCGCCGGACCCGAAGCGATGCTCGCCGGCTATACGCCGTTTAAGCCAGGTTCGCTGCAGGTTTGGTCGTGCGGAGGGCTGTCCGAAGCATTTAACGAGCTAAACGCCGTTTATGAGTCAAGAACGGGGCACAATATCCAGTACACCGGCGCCTTTGCGGGCGCGCTCGGAAAGTCGCTGCTAGCCTTGCAGGGCAAGACGGAGGTTTTCGGCGCCCGCGTTTTGGAGCTCTCTCAAAAACTACGCAAAGCTGGCCTTAGCCTTCGCTTTAGACCGCTGTGTTTTACCGACTACGTTTTAGTGGTGCCGAAGGGAAATCCCGCAGGCATTCGCGATCTGAAGGATCTAGCGGAACCCGGCGTGCGGGTGATGCTGCCGCTAAGGGCTTCGCCTCCGGGCAGCGGACCGGTAAAGGGAATTTTGAAAAATTCCGGCCTCACAGGACCGGTTATGAAAAATATGGTCGCCAACGGAGCGTGCGTAATTACTATGATGTGCGATCTGGTAGACGGCAAGGGCGATGCGTCTATCATCGAAAAGCGCCTAACGACGCACGATAGGTTTAAAGACAAAATCGAATACATGCCTATCGACGAGAAACTCATCCCGCCGGGGCCGCTTACCTTTACGCTAAATATCATGAAATACGTAAAAGACGAGAAGCTGGCCGATGACTTTGCGGACTTCGTCTGCTCGGACGGGCAGGAAATTTTCGAGCGGCACGGCTTTACCTCCATCCATTCGGCGCGTGGGCTTGAACTCATAGAAAGGTTTGGTGTAAAAGATGTTTAGTATCGTAAATATGGCAAAGATGAAAAAAGTCTCTAGACTAACTAAAATTCGTCGCTTGGTGCAGCTGATTTTTATAGGCGCGATCGGACAATGGGCGTATTACGGGATTTTTAGATGCCCATTTATCGTGCCTTTCGTAAACTGCCAATCCTGTCCGATCGTTACGTGCTGGGGGCGGATCGCGACCGTGTTTTTCGGCTTTTGGCTATTTATCCCCGTGCTGGTTATTTTCCTCGGGCGCGCGTTTTGCGGCTGGCTTTGCCCGGGCGGATTCGTAAATCAAATGCTCGGCAAATTTGCCGCTTTCAAGCTTAAGCTAAAAAATAACAGGAAGCTACGATATGCGCAAATAGGCATGGTTCTAGCCGTTTTGCTTAGCGCCGGCGTATATTTTATCTACGGCAACCCTCGCGTCATGATCCCCATCCGCACCAGCGACGAGTACCTAAACGCCGTTATCATGTCCTTTAAATTTTCCGACTGGTACTGGGCGGTTCGCACTGCCGTCGTCGTAGCTCTCATCGCTGCGTCACTGATCGTCGCAAATTTATGGTGCCGCTTCGCCTGTCCTAGCGGCGGCATAATGGAGCTGCTGCGTAAAATTTCAATATTTCGCGTTTACAAAACAGGTGCCTGCGATAACTGCAACGCCTGTTTGCGCAAATGCGAAATGGGCACTAGGCCCGACGAGATGAACTGCACGAACTGCGGCGATTGTATGGATGTTTGCCACGCGGATGCCATCAAATTCGGAAGGAAAAAAGATTGATGAATTTTTTCGCCAAACCCTCTTTCGACAACCACCCCTGCTTTAGCAAAAAAGCGTCCGCCGCCTACGGGCGCGTGCACCTTCCCGTAGCGCCGCATTGCAATATCCAATGCAATTTTTGCAACCGCATCTACGACTGCGCTAACGAAAATCGCCCCGGCGTAACGGGGAGAGTGCAAAGCCCTGACGAAGCTGCGCTATACGTGGAAAATCTATTTAAATTTAGACAGGATATCTCGGTCATCGGTATCGCAGGACCCGGGGATCCTATGTGCGATGCCGACAAGACCCTAGCTACCTTTGAAAAATGCAAAGCCCGCTTCCCTCACGCCCTACTTTGCCTATCCACAAACGGCCTGTCCCTGCCCGAGCACGTGGATGATATCGTGCGGATCGGCGTGAGCCACGTGACGGTGACCGTCAATGCCGTAACGCCGGGCGTAGGCGGCAAAATTTATGCGTGGGTGCGCCACAAAAACAAAATTTACCATGGTGAAGAGGGCGCTAGAATTCTTGGGGAGCGCCAAGAGGAAGGGATCCGCAAGCTAAAAGAAGCCCGTATGATCGTAAAGATCAATACGGTCGTAATCCCGGGCGTCAATATGGATCACGTCCCCCAGATCGCCAAAAAAGCCAAAGAGTGGCAAGCCGATATCATGAACTGCATGGCGATGATCCCCGTGCATGATACGCCTTTTGCAAATATCAAATCGCCCTCAAACGAAGAAATTCGCAGTATGCAAAAGCTAATCGGCGGCTCAATGGCGCAAATGACTCACTGCAGCAGGTGCCGCGCCGACGCGTGCGGCAAGCTTTGCGAGAAATGAAGACCTGCTTTGCGGGTCTCTTTTATCTGGCACAGGATACGCGCTCTCATAGCGCACAAAATTTTATGTAGAGATTTAAATTTAAAATTTGTCTAAATTTAGAACTAGCAAGTGGCCGATAAGCGGCTTTTTAGCGGCGGCGGTTTTTTAAAATTTAAAAACAATTTTTCAATAATATTATTTTGCTTTTATTTAACTTTTAGTATAATGCCCTTAAAATTAGGCATCTGAAAAAAACCGTATAACGGTAAAATAAAGGAGACATCATGGAAAACGTTTCAAGACGTGATCTGCTCAAAATGAGCCTAGTTGGCGCGGGTGCTTTAGCGCTCGGCTCCGTAAACGCAAATGCTGCGGTAAACGCTAAAGACGTCAAATTTGACGAAGAGTGGGACGTAGTCATCGTTGGTTCCGGTTTTGCAGGACTAGCAGCAGGTATCACCGCAGCCGAAAAGGGCAATAAAGTCCTAATCCTAGAAAAGATGGGACGCGTTGGCGGTAACTCCGTTATTAACGGCGGAATTTTTGCCGTTCCAAACAGCGACAAACAAAAAGCCGAAGGCATCAAAGATAGCAACGAGCTATTTATCAAAGACTGCCTAAAAGCCGGCCGCGGACTAAACCACGTAGATCTCATCGACACCATCGCTACTCGCGCTCAAGACGCATATAAACTAACTCTAAAATGCGGCGCTAAATACATAGATAAAGTTACTCACGCAGGCGGACACAGCGTACCTAGATCGCTCCAAACCGCTAACGGTTCAGGCTCGGGTATTGTTCAGCCGATGGTAGAATACTTTAAAAACCTACAAGGCTGCGAGCTAAGACAAAGAGCTAAATTTGACGAATTCGTCCTAGGCGAAGACGGCGGCGTAGACGGCGTGATCATCAGAGAGGATTATAAATTTGATCCAAAGAGCCAAAAAGACGACGCCGAAAACACTACGGGAACTAAAAAGACGATAAAAGCTAAAAAAGGCGTAGTGCTAGCTGCGGGCGGATTTTGCCGCGACGTATTCTTTAGACAAGTTCAAGATCCCTCTATCCTGCCTACTACGGATAGCACTAACCACCCGGGCGCAACAGCAGGCGCTATGAAAGAGGCGTTTAGGATCGGCGCTACCCCTGTTCAGCTAAGCTGGATACAATTCGGTCCATGGGCATGCCCTGACGAAAAAGGCTTTGGCGTAGGCTCTATGTTTAACGTAAACGGAAGCTTCCGCTACGGAATTTCAGTCGATCCAAGAACCGGCAAACGCTATATGAACGAGCTAGCGGACCGCCGCACCCGCTCTCAAGCTATGTTTAAAGTAATCGACGCAAAAGCGGATATCTATCCTATCAACTTCTGCGACTCTGAGGGCGTAAAAAATATGGTCATACCTGAACACTACACCAAACCGCTGGAGTCCGGCGTGCTAAAGAAATTTGAAACCTTAGACGAACTAGCGGCTTTTTATAAAATCCCTGCCGCAGAGCTTAAAAAGACGGTAGAGAGATATAATAGCTTCGTTAAATCTGGCAAAGACGAGGACTTTGGTAAACCTATGGATAAAACCACTACAAACGGCGTAGATATCTCTAAACCGCCTTTCTACGCTATGCGCGGTACGCCAAAACTCCACCACACTATGGGCGGTATCGATATCAATACCAAAGCCCAGGTCATCTCTCTACAAACAGAGATGCCTATTCCAAAACTATTTGCCGCAGGCGAGATCACGGGCGGCGTACACGGAGCTAGCCGCTTAGGTAGCGTGGCGATCGCAGACTGCTTAACGTTTGGTATGATTGCGGGAGAGAATATAGGCTAATTTTAGGCGTCTTTCGGACGCTTTTTGCGGGTTTCGTTAAAATTTGACTTGATAGGCTATATGCCTTATCTTCGTCAAATTTTAACTTCTTCTGCTTGCAGTTGCGAGCTTGCGAAGCAGAAAACCCCAAAAATCGCCTCGAAATACTTGCAAATCTTATTTCGTATCGCAGGTCAAATTTAAGACTAAATTCGAGAATTCAGCCTGCGATCTTTTTAAATTTAAAGCCGAATTTGCAGTTAAATTTGTAAATTTGACATCCGAAAGGAATTCGCATGAAACATAAAGCGTTTCTCGTCTTGTGCGCATCTATGCTACTATGCTCTTTTGCATCTAGCGCAGAAGCCTTAGGCGCAAAGATAACGTCTTTAGCTGATCTTAACGTCACCGATGAACTGCGAGCCAAACACCCTTTAAAGCCTCACCATGAAAAGCTAAGCTTCACCTGTCTTGATTGTCACGAAGGACAAGGAAACGACGCTAGTAAATTTAAATCCATAGGCGATAAAGGCTGTATATCCTGTCACGGCGACAAGAAAAAGATAGCTAAAAGACTAGAATACATGGATCTGCTAAAAGCAAATCCCCACAACTCGGTTCACGACGGCCCTACGCTATACTGCGACGAGTGCCACAACGAGCATAAAAAATCAACCAATATGTGCACGGAGTGCCACGAACACGAAGTTCCGCAATGGATGGGGGTAACGCCATGAAAATTTCAAAGAAAGTACTAGCGCTTATTATATTAGTAAGCGGCATTATAGGGTTTTTAGTCGTACTTCCCGTGCATTACGCCCTAGAAGAAACTAGCGGAGAGAAGTTTTGCGTAGTATGCCACGAGATGGATCCTATGGTTATAGCTTATAGTAACGACGTACATAGCGGCAAAGGCAAAAGCGGAGTAAGGGCTAAATGCGTAGACTGCCACATACCTCACGACAACCTAGCCAAATACGTTTTAACTAAAGCTAAAAACGGATTGATGGAGGGATACGTTCATTTCTTTAAAGATCCGGAGGCTATAGACTGGCATAAAAATAGAGAAAAAAGAGAGCACTTCGTATTTGATAACGGTTGCGTTAGCTGCCATACGAATTTGGTGGATAATAAGCTAACGAGCCCGCAAGCTCAAAAGATGCACGCTCACTATCAAAGCTTGCTAAATACGGATAAGCAACTAACCTGCGCTAGCTGTCACGCCGAGGTAGGCCACAGCGGGCTAAACAATATGCTAAACTACTGGAAGCCTGAATACAAAATCTACGAAAAGAAAGCCGCAATCAAAAAAGAAGAGATAAAAAAGGCTTATTTCGGGGAGGATTATGTGGGGCCGAAAGAGGTGAAGACTGAAGATAAAGAAGGCAATGCCACCAAAAAGTAGGCTAAAATGAAGAAAATTTTGCTCGTTAGCGACGACGTGGAGATGCAACTAAGTCTCAACGCCGCGCTTTAGCAAGGATCCGGTAAATTTTAAATCAGTAAAATTTCGCGCGATAACGGGAGTTTATCTCCCGTTACGATCTTCGTAAACAGACTATCTCTACGCTTTATAAGAAAATTTACTACGCCAAATACGACTACTTTATAATCAAACTTTTACCCAAAAAATTTTATCTCTCGTATTTAGAAGCTGCCGAATTTTATTCGGGAATAAATTTTAGCCAAAGCTCGCATCCACTCAGCTCAAAACATAAAATTTAAAATAAGCCGTTTTCGATATAATTTTCAAAAATTTCGGAGCGGAAAATGGGTAGAAAAGAGCTTCTGGGCGGCGCAAAACGTATCGTCGTAAAAATCGGTACCTCAACGCTTACCAATGCGGACGGTTCGCTAAATGAGCGGCTCATCAAAAGTCTAGTCGCGCAAATTTGCAAGCTAAAAGATGCGGGCTTTTGCGTGGCTTTGGTAAGCTCGGGCGCCGTGGGCGCGGGTATGGGGCTGCTCGGTATCGCGCAAAGACCTAAAATTTTAAGCCGCAAGCAGGCTCTAGCGGCGGTCGGACAGGTCGCACTGATGCATCTTTACGAGCGGCTATTTTGGGCGCATGACCGCATTATCGCGCAGCTGCTGTTAAGCCGAGGCGATTTTAGCGACAGGGTGCGCTATCTTAGCGTGCGAAACGTCTGCGCGGAGCTACTCTCGCGCGGCATCGTGCCGATCATAAACGAAAACGATCCCGTCGTAGCAGATGAACTGAAAGTGGGCGACAACGACACGCTAAGTGCGCTAGTAGCGGGGCTAATCGATGCTGATCTGCTCGTGATTTTAAGCGATATCGACGGGCTGTACGACAAAAATCCGAGCGAGCACGCGGACGCAAAACTTTTAAGCTTTATTGAAAAAATCGACGAGCACGTCGTCAAAATGGCAGGCGGCGAGGGCAGTAAATTCGGCACGGGCGGCATGGCGACCAAGATCGCGGCGGCGCAAATGGCAAATCAGATCGGCACTAGCCTGATCATCGCAAACGGGCGTACGGACGGAATTTTGCTTAAAATAGCGGCGGGCGAGGAGGTCGGCACCCTCTTTAGCGCGGGCGCGGCGCGGCTTAGCTCGCGTAAATACTGGCTCGCATACGGCGCGATCAGCAAAGGCGCGGTGATTATCGACGCGGGTGCGGCAGAGGCGATAAAATCGGGCAAAAGCTTGCTTGCAGTAGGCATCGCCGAGGTGCGCGGCGAGTTTGAGCGCGGCGAGATCGTAAACGTCTGCGCGACCGACGGCAAGCTGCTGGCGCACGGCATTAGCAACTATTCAAGCTGCGAGCTTGCGCGCATAGCGGGCGTAAAAAGCGATGAGATAGAGCAGACTTTAAGCTACAAAAGCGACGATGACGCGATCCACGCGGATAATATCGCGCTGCAATGAAATTTTAGCCGTGTTCTGTGCGTTTAAAATTTCAAACGGAAGGCGTAGATGAAAAAGATTATATTTTTTTGCACTACTCTTGGCGGGCGCGGCGTGGACGGCAAAATTTGATGAGCTGGACGCCGATAAAAACGGCGAGCTAGATGTTCTTGAGCTGCGCGGATATGAGCTGGCGGATTACGTAAAAGAGCCGTGTGCGAATTGGAACGAGAAGGTTGGGAATAATGCCGGGCGAGTGCGGGAGATTTTGGCACAAGATCCGAAATAAAATGCCCCAAAGCGCGCTAAATTTAAGCCACCGCGCACGGATCAGATAATAACGCGTAGAATTTTAGGTGCGATATAGGTGCTGTTCGCAGCATTTTGATACAAAGCGTGTGATTTGATTTATAGATTAAGGAGCGAAAATGAACGAAATTTTAGATATCTGTAAGCGCGCAAAGGCCGCTTGCAGCGAGCTTTTGAGGCTTGATAGCAGGGCTAAATTTGAAATTTTAAACGCCGTGGCGGACGAGCTGCTCGCGCAAAAGGACGCGATAAAAGCGGCAAACGCCAAAGACCTTGCAAACGGCGAGAAATCGGGGCTTAGTGCGGCGCTGCTAGATCGCCTAAGGTTAACCGACGCCCGCATCGAGGCTATGGCGCAGGGCGTGCGCGAAGTGGCGGGATTTGCAGAGGTCGTGGGCGAAAATCTAGGCGGCTGGAGCCATCCAAACGGCATGCAAATCAGCCGCGTGCGCGTGCCGCTGGGGGTGCTTGGTATCATCTATGAGAGCCGTCCAAACGTCAGCATCGACGCGGCGGCTCTGGCGCTAAAAAGCGGCAATGCAGCGATCCTGCGAGGCAGTGCTAGTGCGCTAAATTCAAACATCTTTTTAGTAAATTTATTTAACGAGGCGGGGGCGAAATTCGGCTTACCGACGGGTGCAGTGCAGCTCGTGGAGAGCGCCGAACGCGAAGTCGTAGCACACATGGCGAAAATGAGCGAGTATATCGACGTTTTGATACCGCGCGGCGGCAAGAGCTTAAAAGATTTTATCGCGCAAAACGCGACCGTACCGATCATCATGACGGGTGAGGGAGTTTGCCACATCTTTGTCGATGAGAGCGCAAATTTGAGCGAGGCGGCAAAGATAATCAAAAACGCCAAAATCCAGCGCCCAAGCGTCTGCAACGCCGTAGAGTGCGTGCTTTTGCATGAGCGCGTGGTAGGCGAAATTTTACCGGGGCTTGTGCGCGAGATGCCGGAGGTCGAGTTTCGCGTGAGCTCGGAGCTTCTGGGCGCGTGCGAGTCGGAGCTGCGAGGCACTAAAAACGTCAAACTTGCAGGCGAGAGCGACTTTGGTGCCGAGTTTTTGGATCTCGTGCTAGCCGTACGCGCCGTGCGGGATACGAACGAGGCGATCAGCTTTATAAACGCGTATTCCAGCGGGCATTCGGACGCGATTTTAAGTGAGGACTACGCAAACGTCGAGCAGTTTTTAAACGAAGTCGGCAGCGCGGTCGTCTACGCCAACGCCTCGACGCGCTTTAGCGACGGCAGCGAGTTTGGATTTGGCGGCGAGATCGGCATCAGCACGCAAAAACTGCACGCCAGAGGGCCGATGGGAGTGAGGGAGCTCACGACCTATAAATACGTCGTCCGCGGAGGCGGGCAAATTCGTTAGCGACTCGTCTTTTTCAAAAGGCTCATCTTGCGAGCGCTTTTGAGAGAAATTTTGCTTCTCTTGCGCTCGCAACTGCAAGCAGAAGTCTAGCTTGCGCAAAATTTAGCTTCTAACTCAAAAAATCGCCTCGAAATACTTGCAAATTTTATCTTATATCGCAGGCTGAATTTGGTCTGCGATACTTTTACCTAATAAACTTAAAATTTTATAAATCACCTCTGTCAAAATTTTAAAAATATATGAGCTAAAGTTTTGTCATGCAGGCGAAATTTTGTATCACGTCTTACTAAAATTTAGAATTTTTAATAAAAATTATATATTCCGCACGATATAATCGCGCATCTGCTCGCAGCGCGAGCGATAGCTAAATTTCAAGGAGATGTAATGAAAATATTTAAAGCCCTGCTCGCAACAGCGCTGATCACCGCTACCTTAGGCGCTAAGACGCTCAAAGAGGGCACGCTCGTAATAGCCACAGAGGGGACTTACTCGCCGTATTCTTTCTATGATGAGAAAAATAATCTTACCGGCTTTGATGTCGATATCGCTCGCGCACTAGCAAAAGAGCTAGGGCTAAAGGCGGAATTTTTAACCGCGCCGTGGGATGCGATGCTCGCGGCATTTGACGCAGGCAAAGCGGACATAGCGATGAATCAAGTAAGCATCACGCAGGAGCGTAAGAAAAAATATAATTTCAGCGAGCCTTATACCGTGGCTTATGCTGCGCTAGTAGTGCGAGCTGATAACGAGGAGATTAAGAGTTTTGCGGATCTTAAAGGCAAAAAAAGCGTCCACTCCGCTACCAGTAACTGGGCTGACATGGCGCGCAGCTACGGCGCCGAGATCGTTACGGCAGACGGATTTAGCAAGGGCGTGGAGCTCATCATAGCTCGTCGCGCAGACGCTACGATCAACGATAACATCACATTTTTCGACTATATGAAGCAGCGCCCGAACGCCCCGCTAAAGATCGCAGCTCAAGGCAATGAGCCGATCTATTCCGCCGTGCTGCTTAAAAAGGACGACGAGCTGACGGCACAGATAAATTCCGCACTAAAATCGCTAAAACAAAAAGGCGTGCTGAAAGAAATTTCACTTAAATATTTTGGCAAAGACATTACGGAATAAATTCTACGACCGCTTAGTTGAAGCGTGGAATTTTAAACTTAGCTGAGCGGAATTTTGCATTTTAAATTTCGCTCATAAAATTTTGGAGGAATTATGAAAAATTTAATAAAAACTTTGCTTGCGTGCGCGCTTTTAATATGCGGCGCAAACTCTAAAACACTACGCGAAGGCGTGCTTAAAGTGGCTACGGAAGGCACCTTTTCGCCATTTTCGTATTATAACGACAAAAATGAGCTCGTAGGATACGACGTAGATGTTGCGCGCGCAGTCGCCGAAAAGCTTGGTCTAAAAATAGAATTTCTAACCGCGCCTTGGGATGCGATGCTTGCAGCATTTGATGCAGGCAAGGCAGACGCTGTGTTTAATCAAGTAAGCATTACCGACGAGCGCAAGAAAAAATATGAGTATTCTGTGCCCTACACCGTCGTTTACGGAGCTATCATCGTGCATAAAGATAACAACGACATTAAAAGCTTCGAGGATTTAAAAGGCAAGAAAAATGCAGACTCCGCTACCAGCAACTGGGCGCAAGTCGCTAAAAAATACGGCGCGCAAAACGTAACTGTAGATAGTTTCGCTAAAAGTATGGAGCTGCTGATCGCTCGCCGCGTAGATACCGTCGTGCGCGACAATACCGTATTTTACGACTTTTTAAAACAACGCCCGGACGCTCCGATTAAAATCGCTGCAAAGCTAAAAGATGTCGATTATAGCGCTGCAATCGTGCAGAAGGGCAATAAAGAGCTCGCAGATCAAATCAGCAAAGCCTTAAACGAACTCAAAGCCGAAGGCAAGCTAAAAGAAATTTCGCTTAAATATTTCGGCAAAGATGTGAGTGAATGAACGAAACAAGCAGAATTCTAGAGCTTGTTAGTAGCTCGCTAGAGCCGATGGCGCTAGCCCTGCTGCAAGTTACGATCCCGCTTACGATAATCTCATTTCTGCTCGGGCTCGTGCTTGCGGTGCTGACGGCGGTCGCACGCATCGCAAATTTTAAAATTTTAAAGCAGCTAAGCGAAATTTATATTTGGATTTTTCGCGGCACTCCGCTTTTGGTGCAGCTTTTTATCGTCTATTTCGGGCTTCCAATCATCGGGATTACGCTTGATGTTTGGGCTGCTGCGATCATTACCTTTAGCCTAAATATCGGCGCTTACGCTTCAGAGGCGGTGCGAGCTGCGATCCTATCGGTGCCAAAGGGACAATGGGAGGCGGCTACCTCGCTAGGCATGAGCTACGCTCAAATTCTGCGCCGCATTATCGCTCCGCAAGCAGCGCGCATATCGCTGCCGCCGCTATCAAATATATTTATCTCTACGCTTAAAGACACTTCGCTCGTAGCCTCGATTACGATGGTCGATATGTTTATGGTCGCTCAACGTATCGCTGCGCGGGCATTCGATCCGCTTACGTTATACGTACTGGCGGCGCTATTTTATCTAGCAGTTTGCACCCTTCTTACGTTCTTACAATCCAAGCTAGAGCGACGATTTTCAAGGTTTGTGTGATGATAAAATTTACGAACTTAACTAAGTGCTTTGGCGATCACGTCGTGCTAAATGGGCTAAGCTTAGAATTTCGCGACGGGCAAACAACAGTGATTTTAGGAAGCTCTGGCTCTGGCAAATCTACGATGCTGCGCTGCATAAATCTGCTCGAAATTCCAAGCGGCGGCGAGCTACAGCTAGGCGAGTTTAAGATAAATTTCGACGCTCCGCATAAAACAAGCGAATATCATCCATTCCGCGCGCATACGGGCATGGTTTTTCAAAGCTTCAATCTCTTTCCGCACCTCAATGTCTTGCAAAATGTCATAGAAGCACCCGTACACGTGCTAAAGCAGCCACGCGAGCTTGCCGAGGCAAATGCAATGGCGCTGCTAAAAAAGGTCGGTATGGCGGATAAAGCTGGCGCGTATCCGGCTCGCCTCTCCGGCGGTCAGAGCCAGCGCGTGGCGATCGCGCGGGCGCTTGCGATGCAGCCTGAGTTTTTGCTGCTGGATGAGCCTACGAGCGCGCTTGATCCCGAGCTTGAGGCGCAGGTGCTAAAGACTATCGCAGAGCTTGCCGCAGAGGATCGCTCGCTCATAATCGTCACGCACAATATGGGCTTTGCACGCAAGATCGCAGATAGAATTTTATTCTTAGACGGCGGAGTTATCGCATTCGACGGCGACGCAGAGGAATTCTTTGGCAGCAACGACGAGCGCATAGCTAAATTTATCGGAGCGATGAGCTTTTAAATCCATTAAATTTCAAGGAGAAAAGATGAAAATAGATACCCTAATCGTAAAGGGCATAGAGGCTAAGTCTAACCCCCACAACGCGGTCATTCCGCCGATATATCTAGCCAGCACCTTCGTGCAAGAAAGCCTGGATGATTTCGGCAAATACGCTTATTCGCGCGGCGCAAATCCTACGCGCAACGCCTTTGAGGAACTTTTCGCAAAATTTGAAGGCAGCAAATACGCCTTCGCGCTAGCTTCGGGCATGGCGGCTACGAGCGCTGCATTTGCGCTGCTTAAAAGCGGCGATCGCGTGCTGTTAAATAACAACGTCTATGGAGGTACCTATCGCTACGTAAGCGGGATTTTTAAAAATCAAGGGATAAATTACGACTTGGTGGACGATCTAAATTTGATCACCGAAATTCCAAGCGACGTTAAAATGGTCTTCATCGAAACACCATCAAATCCGCTTTTGCGCGTAACCGACATTGAGCGCATCAGCGAGCTCGCGCACAAAAACGGCGCGCTTGTGGTTATGGATAATACCTTTTTGACCCCATATTATCAGCGCCCGCTAGAGCACGGCGCAGACGTCGTGGTTTATAGCGCGACCAAATACATAGGCGGGCATGCCGATCTGATCGCCGGCATCGTTACGACGAACGACGATGAGCTTGCCGCAAGAATTCAGTTTATGAAAAACACTCTGGGCGCGACGCTATCGCCTACCGACGCGTATTCGCTAATACGCGGACTTAAAACGCTAAGCGTGCGCTTCGACCGCCAGAGCGAAAATACGCTAAAGATAATAGAATTTTTACGCAGCAATCCTGCGGTAGAGGCGGTAAATTTCGCGGGCTCGCATTCGGCTAACGAAAAAGAGATACAAAATCGCCAAGCTAGCGGTATCGGAGCGGTCATCTCACTGGTGCTTAAGCCGCAATACGACTATAAAACCTTTGCGCGCAGCCTTGAGCTATTCGATCTAGCCGTGAGCCTGGGCGGCGTAGAGAGCCTGATATGCCATCCTGCATCGATGACGCACGAGAGCTATCCGCGCGAGCTGCAAGAGCGCATCGGCATCAGTCAAAATTTGCTGCGCCTAGCCATAGGCATCGAAAACGCGGACGATCTCATAGCAGACCTTGCCGCCGCGCTAGAAAAATCTAAAAAATAGGCGGCGCGAAATTTGCGCAAGCTCGCGGAATTTTTATGCAGGCTTGTAAAAATTTGCGCGGGCGCGCAGAATTCATGCCAAAATTTAGTCCGAAATCCTTATAGCTTCGCTCATGGGTCTATAAGGGCGCTCATCTTTACGAGCCGCCGGTTTAAAAAGACTCGCCGATCATTTCATCTTACAAAAATTGCTTTTTGCAAAACCCATGTCCATTTTCTTGCGGGCTAAATTTTGTATGGATTTTCACTCGTTAAATTTTACGAAGCGCGCGGCTTTTCGTAAAATTTAAATTTAAAAATTCCGCCACTACGGCATTGAAATGAAATTTTAATTTATACGCACGGCAAGATTTACCCAGACCTCTTGCTAAAACGCATAGTTTAAATTTAATTCGGATAAATCTATCTAACCGCCGTTTGATATTGCCGAGTGGAGAGCTTAAATTTAATCAAAATTTTAAAGACGGCGGCGGATCTGTGCCGCGCCGCGCCAACCGCTCGTAGCTACTCGATCTAAATTCGACGCGATTAATTTATCAAACGGGCAAATTTAGGCTCTGCACTCGCTCAAAATTTAAAATTCTGCACGCCGTTTAAATTCCGCTTAAAATTTTAGCCGCGTTTTAAATTTAGCGGAGCTACTTCAGCTCGCCCCAGCGCTTGGCGATGTTTAGGCTCGTCTTTAAGGGCACGTTCAGGCTCGCCGCACTTTGCATTATCTCCTGCGCGCGCGTGCCGAAGCTCTGCGCCAAATCGTCCCGCACCTCGAAGATCAGCTCGTCGTGGATCTGCAATATCAGCCGCGCCTCATCGTTTAGCAGCGGCGAAATCTCAACCATCGCTTTTTTGATGATGTCGGCGGCGGAGCCTTGAAATTTCGTATTCACCGCCTCGCGCTCGTAGCTCGCATAGACCATGTTGTTGCGCGCGTTTGCGAAATCGAAGTAGCGCCTGCGCCCAAAAAGCGTGCTTACGTAGCCGCTTTCTTTCGCGTCCGATTTTATGCTTTGCAAAAACTCCTTGATCGTGGAAAACGCCGCGAAATAGCGCTCGATATAGCCCTTCGCCTCGGCGCGCGCGATGCCTAGGCTGTCGCTTAGCTTGCCCGCGCCCATGCCGTAGATGAGGCCGAAATTTATGCTCTTTGCGATCGTGCGGTGCGCGGGCTGCGCGTCGCCGAAGATGCTGATCGCCGTGCGCGCGTGAATGTCCTCATCCGCCCTAAACGCCGCCAAAAGCGCAGGATCGCGCGAAAAGTGCGCGAGCAGGCGCAGCTCGATCTGCGAATAATCAAGCGAGATCAGCGAGTAGCCCTCGCTCGCGAGGAAGCAGTCCCGCACGTCCTTCGCAAAGGTGCCGCGCGCGGGGATATTTTGCAGGTTCGGATTTTTGCTCGCCAGCCGCCCGGTAGCCGTGCCGGTCTGCAAGAAATTCGATCTGACGCGGTTTTGCGCATCGGCCAGGGCAAGCTGCAGCAGCGGCTCGCAGTAGGTGCTTTGCAGCTTAAACAGCTCGCGGTAGTCTAAAATTTTACCCACCGCGGGATGCAGCGCCGTAAGATCCTTCAGCACGCTTTCATCGGTGCTATAGCCCGTCTTGGTGCGCTTCGCCGCAGGAAGTCCTAACCGCTCGAAAAGTACGGCGCCGAGCTGAGCGGGAGAGTTTATATTAAACTGCTCGCCGCAAAGCTCATAAATTTCATCCGTGAGCGCTCGCAGGGACTTTTCGTTGCGCCCGATTAGGCGCTTTATCATCTCCGCGTCGATCTTGATGCCGCATCTTTGCATCTGCCAAAGCACCCGCACGAACGGAAACTCAAGCTCCTGTGCGAGCTTAAAAAGCGCGGGTTCGAGCAGCTGTTTGAGCTTAAAATACAGCCTCAGCGTCACCCACGCATCCTCGCTCGCATAGATCGTAGCGGCGTCCAGCTCCACGGAGGCGAAGGTCTCGCCCTTTTTGACGACGTCGCCGAAATGCACAGTCTCATACCCCAGATACCGCGGCGAGATAGAGTCCATCCCCACGGCGTTTGCGGGATCGAGCAGCCACGCTAGCACCATCGTATCGGCAAAGCGCGCAGGCGGCTCAATGTTAAAATTATTTTTCACGATCTCAAAATCGTATTTTAAATTTTGCCCCACGACATAACCGCGAAACAGCGAGCTGATCGCGGCCTTTGCCGCGTCCGAAGAAATTTGAGCCGGAGCGCCCAAATAGCTGTGCGCGAGCGGAACGTAATAGGCGCGCTCCTCGTTAAACGCAAACGAAAAGCCTACGATCTTGGCGCTTTTGCTGTCGATGCTCGTCGTCTCGGTATCAAAGCTCACCAAGGTCTCGGCGCTGACGCCTTCACACAGCCTCACAAGCTCCGCGGCATCGGTGATACAAATGGGCTCAAATGGCATTTTAAAAGCGCTCTCGGAATTTTGTCCGCCGCAAGAGGAGCCACCCGGGATAGAATTTTGCCCGTCTAGCCCCCCTACGGCAGCGTCCAAGATAGATCCGCCGCAAGACGCCTCTGCGGCGGAACCCTTCCCGCCCGCGCCCAAAACGGAGCTTTTTGTGCCCGCGCTTTTGCCCTCGCTCCAAAGATCAAGCCCGTTTTGCTCCTGCAGGTTTAGCGCCGAAAGAAGCCTATTTAGCGCGTAGTCTTTTAAAATTTCGCGGATTTTAAAAAGCGGATTTTGCTGCGGAAATTTCGCATCCTCTAAAGGCGGGATTTCCAGCTCGTCGTAAAGCGTAGCCAGGCGCTTGCTTATGTAGGCGCTCTGTCTCCCTTCTATCAGATACTCGCGCTGTTTGTTCTGCGGCAGGCGGTCTAAATTTGAATAGATCTCATCGAGCGAGCCCCATTCGTCTAAAAGCTTCTTCGCTCCCTTATCGCCGATACCGTGCACGCCCGGGATATTATCGGCGCTGTCGCCGCAGATCGCCAAAAAATCCACGATCTGCTCGGGATAGACGCCGTAGCGCTGCAAGCACTCCTCCCTTCCGTAAAGCATCTTTTTGCCGTGGCTGTAAATTTTAACGTTTTCGCCGATTAGCTGGTACAGATCCTTATCGGAGGTAACGATGTTGATTTTATGCGTGGCGCCGTACTTTTTAACGACGCTTGCGATGAGATCGTCCGCCTCGTAGCCTTCGCATCCGAGCGAGTAAAGCCCCATCTTTTCGATCATCTCGATGCAGACGGGCAGCTGCTGCAAAAGCGCGGGCGGCGGGGCTTGGCGGTTGGTTTTGTAGTTTGGGTCGATATCTGAGCGGAAGGTCTTGCCCTTGCTATCCAGAGCGAAAATTATATAATCGCTCTTAAATTCCTTCGAAAGATTTGCGATGAAGCTCGCAAATCCGCTCACCATGCCGCTGGGTTTGCCGTCTTTGGTCTTAAGCCCGCTCATAGCGTAGTAGAGCCTGAAAAAAAAGCCGAACGTATCGATGATCGTGATGGTCTGCATAATGGTCCTCGGATTTAGAATTTTAACGCGTAGTGTATTAAAATTCGGCTAAATTTACAAATTCCAAATAGGACTTGACCTGCCTCATTTCAAAATTTTAAAATTTGCTATATAATCGCGAAAAATTTTAAAAAAGGATTAAGTATGGATTTTTTCACAGACTGGCAGGAGTTCGACGCGGCGGGCGCTACGGTGAAATTTTATAAAAAATCGCAGGGCGGCGTGGAGTACATCGGCTTTGATTCGCGCAAATGCGTCCCGCCTGAGCCGATGGTAAATGCGCTGGTGGCGTTAAATTTCGTAAAAGACGAAACCAAAAAGGTCGTCATGGTCAATCATAAATTTCCGATGGGGCTGATTCCGAAGATCGAGTCTAAATTTGACATTGCCCGCGAGGATCTAGACGGCGACGCGGTCAAGCTCACCATCAGTCTAAAGCCCGGCGCGGTCAATGAGGGCTTCGACACCGATGCGAAGTGCCACGGCTAAAGGGCTTTAAAATTTAGATGAATATCACGACCTTTTCGCCGCCGTTTCGCATCGTAGGCGGCTATTTCATCTGCGGCTTTATCTTTTTGCTTCTAAGCGCGGCGAGCTTTTTAAAGGCCGATTTCAGCGCGATTCAGGCGCCGCAGACGGCGAGCTTTTTTCACGTATTTTTGCTGGGTTTCGTAATCAGCATAATCATCGGAGCGCTCTATCAGCTCACCTCCGTCATCATCCAAAAGGAATTTTTTACCGTCAAATTTGCATTTTTAAACCTCCTCGTCTACGCTGCGGGCGTGGCGCTGCTAAGCGCGGGATTGCTGCTTTCAAGCATCCCTTTGATGCACGCAGGCGGCGCCGTTTTGCTGCTTAGTCTATTTTATTTTACGATCTGCTACGCGCTAAGCTTCATCGGCACGCCCAAATGGAGCTTCCCCGCCGTTGCGCTTGCGATTTCGGCTGTGTTTTTAGCGGTAGGGATCAGCCTTGGCTTCGCGCTCGTGCTAGCGCTTAGCGGCGCGGAGATTTTCGGAGTATATTTTTCAGAAATTTTATCCTATCACATATACTTCGTGCTGGGCTTCGTGTTTTTCGTCATCGTAGGCGCTGCATGCGTGCTGCTGCCGATGTTTAGCCTGGCGCACGATCTAAGCTTCGCACTGGCAAAAGCTTCGCTGGCGTTGTATCTGCTCGCGGGGCCGTTTTTACTAAAAGATTTTGGAATTTTCATCGCCTTTGCCGCGCTTGCGAGCTTTGCGGCTCAGGCGATCTATATCCTAGCCAGGCGCGTGCGAAAAGCGATAGATTATTGGAATTTAAACGTCTATATCTCGCTGGCGGCTTTGGGATTTAGTGCGGCATTTTGGCTCGCAGGTCGCGCGGATGCGGCGGCGTTTTGGCTGCTATACGGCTTTTTGTTCGCCTTCATCGTCGCGCACCTTTATAAAATCGCGCCCTTTCTCATCTGGTACCACTACGTCTCGCCCTTCGTCGGCAAGCGCAAAATCCCTATGCTAGAGGATATGATAATCAAAAAAATCGCCTACGCAGCCTGCGTGCCGAACGTCTTAGCGCTTGCGTGCGCGGGTCTTGGAGCGCTAACGCCCGCGGTGATCTTGCAAGCAGCAAGCATAATTTTAGTGCTAGTCAACATCGTAAATATCTTTAACTACATAAAATTTGGAGAGGAAAAATGAAAGTAACGAAGGAGCAAATTTACGACGCGCTTCGCGCCGTTGTCGATCCCGAGGTGGGCTTTGACGTCGTGTCGCTAGGGCTCATCTACGATGTCGCCGTAGATGAGGCAAACAACGCAAAAGTCACGATGACGCTATCGACTCAGTCGTGCCCGCTGCACGAAATGATGGTGGAATGGGTGCGCGCGGGTGCCGAGAGCGTGGAAGGTATCGGCGAAGTGGAGATTGATCTCGTCTTTGAGCCGATGTGGAATATCGATATGGCGGAGGATCACGTCAAAGAAGCGCTCGGTAAATTTTAAATAGCTTTGCCGCGCCCCGTAGTTTAAGCTTTGAAATTCTAAAATTAGACTTCAAATTTATACCTAGGGGCTGCTATGAAAAAATTTACCGACGGCAAGAAAGAAATTCTACTTCAAACGCAAGGGCTTAGTTTGATTTCAAAGACGTTACAAAACGGCAAAGAAAGGCTGAGCTCTAAAGAATTCGCAAACCACGATGCTCTGCAAAAAGCTTTCGTAAAAAAGCAAGTTGATGTCCTAAAAAAGGGCTTCATCTATGAAAACAAAAAAGTGAAATTCGGCGAGGCACTAGCGCATACCTATATCGGCGGCGGATACAGCGGAGCGCTTGGATTTGCCGAGTTTGAGGATAAATTTTACGTCTATAAATGTAATTTTGACGAGCACGGCTGCGATTATTTAATCGTGCTGGACGACGAGTTAAGAACTCTTGCGCAAATTGAACTACCAAAAATTTTAGCATGGAAAATGACTGCTACCAAAAAGGCCTTGGTGCTTGATTTGGACCACGAATTCTTTCTTTTTGATGGAGAGAAATTCAGTAGGCTTTTTGAAGCCTGGGGTATCACAGGAGGAGGCTTTAGCTCCAGTCTAAGCGGCAACGGCGAAATTCTAGCCTGCGGCACGGATGGAATTTTAGCTTTCGGAAGCGACAAGAAGCTAAATTTTAAAACGGATTTTTCGGCGAAAGCTATAGGCTTCGGCAATAAAATTTGTGTAGCCTGTGGGGATGAAAACGGCAAAAATGTCGCTAGGCTCTACCGCCTAAAAGACTTCGCCGAGCTTTGCCGTATCGAATGCGACGTGGGCTATATCCACTCCCTAAACGTGGGGCTTATCAAAAATGACGCAATTTTGGTCGTAAATAACGGCTTTGATGAGCTGTATTTTTGGGACGTCGCAAGCAAAAAGCGTCTAAGCGTACCAAAAACCTTGCCAAGAAGCGTAATGAGGTTTGCCGCAAACGATCAAATTTTTCTTACGTATTTTTATGGCAGGTTTAAAGCATTTAGCTTGAAGGATTTTCGCCTCTTAGGCGAGTTTGAGTGCGAGCACTGCGTCAAAACTGCTGCTATTGAAATCTCGGGCGAACGCCTTTACGTCCGCACCGACTACGGATTTTTTAGCATTTATTCTTTAGCTGAGAATGGAATTAAAATTTAAAAAGCGCTATTGATAGGGATTGATCGCCCGCTTCAAGCTCATAAAATTAAACGAACTCCGCCCGCCTTAAGCTTGCGCAACAAGCAGGGCGCTATTTAAAGGAATTTTATCGCAAAAATTGCGGGTTTTGCGAGCTTTTTAAGGCTTCCTTTAAGCATTATCAAATTATCCGCGCCGGAGATTTTAAGAGTGGAATTTTCAAAGCAAAATTCTAAATTTTTTAGCGCGTTTTCGCTTAGGAGGCGTGCAAGCTCCAAAATATAGCTGAGCCACGCAAGCTTGGCGGCATCCGGTAAAATCGCGCTCAAAGGCGCGAACGTAGCTCCCAGCTCACGCTTGCCGTGCATCGAGATGATCGCGGCTATGAGCGCCTTTTCTTTATGCGTCGTGCGGTAGTTCAGCCCGCCGAGCACCATATCCGCGCTGGTTTCATGCTTGGCATAAAAGCCGATCGCCCGCCCGATCTCGCAAAGCGATGCTGCGGTTTGTAGAATTTTAATATATTTTTCGCCCAAGCCGTGTAGAGGCGATAGCGCGCAAAACAGCGCCTTTGCGAACTTCGGAGCCTCGCTAGGCTCGGAAGCGAAGCGATCTTTAAGGCTTCTTAGGCTCGGATTAAAGCCTCTAGGCAGGTTTGCGCCGCGCAGAATCGAGCTTAAAAACGCCCCCTCTCGCACTCCCACACCGCTGGTGATGATCTTTTTCGCTCCCAGGCGCCTTACGATCTTATCAAAGATGATGGCGCCCTCTCTGATCGTGTCGTAGCGGTCTTTTTTGATCGGGAATTTCGCCAAATCAAGCGTCTTTGCGCTCATCAGCTTGGCAAAAAACGGCGCGTATTTTTCATAATCATAGCTAAAATTATGCACGATTTTTAGCGGGTGGTTTTGCAGGCTCATCACGGCGCCCGATAGCGCTCGCGCGGAGCCGCCCATTACGATTAAATTTTGCGTGCGAAACTCGGCGCCGAGCTGCGAGATCGTGCTGTTTATGTATTTTTCTAGCCCCTTTGTGTCGCCGCGGTCAAAAAACAGCTCCTTTAGCCGCACCGTGCCTAAATTTAGAGAAATTTTATTTTCTATCCTGCCGTTTTTTATGTAAGCAAGCTCGGTCGAGCCGCCGCCGATGTCCAGCGTAACGCCCTCGGAAAAGTCGCTAAGCAAATTCTGCGCCGCATAAGCACCCAGATACGCCTCCGTCTGCCCGTCTATCTTGCGGATCGTGATGCCCGTTTGCTTGCGGACGAGATTTATAAACTCGCTCCCGTTTGGCGCATCGCGAAGTGCGGATGTACCAATGCAAAGCACGCGCTTGGCCTTGTAATTGCATACCAGGGTTTTAAATTTTTTAAATGCGAGTAGGCATTTTTGCATCGCTTCGGTGGTTAAAATTCCACCGTTTTCGTAAGCGCCTTCGCCTAGTCGGATCTTGATCTTGTGCTCGGCCAAGATGAAAAATCCGAGCCTGCTCGTGCGCTCGAAAATCACGGCTCTGGCGGAATTTGAGCCCAGATCTATGACTGCGACGCGCTTGGGCATTTAAATTTCCATATGGACGTGTTTGTATTTCAGCTCGTCCGCCGTCTCGATATTATCGGGATCGGTGATGATACACTCGACCGGGCAGACCACGATGCAAGCGGGCTCGGAGTAATCATCTACGCACTCACAGCATCGATCGGCGTCTATGATGTATATCGGCTCATCCTCAAAAATCGCTTCATTAGGGCATTCCTCGCGGCACGCGTCGCAACTGATGCATTCTTTTGTAATCAACAATGACATATAATTTTACCTTACGAAAAAATTTATGGCGTTTATACCATAAAAAGCTTCATTTTGTTTTAAAATAGCGGAATTTCGGGCTATTTCTTAAATTTTTTAGTGGAAGTTTGAAAATCGCGACGATTAGCGAGCGCGCTTCATCGTTTTTAAGATCCACTTGCGCGCCCATCGCTTGAGCAGCATTTTTGGCTAAAAATAGCCCGAGTCCGGCTCCCGGTTTGCCGCCGTAGCGCTTAAAAGGGGCGAAATAATCTATCTCTTCGTTAAGCGGCTCGCCTTTGTTTGCGACCCGCACTATGAAATTTCCGTCCGAAATTTCGCTCTCGATCAGTACCTTTTCGCCGTCCGGAGAAAATTTTATGGCGTTTTGGATAAAATTTTGAATCACGTGCATAAAGAGGCTTTTCTGCACCGAAATTTCAAGCTGTTCGGGCTTAAGATCCATCGTCAAGTCCTTGCCTGCCGTACGCGCTAAAATTTTAAAGCCTACGCATAGCTCCCGTAGATACGCGATCATATCGGTCTGCTCGGGCGCCTCAAACTGCGCCCCCTCCTGCCGTCCAATCTCCAGTATGGAGCTGATCATTTTATTCATATTATCGATCGAGTCGTTATTGTTTTTAAGCGCCTCGATATATTTCTCGCTCTCGCGCGGCTTAAGAAGCGTAACTTCGTTTTTGGTTTTCATCACCGCAAGAGGCGTCTTGAGCTCGTGCGCGATGCCGATAAAAAGCTCTTTTTGATACATAATAAAGGTCTCGATGCGCTCAAGTAGGCGGTTTATGCTATTTGAAAGCATATTAAATTCGCTCGGGATTTCGGCCCCGTCGATCGGCTTTAGAAATTTTTCATCCACCGAAGCGAGCCTTTGGCTGATCAGCTTAATCGGCATCAGCAGCATACGCGAGAGAAACATTGCATAAAACACTACCAAAAATATCATAGTCAAATTTACTAAAATTATGTCGATGAGTATTTGATTTACGATGTTTGCATAGACGCTAACGTCGGCTCGGATACTTAAAATTTTATCCTTACCATAAGGGTAGTGCAGCTGTAAATAGCTCCTGCCGCCCTCGGAGCTTTCGACAAATTTAGGTTTATTGATACTTTCGTTTTCGATGATTTTGCTTTCGTATTCACCGGATGCGTCTTGTAAAAAAGATGAAATTTTCTCAGGCATCACGGAGGCATCTACGATTTTTTGTGCTCTTTGGATTAAATTTTGAACGGGAGTTTCGAAGATGGTAATTCTCATATAATTATAGAGCATTACCGAAAAAATGACAATTAGCATCAACGAAGCGGATGCTAATTGTATTACAAAGCGGACTCTTAGGCTTTTTGTGGAAAGCAAAATCTATATCCGCGTCTGCGAACGGTCTCGATCGTAGAGATATTTAGAGGCTTATCCATTTTCTGGCGAATTTGATTGATCGCGACTTCGATGACGTTTGGCGTAACAAGCTCGGGCTCCTCCCAGATGGCGTCTAGCAGCTGCTCTTTGCTTACGATCTGATCGCTGTGGCGCGCTAGGTGCGTTAGAACCTCAAACGGCTTGCCCTTAAGCTCGATCTCTTGACCTAGATATGTGATCTTTTCCTCATCCGGATCGATGATGAGATCGTCGATTTTGATGATATTTGAGCCGCCGAAGCGAAGTCTAGCCTCGAGGCGCGCTACTAAAACATCAAAGTCGAAAGGTTTTTTGATAAAATCGTCCGCGCCAGCGCGAAGCGCTTTGATCTCGCTTTCTTTATCGTCTTTTGCAGATAGCACGACGACAGAGGTGCGCGCGGATTTTTGCTTAACCAATGCGATGAGATCGATGCCGTTGCCGTCAGCTAGCATCCAATCGGTTAGCACCAAATCATAATTTCTAATGCCGATATAATACTCTGCGTCCTTAAAACTCTCGGAAGTATCCGTCTGATAGCCGAACTCCATCAAGCCCTCCGCTATCGTCTTGTTTAAAGTCACCTCGTCCTCGACTATTAAAATTCTCATTTAATTTCCTTGCCTTAAAATTTTGCGGCGATTTTAACATATTTTAAGCAAAATTTCAAGATTTTTTAAAGAAATTTTAAAATTTTATCTCTATTTCCGCGCCGACGCTCGCGTCTTGTAAAATTTCGGGCTTTAAAATTTTCATATAAAAATAATCCATCGACCGAAATTTTGAGTGAAACTCCTGCGCGAAGTATTTTAGCGCGTCCTCTACGAGGCGAAATTTTTTCTCGCGGAACTCCGCTTTGATATATTCGCAAACCCGCGCGTAGTCGATAAACTCCTCCGCTCCAAGCTTTGCCCACACCCACACGCGCTGCTCGCGCTTGCGCTCAAAATCTAGCGTCCCAATTATCGCGCCGAATTCCAGCTTTTCGATTAAAATTTTAATCATACTACGCGCTTTTCCTCGCCCTTAAGCAATCTTGCGATATTCGGCGCGTGTTTGTAAAATACGATGAAAACTATCAGAAAGATCGGCGCATGAGTGTTGATTGCTGGCATCTGCGGATGGATCACATAGCTTGCTACGACTAGCGCAAGCGCCGCTGCAAGCGAGGCTACGGATGAAATTTTAACCGTCTTGCCGACCACGAACCAAACGGCAAGCGCAATAACAATCTCGATAGGAATAAAGCAAGCAAGCACGCCGGCTCCCGTCGCAATGCCCTTGCCGCCGTTAAATTTCAGATACGGGCTAAAGCAATGCCCAAGCACCGCAAAGACAGCCATGCTCCATAGCACGTTTTCATCAAAGCCTAAAGCCCGCGCGATCAGTATCGGCAGGGCGCCCTTTAGCGCGTCGCAGGCAACCGTGAGGATCGCGAGCTTTTTTGCTTTTTGCGGATCGCGAGTTTTTAAGACGCGAAGGACGTTGGTAGCGCCTATGGAGCCGCTGCCCTCGCTTTTGATATCCACGCCGCCTAGGTATCTGCCGATCAAAAGCCCAAAGGGGATCGCAGCGATCAGATACGCAACAAAGTAGCACCAAAAATTCGGCGCCGTAAATGTCCTATATGAAATTCCAAGAATTCCGCTTCCTAGAATTCCATGCTCATCTCCTAGAAAATATTTTGAGCTCGGATCGCAGAGTGCGGCGTATATGATATTTAAAATTTCACTAAGTTTATCCATAAAATTCTCCCTTTAACTCTTCCAAAGCAGTGAAATTTTCTCGTCGTAGATGTCGGTTTTCTTCGGCGAAATTTCTTTCGTTTCGAGTTTAATATTTTTTAGATCCAGGCTCTGTTTTAGCGCGTCCACTTCAGCCTCAAATTTCTGCGTAAGCACCTCCAGCTCCTCTTGTAGCGCGCTTAGGCTATTTTCGGCATTTTTGGCTTCGCTGCGCTCGTTTAAAATTTTATGCGCGCTCTTGGCGCCACTGATCGCTTTAGAGATGTTGCTTACGCTGCGCGAGCGGCCTAAAAACGCGCCTAAGATCGCTCCGCCTATGTTTAGCGCCGCATCCACGCCGCGACTTAGCACATCGCCCTTTTCCTTTTCATACTTTTCGCTAGCGCGCAAAATTTTATCCTCAAGGCGCGCCTTTTCCTTTTCAAATTTAGCCGTGATCTCGTCGGTTTTGGCCTCTAGGGCTTCATTTGCCTTATCGCCTAGGCGCACGAAAAACTCCTCCCTGCTCTCGCCCGGTTTTGAGAGCAGATCAAGCGCGCTAAAAAGCTCGAGTTTTTCATTGCGATATAGCCACTCCTTAAAGCTTTTAAGCTGAGCGTTTAAATTTTTTGCGCCCGCGATGAAGCTAGGAAGCGCGCCGTAGAGCGAGCCCGCTTGCTCATGTCCGCTTAAATTTGCAACTTCTCGCGTGCTTGCTTCATTCCAATCTATTTCGCCCCCGTCCGAAAGCGAAAGCAAAAAGGAACGCTGCTGCGTAAAATCGACTCCCTTGTCGCAAAATCGCATCTTTGCGCTTGCATACAGATACGGGCTTAGCTCAAGGCTCGCGCCGTAGCTGTAAAGCTGCGAAATTTCAGCAGAAACTACAGGCTTGGCGGCGCTGGCGGATTTGACGCCTTGAGTGGCGCCGGATGAAATTTCAGCCTTTTTGTCTTTCATTAAATTTAAAATTTGCTCGTTGCTTAAAGGACCCTTTAGATAGCTTAGCGCAAAGCGCGTCTCGATTATCCGCAGCACGTCCTCGTTGATGTTTTTTACCAAAAAATTTCGCTTTTTAAGATTTGAGATTTTCTCCATCAGAACGCTTTTGTCGATCGGATTTGAGCCGATACCGCTTAAGCCGCTGATGACGCGCTCTTTATCCTGCGCGGTCTGCAAGCGCCCGATAAACCACGTACCGATATTGCTAAGCCCCTTATAATCGAGATCGACCGGGTTTTGCGTCGATAGAACGCAGCCAAGACCGAACGCGCGAGCCTGCTTTAGCAGCGTAAGCATCGGTGTTTTGCTCGGCGGATTGCCGTTTGGAGGGAAGAAGCCGTAAATTTCATCCATATAAAGCACGGCGCGCAGCGAGCTCGTACCGCTGGTGGTGCGCATCCATTTGATCATCTCGCCCAAAAGCAGCGTGACGAAAAACATCCTCTCATCGTCGTTTAGATGCGCGATGGAAAATATATTCGCCCTCGCCCTGCCGTTTTCGTCAAATAGCATCTTGGCGATATTTAGCCGCTCGCCCTCGCACCAAAGCTTAAAACTCGGGCTTGCGATGAGCGCGTTAATCTTCATCGCAAGCGCCATTCGCTTATCGCTCGGGAAAAAGGTATTAACGTCGAAAACGCCGATTTTATCGAAAGGTGGGTTGCCGATTTGCGCGATGAGATCCACCACGCTCACCCCCTCGCCTCTGCCGAAATGATAGGTTAAAATTTGGCTGATTAGTAAAAATTCCGGCGAGCTGAGATTATCGCTGCTAATCCCCGCGAGGCTTAGCACGCTAGTAGCGATACCGCCGACGTAGTTATTCAAATCCTCTTCGTTTAAGCCCTTCGGCGCTTCAAAGTCGCTTAGCAGGCTGATACCAAGCCCTGCGCTTGATTTAGGCGTATAAATTCTAAAATCGGCGCTATTTTTCAAAAGCTCCACCCGCGCCAGGTCTTGATATGAGCCCTCGATACCTTCGCGCCAAGCAGTTGCCGTCTGTTCTGCGTACTCTCGCACGCTAAGACCTTTGTTTTGCGCCTCGGCCTCGTCGATATAGGGCTCAAAATCCTCGGCCCTCATCTGCGGGAAAGTAAGAGCTAAATTCGTTAGATCGCCTTTCGGATCGATGATGATGGATGGGATATTATCGATCGCGGCTTCCTCTAGCAGCGTGATACCAAGTCCAGTTTTACCGCTGCCGGTCATTCCGATGATAAGCGCGTGGGTCGTCAGATCCTTGTTTTTATAAAAAAACGGCTCGCCGTTTTCAAGCCCCAGATAAAAAAGCTTTAAATTTTCTTGAAGCGTTTTCATTGCGTTCCTTAAATTTGCAATTTGCGCGGCATTATATCATTTAAATTTTTAAATTTAAATTTGCTAAAATGCGCGAAAAATCAAGGAATGGCAAGTGTTAAAAGAAAAAATTAGAAACGGAAAAAGCGGAATTTTGCTCTACGGCATCGTTCCGCCTAAAATCACGTCCCCTCAAGACGAGCTCGAGCGCCTAGGTACGGCGTGGTCGCAGCGCCTAGGCGAATGCGAATGCGACGGCATCGTCATCTACGATCTACAAGATGAAAGCGCGCGCACGAAAGATGAGCGGACCTTTCCTTTTGTGCATACGATCGATCCTGCGCGCTATTACACGCAGTATCTACACACTGATAAAGAAGCGATCATCTACCGCGCGGTAGGCAAATACGATGAAGCGGAATTTTGCGAAATTCTAAGGCATGCCGCAAGCGGACTGGGCGTTTTCGTGGGGGCGAGCTCTAAAAACGAAGAATGCAAACTGCATCTAAGCCGCGCCTATGAGCTCAAGCGACTCGTGGCGCCGCATCTTTGCCTAGGCGGCATCTGCATTCCTGAACGCCATGAAAAGAGCCGCGACGAGCACCTAAAAATCGCGGAGAAGACTGCAGACGGATGCGAATTTTTTATCACTCAGGCGGTTTATAATGTGCAAAATGCCAAAGATTTCATCGACGATTACGCCGCTTTGGAGTGCAAAAAGGTGCCGATAATCTTTACTTTCACGCCGTGCGGTAGCCTAAAGACGCTTGAGTTTATGAAATGGCTTGGCATCTCGGTGCCGGATTTTTTGCAGCAACGGCTGCAAAGCAGCGTCGATATTTTGCAAAGTTCAACAGCGCTGTGTGCAGAGATGTTTGATTTCATCTATAAATACGCCCTCGCAAAAGGCGTAAGCGTAGGCGCGAACATCGAGAGCGTAAGCACCCGCCGCGTCGAAATCGAAGCCTCGCTCAGCTTACTAAAAGAGATCAGAAAAATTATCCTTAAACACGAGAATTTGGGATTTTACGTTATTTAAAATTTTAAATCGGGTACACGAACAAAACGCTAGATAGTCCAAGCTAACGGAGGAATTTTAAATAATTTCGGATCGCTTTCTAAAAAATAAATCTAAATTTTATCCGAATGGAATTTGAACTTAAAATTTATAAAAAATTGCCCCAATAATATACTTTAATAACTGTCGTCCATAATTGTGAGATGATATTTTGTGCGAAATTTTTCAATGCTTACAATGGCATTGAGCTAGACCTACCATCAAAACCTATAAATAGCTGTAGCTTTCGCACTAAAACTAAACGCATTGATCGCTTCAGTCTGTAGCTATAGCGTGGCTGCGCCCTCCGGCTCGCCGCTATCTATATAGAGATAATATATATTTGTATAACGGGAGATAGCTGGAAATTTTTAACGCCCTATAGATATTAGAGATACGACGCTTCTTCACTCATGGCATAGCGATCCTTTATCGCCTCGTTCGCGGTATTTAATTAAATTTACTAGCATTTATGCTAAATTTCAAATCTAAGGCAATTTGATGCTTGCTGTTGTGAGCGTTTTGGTATTTGAATTTTATTCTACAGCCTATGTGTAGGTCGCTCAAAAGATCCACCATACGCCGCCCGTAAAAATACTTATTGAGCTTTGCAGCTAATCACAAGCCATTAATGTGTAGAATCAGCTGAAAGTAACGCCCATTTAGGCTATCATATTTGATTTCTTTTATATTCTAAAAGCCCGTCGCCAAAAAGCAGCAACCTCAGACTAACGTCGTTTTACTATCTCACGCAAAAGCCGATATTTTAACTGCACAAGATTATAATATGCTTTCAATCGCAAACGCTTCATTTTAAAATTTTGAAACCTAACTCGGAATAATATAAATTTGAAATTAGTTTTGTAAATAAGCTTGGAATTTTAACTCTTAAATATGGCGAAATTCAAAGATAATAAAATTTAAAAAGCGCTAGTTTGTGCTCTTACCGCCGAATTTCAAAAGCGCACTGCCCCAGGTAAAGCCGCCGCCGAACGCATCAAGCAATATGAGCGAGCCATTTTTGAGCCTGCCGCTTTCGTAAGCGTCATTTATCGCCATCGGGATCGACGCTGAGCTTGTGTTGCCGTATTTGCCGATCGTAAGCACGCACTGCTCGTCGCTAAACTCCAGTCTCGCCTTGACCGCCTCGATAATGCGTAAATTTGCCTGGTGCGGGATAAAAAGATCGACCTGCTCGGGCGAAATTTTATTTTTCTCCAAAATCTCTACGACGTCGTTGCTGAGCGTCGGCACCGCGATTTTAAAGACCTCGCGCCCCGCCATCTGCATAAAGCCCAGCTTTTCGTCGATGATCTTCCTGCTAAGCGGATTGACGCTGCCAGGAGCCGGGGTAATGAGAAGATCGCCCTTGCTGCCGTCGCTAGCGGTATGAACGTCGATGATTTCGTTATCGTCGCGCGCCGCGATAACCGCAGCGCCTGCGCCGTCGCCGAAAAGTATGCACGTAGCGCGGTCGCTCCAATCGACTATTGAGCTTAGCTTTTCCGTACCGATTATCAGCACATGTTTTTTAGCACCGCTTTCGATGAGGGATTTTGCGAGCTCCAAAAGATAGATGAAACCCGTACAGGCGGCATTTATATCAAACGCCGTGATGCCGAAGTTCAAACCCAGCTTATCCGCGATGACGCACGCAGTCGAGGGCATGCAGAAGTAATCGGGCGAGATCGTGGCGCAGATTATGGCATCGATCTCGTTTTTTTGCAAACCGCTACGCTCAATCGCCTTTAAAGCCGCTTTCGCGCCTAGATCGCTAGTGGTTTCGCCCTTCGCGATACGGCGTTCATGAATGCCAGTTCGCTTGACGATCCATTCATCGCTCGTTTCAACCATCTTTTCAAGATCGAAATTGGTTAAAATTTGGCTCGGCGCGTATGCTGCGATTGAGATCATCGAGGCTTTTTGCATTCGTTTTCCTATTCGTTTGAAGAAATTTCGCTTTCTATCGCGGAGTTGATTTTAGAATCTGCAAATTTAAGCGCTTGAAAGATCGCGTTTTTAACGGCTTTCGGGGTACTTTTGCCGTGGCTTATGATGACGCACTCTTTGACGCCCAAAAGCGGCGCGCCGCCGTATTCGTCGTAGTCCGTGCTTTTTTTGATTATCTTAAAGACGCGCTTCATCAAAATGGAGCCAGCGATAGCAATCGGAGATTTTTTTGTTTCGTTTTTGATAAGTTTGCCGATAGCGCCTGCGACACCTTCGCTGGATTTTAGCATAATGTTGCCGATAAATCCATCGCACACGACCACGTCTACCGAGCCGTCAAAAATTTGATTGCCTTCGACATTACCAATAAAATTTTGCATCTTCTTAAGCATATGAAAGGTTTCTTTTGTTACCTCGTTGCCTTTACTATCCTCCTCGCCGTTGGATAATAAGCCGATGCGTGGTGCGTTTAAACCCATAATCTCCTTGGCGTATGCTTCGCCCATAATAGCGAATTGAAACAAATTCTCAGGCTTACAATCCACATAAGCGCCCACATCTAGCACAAGCGTGCGACCGCCTATGGAATTTGGCATCAGCGTAGCAATCGCCGGGCGCAAGATACCTTTGAGCCTTCCTATGCGAAGCGTAGCAAGGCTCATCGTAGCGCCGCTATGTCCTGCTGATACCACGGCTTTGCAAGTGCCGTCTTTTACTAGATCGACCGCTTTAAAGATGCTACTCTCTTTGCGTTTAAGAGCGTCGGTTGCGCCCTCTTTCATCTCGAAAACTTCGCTTGCGGCCACGTAAGTAATATGTTTCTCAAAGCCTTGATCTTGTGGAATAAAAGGCTTGATTTGCGCTTCGTCACCTACCAAAAACGCATTAAATTTACGCTCTCGCAGCGCATCTACGACTCCGTTTATTATCGGCTCGCAGCCGAAATCACCGCCCATCGCGTCTATAGCAACGGAAATCATCGGATTAATATTCGCCCGTAGTTTTGTTTATTCTATGCGGAATTTTCCAGCTTCCGTCTTTATCTTTGACGGGGATCGGAAGGGTCACTTTGTAGTGAGTGCGTCTTTTCGCCGCACGAGTTTTACTAACTCTTCGCTTTGGAACTGCCATTTTTTCTCCTTTATAAATTTAATTCTTGCATTCTTCGCAATAAAAATAGTCGCTTTTAAAAGCTTCCATTTCGCTTCTTAAAATTTCATCCACATCAACTTCGGCGCCGAAAAACTCCATCACATCCAAGCTCTCGTGCCTTTCGTCGTTAAAAACGCCTTCGCTTAAAAGCAAATTTACGCTCTCGTTTACGTCAAGATCAAATTCTTTGCCGCAGCGGTCGCAAATGTATGGAATTTTGCCCTTAATTTCGCCCTTGCACTCGATAAACTTAGAGTCTTTTCGTTTCAAATTTCCGCTGAGCTTAAGCCCATCTCGCAAAATTTCAAACGGCACAGGCGCGGCGGAAATTTTAGCAAAAGCGATCTTCACGCGGCACTCTTAGCAAATTTCTCTTTTTGCAAAGAAAAATGCGATCTCGGTTTTTGCGTTTTCTAGGCTGTCGCTGCCGTGAACGGCGTTAGCGTCGATACTGTCCGCAAAGTCCGCTCTGATCGTGCCTTTATCGGCTTTTTTCGGATCGGTAGCGCCCATTAGCGCACGATTTTTAGCTACGGCATCGTCGCCTTCAAGCACCATTACGACCACCGGGCCGCTAGTCATGAACTCAATCAGATCCTTATAAAAAGGACGATCCTTGTGAATTTCATAAAATTTACCTGCATCTTCGGCGCTTAGGCATAATTTTTTAGCCGCTGCGATTCTTAGTCCGTGGCTTTCGAAACGATCGATAATTTTGCCGATAACGCCTTTTTTAACGGCATCAGGCTTAATAATAGAAAGCGTTTGCTGCATATAATCTCCTTAAAGTGAAAGGCAGATTGTATCGAAAAATAGGTTAAAATTTATTTAAGGATTGAATGAATTAAAATTCCGCGCATTTGATCGCGGAATTTTATCTGCTAAGCAAATACCGGGGTATCTCCGCTGCGTAGATCCGCACCTATACTATCCCTGCTAGGTTGACCCGCTACGATGTCGCTCCAGACGATACAGCCATCAGTCGGACAGGCACTAGCGCACGCAGGCTCGTCGTTGTAGCCTACACACTCGACGCATTTATCGGCATATACGTAGTAGCTATCCTCGCCGCTTGGATTATCGCTATCGTCTACGATAGCATTTACCGGGCACTCGTCGATGCATGAGCCGCAGCTAATGCAAATATCGGTGATTTTTACAGCCATTTTTTCTCCTTTATCAAAAAATGAAGCGCGATGATAACATACTAAATTTAAAAAATGATAAAAGTAATATTATTGGATAAATAAATTTTATTACATAAAAATTTTCATAAAATTTCAGCAAATCTAAAGTTTTAAAATGTATAATCGCCATCATAAATTTTATTAACAAGGAGAAACAAATGATAGTAACCAACAAAGCCGTTGATTTCACGGCAACTGCGGTTTTAGGCAACAACGAAATAGTTGAGGATTTCAACCTCTATAAAAATATCGGCGAAAAAGGCGCGGTCGTATTCTTTTATCCAAAAGATTTTACCTTCGTCTGCCCGAGCGAGATCATCGCATTCGATCACAGATATCAAGATTTCAAATCCAAGGGCATCGAAGTTATCGGCGTTAGCTGCGATAGCGAGTTTACCCACCTTGCATGGAAAAACACTCCGGTAAACGCAGGCGGTATCGGCAAAGTGCAGTTCCCGCTAGTTTCGGATATTACGAAGGATATCGCACGCAGCTTCGACGTGCTGTTCGGCAACGCCGTAGCGCTTCGCGGCAGCTTCCTACTTGACAAAGATGGCACCGTCCGCCACGCCGTCATCAACGACCTACCGCTAGGTCGCAATATCGATGAGATGCTTCGCATGGTTGATACGATGCTATTTACGAACGAGCACGGCGAGGTTTGCCCTGCGGGTTGGCACAAAGGCGACGCAGGGATGAAAGCAGATCCTAAGGGCGTCGCGGATTATCTAGGCAAAAATGCGAGCAAACTATAAGTTCTAAAATTCTTCGCGCGAGCGTATGAAGTTCTAACCGCGTAAGGTTTAAATTTAGCCTTGCATGGGCTGTTAAAGCTAGCAAAGCTTTCTAAATTCCGCTGCCAAAATTTTAAGTCGCGGCGGCGGAATTCCAAAAATTCCAAAAATTCCAAAAATTCCAAAAATTCCAAAAATTCCAAAAATTCCATTCCTCTCAATTCTGCAAGTAAAATTTTAAAACCGCAAGTAAAATCCCAAATCCTTGGCAAAATTTCATCCATAACAAAGCTCGCAAAATCATACTTTAAACTAGCTTTTGTTACAATCGCAAGTTTTTAAATCCAAGGACAATTATGAAAAAGCTTATATTTTTTATCTCCGCCCTGCTTTGCTCTTTGAGCCTTTACTCCGCAGATACCAACCCGGATATGCCGCTTAAGCTCGATCCTAGCGTCGTGCACGGCGAGCTAGCAAACGGCGTGAAATTTTATATCCTCAAAAACGACGTGCCAAAAAATAGCGCGCTTTTTTACCTCAACGTAGCCGCGGGCAGTGTCGATGAAAATGACGACGAACAGGGTCTTGCGCATTTCGTCGAGCATATGGCGTTCAACGGCAGCGAGCACTTCGATAAAAACGAACTAGTCCATACCCTGCAGCGCCTTGGAGTGAAATTCGGCGCCGATCTCAATGCGCAAACAGGCTTTGAAAATACCACATACAACATCCAGTCCCAAGTAAGCGACGAGACACTGAAGGACGTATTTTTGGTATTGCGCGACTATGCAGGCGGCGTAAAATTTGACGAGAACGAAACGCAAAAGGAAAAAGGCGTCATCTTAGAGGAAGCAAAAAAAGGCTTTGAGAGGCGCTTTTATGAAAAGCGCGCCACATATTTATACCCTAATTCCATATTTTCCAGACGCTTTCCGATCGGACAAAATGAAATCATCAAAGGCGCCACCGGCGAGCAACTAAAAAAATTCTACGCGCGCAACTACCTTCCTAGCGCCATTAGCATCATAGTCGTGGGCGACGTAAACATTGAGCAGATTAAAAACCTAATCAAGCAAAATTTTAGCTCTCTTTCTGTGCACGGCGAAAAAATCCCGCGCGATCTTAGCCTACGCCCATTTGAAGGCGGGTTAGCAAGCACCGTAGAGCCCGAGCTCGGCACTAATGTCGCTAGCGTGCTTTACGCAGGCAAATATGAGCCGCTAAGAAGCTACGGTGCGCTTAAAAATGAGTGGCTGCAAGCCTACGTATCGAGGCTGATGGAGCTTGGATACGACGCGATGAATGTGAATGCCAAAATTCCGCTTAAAGCCTATTTCGGCTCGGACGATCTGTTTAAAAACCGCAGACTATACAGCATAAGCGCAAATATTTTTAATTTCGACGCCAACGCCACATTAAATAGTCTTTTTAGCGCGATCAAAGGGGTGCGCGAACACGGATTTAACAATGACGATTTTGATAGCGTTAAGGCGGAATTTAAACATCAAGTGCAAGCCGATCTGCTTAAAAACGATACGCAAAGTGCGCAAATAGGAGCATTACTTGATTTCGTACAAAACGGCAATGTAAAGCTTAGTAAGCAAGACGAGCACGATCTAAGCCTCAAGGCGTTAGAAGAAATAACGCTAGCAGATGTTAATAAATTTTTCTCAAAGATAACGGATGGAGCGAGATTTACAGAGATTATCTCGGCAAAGGATTTGGGCATTAGCCAAAAAGATGCGGAGCTGCTCTACGAAAAAGCGGTGCCGTTTAATTTCGCTGCTTCGAAGCTTGCTTCCAAGCAGCTTGCGGGAGCAGATTTAAAAGAGGCGGAATTTAAAGCGCAAAAAGGCGCTAGCGGCACTGAAATTTTGGTGTTTAAAAACGGCGCTCGCGTAATTTTAAAACCCCTTAAAAGCGAGAAAAATAAAATCACCCTCGCAGCCGTTAAAAAAGGTGGCTACGCGCATTTTGGCAAGGCTCGTGGCGAAATTCTAACCGCGCTGCTAAACTCGGGCACCATAGGCGAGCTAAACGAATACGAGGCGGGACGCTTGACCTCAAAATTTGATTATAAGCTAAGATTTAGGATGGACGACGCAGACTGCGGTTTTAGAGGCGCAGGAGCGGATCTGGAGGCGATGACACACGAGCTTTACGCAAGATTTAGCGAGCCGCTAATTCATGCAAGCTCGCTTACAAAATATAAAACCGACGCGCTTTCGGCGATTGCGCTACGAGACGAGACGGCGGAATTTAAATTCGGCGAGCAAATTTTAAAATCTCTATATTCAGGAGATACGGCTCGCAAGCAGCCGCTTAGCGTAGATGACGTAAAGAGCGCAAATCTTGCCGATTTACAGCGCGATGCGGATGAAATTTTCTCGGGTGCTGGAGATTTTATCTTTGTGCTTAGCGGCGATTTTGAGCCTGTGCGCGCGAAACAAATCCTAGCCAAATATATCGGCAATCTAAAGTCTGGCGCAAGCAGCGCTACACCTAAAACTTTGATGCTAAATACTTCTAGCGGCGAGATTATGCAAGACTACGGCGATAGTGATAAAAGCGAAGTTCGGATGATTTTTTCAAACTATGAGCTGCAAAATTTCGACTTTGCAGACACTTATAAATTTCAAGCGTTAAAAAGCGTGCTAAGCAATCGTATCGTCGAGCAGATCCGCGAGGCGCGTGGACAAATTTACTCGGCGATGGTGCATAGCGCCTATGTGCGTGAGCCACAAATCGCAGCGAGCTTGAACGTATCGTTTTCTACCGAGCCGAAAGATGCCCGTGCCGTTGCAGCAAGCGTGAGTGAAATTTTAAAACAGATCGAAAGCTCGGGCGCGAAAGATAGCGAGCTGGCAAATTTCAAAAAAGCTCAAATTCTATCGACCAAAAGAGCTGCGCAGACGAATGATTTTTGGCTTGCTAATATCACTGCGCACGAGCTTTACGGCTATCCGCTCTACGACGAAAAGGGCTACGCCGCGCGCGTAAACGCAGTAAAAAGTGCGGATGTGCAAAAAGCGGCGCGAGTGCTAAGCGATAGGCTATTTACGGCGATTTTGAATCCAAAAAGTTCCGAGAAACGCTAATGTTCGTTTCATTTTTTAAAAGCAAAAAATGGGCGCTTTTAGCATATACAGGGCTAGTATTTTTGATCGCTATCAATTGGTATCAAACTACGCTGAGCGTGCGTTTCAACGAATGGTATCGCGTATTTTATGATTTGTGTCAAAACGTAGATCGTCATACGTTAAACGATTTTTACGCGCAGATGAGGGTCTTTTTATGGATAGCGATGCCTGCCGTAGCGGCGGCGATTTCGGAGCGATACGTGGCGCGAATTTGGGCATTTAAATGGCGAGAGGCGATGACCTTTTCCTATTTTTCATACTGGAAAAAGGTAAGTAAAGATATCGAAGGAAGCTCGCAGCGTATCCAAGAAGACATCTACCGCTTCTCAAAAATCATCGAAGATATCGGCACGCGCGTACTTTCGGCGGCGATGATTCTTTTTGCGTTTATCCCTGTTTTGTGGAGCCTTAGCGAGAAAGTACCTTTTGAGGCGCTCAAAAAAATTCCCGGCTCTCTCGTGTGGATCGCACTTGCAGTAAGCATCGGCGGACTGATAATTTCTTGGCTAGTAGGTTGGTTTCTGCCTAGGCTTGAATACAACAATCAAAAGGCGGAAGCTGCGTTTCGCAAAGAGCTGGTTTATGCCGAGGAGAATAAGGCGGAATATGCGAGCGAAGAGACCACAAAGACGCTATTTGGCAAACTAAAGCACAACTATTACAGGCTATTTTTGCACTACTGCTACTTTGATTTATGGCTAAATTCTTTCTCGCAAATCCTAGTCATCGTGCCTTATCTCATAATGGGACCGGGGCTTTTTACTAAGGCGATTACGCTTGGAGTGATGATTCAAGTAGGCAATGCTTTTAGCCAAGTACGTGGCAGCTTTAGCGTTTTTATCAATAACTGGACGACGATCACGGAGCTTCGCTCAATCCATATGCGACTTAAAGAATTCGAAAAAAATATCGACTACAAGGGCTAGATAAAATTTCGCCCGTATCTTGCGGCCCAAAATTTCACTTTCTAAATTTAAAGTGAAATCCCAGGCCGCAAGCTTTTAAAATTTCTACCCTTTTACTGCTCTCTTTTTTCGTGATGAGTAATGTTTAGCTTTATAAATTTATAGCTTCCTACGAGCAAGATCATCCAAATCGCGATGAAAACTAAAGATTTGACCATTTTTAATCCTTAAAATTTTTTATAGATGCGGCGCATAAAAAGCGCCGCCGATATGAAATTTAACTAAGCACAAAAGCACGCAATGCCTCGCACTAGAGCAACTCCTCGTCGCCGCACGACGTGCAAAAGCCGCGCTAGGGCGGGCGCGCCTAATAATGCTCGTTTACAAGCTCCTCTTTATCAAGCTTCTTCGCATCCATTGCGCGCCAAACATAGCTTATATAACCCAGCACGAAAGGCACCAGAAACGACACGTAAAACATCGTCTTAAGCGTATAGAGGCTCGAGCTTGCGTTGCTTATCGAAAGCGAGCTTTGCAGGTCGAAATTTGACGGATAAAACGCCGTGTTGTTTAACCCTAGGATCAAAAATATGCTCGTTACCGCGCATACGACGCCCACGCCGTAGAAAAATACTCCGCGCACGCTGCTTGTAAATGCGCCTTTGAATATCCCCACCAACACTAGCACTACGCCCAGCAGCAGCAAGATTAGCGCCGCAGGCAGGCTTAGGTAATTGTGCAGATACTTAAAGCTCTCGAGACTTACGACGCCGCCGGCGCCTACTGCATAGCCCTGCTTTAGCAAGACCCACGCCAAAAACGCGATGAAAAAAACCAAAAACGCGCTAGCGTTAAATTTAAGCGAAGCTTTGAGTTTAGCGATCATTTCGGGCTCGGCGATATTGTTCATCAAATATAAGCTCGCTCCCGTCCTAGCGCAGAAAAATAGCGCAACTCCCAAGATGTAATTAAACGGATTTGCTAGCGCCTCAAGCCCGCGAGCGGGGTTTTTCCACTGCACGAAATTATTATCACCCAGCGCAAACTCGCTGCCGCTAAAAAGCGTCGAGACGATGATTCCAAGCAGGATCGTACCCAGAGAGCCGTTTATGAAAAGAAAGGCTTCATAGGTCTTAGCGCCCAAGAAATTATCGGGCTTTTTTCTGTATTCGTAAGCGACGGCTTGGATTATGAAGCAAAAAAGCAGAGCCATCCACGCCCAATATGCCCCGCCGAAGCTGGTCGCATAAAATAGCGGAAACGCCGCAAAGCACGCCCCGCCGAACATAACTAGCGTGGTAAACGTAAGCTCCCATTTCTTGCCGATGGAATTTATTATAAAATCCTTCTCGCTCTCATTTTTCGCCAGCGTAAAAAGCAGCGTCTGACCGCCCTGCACGAAGAGCATAAAAACCAAAATTCCGCCCAGAAGCGAAACCACGCACCACCAATAAATTTGAAAAATTTCGTGCATCTTAAAATCCTATCTTTATCTGTTTTAGCATGATCTTTATCTCGGCTATGAATAAAACCGTAAATAAAACCGCAAAGAGCGCAAACGAGATCATTATGTTCGTTCCCGCCAGGCTCGTAGCTGCGACGCCCACCGGCATAAGATCCTGTATCGCCCACGGCTGGCGCCCTACTTCGGCCACGATCCAGCCCGCCTCGCACGCGACGTATCCCAAAGGAATGCTAAATACGCAAAGCCATAGAATTTTCTTGTATTCGGCGAGGTTCTTTCGCATCGCCAAAAATAGCGTCACGAAAAATAGCAAGATAAAATAGCTTCCCAAGGCCACCATCACGTGAAAGCTGTAAAAGGTAAGCGCCACCGGAGGGACGATCTGCTTCGCGTCGTCAAGGTAGCCGTAGCCTAAATTTTGCATATTTTGATCGCCGAATAAAATTTCGCGCGCTTGCTGCATCGCCGCAGTGTCATTCGCGTCCTTGACGATTTTGTAATCCTTCAGCGCTTGCAGGGCGATTTTTCCTTTTTCGATCTTTTTATCCGCGCCTTCGATGCCGAATTTTTCGTTTCCAAATACCAAATCATCGATGCCCGGAGTGAAATTATCAAGTCCTCTCGTAGCCATCAGTCCCAGCGCGTAAGGCGCCTTGATCTCAAATAAAAACGGCTCCTTATCGTCTCCCGCGGTTTTACTCGGGTTTAAAACTCCCGCCGCGACGATGCCTGCATTTACTTCGCCCTTATACAGACCCTCCATCGCCGCAAGCTTCATCGGCTGCTTTTGCGCGACCTGATAGGCGCTCTCGTCGCCGCTAAATAGCACGAAAAGCGAGCTTAGCATACCGAAGCTTGCCGCTACGATGAAGCTTTTTTTAGCAAGCGCGAAGTCTTTGTTTTTTAGCATATAAAACGCCGAAATTCCAAGCACGAAAAGCGCCGCGGTAATATAGCCGCCGCCAACGGTATGTAAAAATTTAGCCACTCCGAAGTGAGATAGCGCGATATCTAAAAAATTGCTCATCTCGTTACGCATCGTATCGGGATTAAAGCTCGTACCTACCGGGTTTTGCATCCAAGCGTTCGCGATTAAAATCCAGTATGCGCTTAAATTTGATCCGATCGCCACGAGCCAGGTCGAGAGAAGGTGAAATTTCTTGCTCACGCGGTCCCAGCCGAAGAACATTACGGCAAAAAAGGTAGCCTCCAAGAAAAACGCCAGCAAGCCCTCGATCGCAAGCGGCGCGCCGAAGATGTCGCCCACGAACCAGCTGTAATTCGCCCAGTTGGTGCCGAACTCAAACTCCATTATGATGCCTGTCGCGACGCCGATGGCGAAATTTATACCGAAAAGGCGCAGCCAAAATTTAGTGATCTTGAGCCACTCCTGCTTACCGGTCGCGACATATAGGCTCTCCATAAACGCCACGATAAAGCTAAGCCCCAGCGTTAGGGGCACGAAAAGAAAGTGATAAAGCGCCGTGAGCGCAAACTGCGCCCTCGACCAATCCACGCTAGCAAGCTCTTGCATTCCTACTCCTTAGTCAAATTTTTATAGATGAAATCGATTTTTTCTTGATCGGTTTTAAATTTAGAATCCAAGTTTTCGTCGAAAATGAAAAATTTAAGTAGCACAAAAATTATAAATAGCTTGATCAAAATCACCGCCCACAGCGTTTTGCCAAGCTTCATCGAAGCAAATCCGTGCGCGTAAAATTTTAAAATTTTGCCGAAAAACATCAAATTTTAACCTTTAGCAATTATTAGTTTATATTTTTTATTGTATAACAATTAATTAAAATTTAGCTTTAAATTTTGAAATTTTGGTAGCAATTTTATCTTTTTAATAAACACCTCGGTCTTGCGTCATCTCGCTCAAGTAAAGTTTTATTATATAATTCACAAACAATCACATTTTACTTAAACTGCACAAAATTTTAGTTTAGATTCGTCGCAAAATTTTAGAATAGAACATCCAAGAAACGAGCAGAAAAATGCGCGAGACTTTACCAAGCATCTTTATGCCTAATTCGTAGCGATTTTAAATAGAATTTTTACAGGCAAATTAACACGGCTTAGCCGAAAGCAGACGTAAGAATTTTAAAATTAAACGCCCAAAGCTACACGATATAAAATTCAAGAACGTATAATTAACTCGACACAAAATTTAAAGCACTCTATTTGACTGGCACGAATAATTGAAAAGCCTAAGAGGCGATTTAGCGTAAATTCGCAGCATGGCTCATCAGCGATACAATCTCTGCTAAGTCGAATTTACCGCCGAAAAAAAGATTGAAAGCAAGCGCGCCCTGATTTATCAGCATCTCCTTGCCATCTTTTACGGGCAGATTTTTTGCGCGCGCGGCTTGCAAAAACGGAGTCTGCTTGCCGTAGATAGCGTCAAAAGCAAATTTCGCGCGGGATAAAATTTCATCTATTACCCCCTCGGGCGCAGGCAGCGCGTCATCTTTGAGCCCCGCGCCGGTGGCATTGACGATCAGATCGTAATCTTTAAATTTGAAATTTTCATAGGTAAAAAATTCCTCGCAGCCGAAGTCAAAATCTTTTGCGCTGCGGTTTAGGATGTCAAATTTCACGCCGTTTTTGCTTAGCGCGTAGCCGATTGCCCGCGTAGTGCCGCCTGCGCCTAAAATAAGCGCATTGCGAATCTCGCCAAAGCCCAAGATTGCGCAGAAAAAGCCTTGCGCGTCGGTGTTAAAGCCTTGCAGCGCGCCGCCTTTTAGCACTAGCGTGTTTACCGAGCCGATCTGCTTAGCCGCCTCACTTAGGATGTCGCATGCTTTAAATGCGTCGAGCTTAAAAGGCACGGTCACGTTCGCGCCCGCAAGCCTTAAAGCTTCAAATTTAGCTCGCAGCTCCTCGCCGCGCTGCAGCAAAACTCGCCCATAGTAGGCGTCCAGCTCCAAAAATTTTATCGCGTAATTATGAAGTAGCGGCGAGAGAGAGTGGGCGATCGGGTTGCCGAAAACCGCAAATCTGTCCACTATTTCACTCGGTAGATATACGCGCCGCTGTTGATTGAGCGCATATCGCTAAGTGCCTTTTGTAGCGCCTCGCCCTCAAAAGGTCCAACTAAAATTTTAGTCACGCTCTTGCTGCCGACGTGAGTTTGCAGCGCAATTGGGCTATAGCCTTTTTTGGTGATTTTTTTGGTATCAGACCCGTTTGGATCGTAGGCATTGGATGCGAAAACCTGCACATAACTGCCGTTTGCCACGCTGGTGCTGGTGCTCTTTGCTGCAACGCCAGCCTTTACGCTCTCACTTTTAGACTCCGGCTTGCCGGCTTCTTTTTTAGGCTCGGACTTAGCAGGCTCTTTCTTGGTCTCAGCTTTAACATGTTCCTTTTTAACTTCCGTTTTTGAAGACTCTTTTTTAACTTCTGTTTTTGCTTGTTTTTCAGGTTCTTTTTTAGGCTCTACTTTTTGCTCGACTTTTCTAATTTCGGTTTTAGAAGGTTCTTTTTTGATCTCGTCTTTTGCAGACTCTTTTTTAGGCTCGGACTTTTTTACGTCCGTTTTTTCAGACTTTTTGGCTTCGTCTTTAGGCTCAATCTTTTTACTTTCTATTTTAACTTCGGATTTTTTTGGCTCTTCTTTGATTTCGGGCTTTTGGATTTCTACTTTCTGTGCTTCAGGCTGAGCGCTTGCGACGACCTTGCTTTCGGAATTAGGCTCTTGGGTTTTTATCTCTACTTTGGTTGGAGCTGCAGATGCTGTATTGGGTTCTGATTTCACCTCTACAGGCTCAGGCTGCGAAGGCTCAGGTTTTTGAACTTGTACGGCAGGCTTTTGCTCCGCTTTGGCAAGCTCTTCTTCACTAGGCATAGTAAGACCTGCGTTAGTATCAATATCGTCTTTATTAATAGCCTTCATTATGATTAAAATGATTAAGAATAAAACTACGACGCTGGCTGCGACGGTAAGACCCTTTTTCAAATTCGTGTTCTTATCGACATTGCCGCTATTGATCACTATGTCGTCTATGCTGCTCATATCGAAATTTTTGTCGTTCATACTCTCTCCTAAGATTATTATTTACTTTGTAAATTCTACCACGCAAAATTTACGAAATAAATAATTCGGGTAAGCTTACCCGAATTTATTAAATTTAATACATCGCGCGGTCGTAGATGATAAAGCGGTGCGCCAAATCTCGCACCTCCTCTTTGACCTGCGCCTGAAGCTTGGAATTTAAGATGTCGCTTAGCACGTCGGCGATTTTATTCCCGATAAACTCAAATTCTTTCTCCTTCATTCCGCGCGCCGTAAGTGCTGGGCTTCCGACGCGGATGCCGCTGGTGACGAACGGGCTGCGCGTCTCGCCCGGCACGGTATTTTTATTCGTCGTAATGCCTGCATTTTCAAGCGCGGCGCTAGCGTCCTTGCCGCTAAAATCTCTATTTAAAAAGCTCATCAAAATCAGATGGTTATCGGTGCCGCCGCTAACGAGATCAAAGCCGCGCTTAACCAGCGTCTCGCCCAAAACTCTAGCGTTTGCCTTGACCTGCTTGGCATAGACCTTCCACTCGGGGCTTAGATTGTGTTTAAAGCCCACCGCCTTAGCGGCGATGACGTGCATTAGCGGGCCGCCCTGGATGCCAGGGAAGATCGCCGAGTTGATCTTTTTAGCAAATTCCTCGTCGTTGGTCATTATAATGCCACCGCGCGGACCGCGAAGCGTTTTATGCGTTGTCGAGCTTACGACGTGGCAGTGCGGAAACGGATTGGTATGTTCGCCCGCGACGACGAGCCCCGCGACGTGCGCTACGTCGGCGAAAAGAAATGCACCCACGCTATCAGCGATCTGTCTAAATTTAGCAAAATCTATCTCGCGCGTATAGGCGCTCGCACCGCAAACGATCATCTTTGGTTTTACGATCTGAGCGATCTCAAGCACCTTATCGTAGTTTATGCGGCCGTCGAGCTCCACGCCGTATTCGAAGCTCTCATACATCTTTCCGCTGCTTGAGACCTTCGCGCCGTGCGTCAAATGCCCGCCGTGGCTAAGCGCCATGCCTAAAATTTTATCGCCAGGTTTCAAAAATGCGGCATATACGCCTTGATTGGCTTGGCTGCCGCTGTTTGGCTGGACGTTTGCAAACTCACAGCCGAAGAGCTTTTTGCAGCGATCGATCGCGATCTGCTCGATCTCGTCTACGAACTCGCAGCCGCCGTAGTAGCGCTTGCCGGGATAGCCCTCGGCGTATTTGTTCGTTAGCACCGAGCCCATCGCCTCCATCACCTCGGGATAGGTGAAATTTTCGCTCGCGATCATCTCCAAATAATCGCACTGGCGGGCAAGCTCTTTGTTGGTTAAACTAAAAATTTCATTATCGAATTTTTCTAAATTTGACACGTTCACTCCTTCTCTAAATTTAGCGGCCTCATCGCAGGGAACAAAATCACGTCACGGATCGATTTTTTATTCAGCAAAATCATCGCCAAGCGATCGATTCCAAGCCCCCAGCCGGTAGTCGGCGGCATCGCGTAGCTAAGCGCGCGGACGTAATCCTCATCCATCTCGTGAGCTTCGTCGTCGCCTGCATTTTTAGCGTCGATTTGCGCCTTAAATCTGGCGTATTGATCGAGCGGATCGTTCAGCTCGTTAAAGGCGTTGGCTAGCTCCTTGCCTGCGATGTAGAGCTCAAATCTCTCGGCTATCTGCGGATTTTCGTCGCTTCTGCGCGAAAGCGGGCTGATCGAGATCGGAAAATCCACGATGAAGGTCGGATTTATGAGCTTAGCTTCTACGTAATTATCAAAAAGTTCGCTCTGCAGGTGGCCTAGATCGAGCTTTTCATTGACTTCAAATTTATCGGCTTTGAGTTTGGCGATGATCTTTTCGCGATCATTTACGATCTGAGGCTCGATGCCGCCTATCTGAGTAAGCGCGTCGAGATACTTTATGCGCGCAAAAGGCTTTGAAAAATCGATCTCGCGCTCATCGTAGGTTAAAATTTCGCCCAGCCCGAGCCTCTTAAATAGCGCTTTAAATAGCTCCTCGGTTAGGTTCATCGCGTCGTTATAATCATGCCACGCCCAGTAGAATTCTATGCTTGTAAATTCCGGATTGTGCGTCAGATCCATACCCTCGTTGCGGAAGTTTCGGTTGATCTCAAAGACCGCCTCCATGCCGCCTACGACGAGACGCTTAAGATACAGCTCCGGTGCGATACGCAGATAACGATCGACGTCGAGGGCATTGTGGTGCGTGATGAAAGGCTTAGCATTCGCGCCGCCCGCGATTGGGTGCATCATCGGCGTTTCAACCTCTAAAAATCCGTGCTTTTCAAAAAAGCTGCGGATCTCGCTAACGATAATCGAGCGCTTAATAAAATCCTCGCGGATCTCTGGGTTCATTATCATATCGAGGTATCTTTGGCGGTAGCGCATCTCGATGTCGGTTAGGCCGTGAAATTTCTCCGGAAGCGGGCAGATCGCTTTGGATGCGAGCGTTATTTTGCTAGCATGAATCGAAAACTCGCCCGTTTGGGTGACGAAAGCATATCCGCGCACCAAAATTATATCGCCCACTTCAAGATTTTTCTTAAATTTAGCGTAATCCTCCTCGCCGATGCTGTCGCGTGAGTAATAAATTTGAATATTGCCGCTTTGATCTTCTATGTTTGCAAAGGTGGATTTGCCCGCGACGCGCTTTAGCTTTAACCTTCCGGCAAGGCTTACCTCCTCGCTCGCTTTTTTATCCTCGGTATCTTTTATGAAACCAAATTTTTCTTTAAACTCGGCTATGTTCATATCTTTTTTTAGAAAGTGCGGATAGGGATTAGCCCCCAAATTCCGAAGTTCCGACGCCTTGTCTATCCTTTGGATTTCTAACTGGCTATCAAACAATCTACTTCCTTTTTGCCGCGCATTCAGGGCAAATTCCATACAGCTGCATCATGTGCCCCGTAAGCGTAAAACCGTGCTCTTTGGCGACGGCAAGCTGTTTTCGCTCAATAGTGGCGTCTTGAAATTCTATGATCTTATTGCAGCTTTTGCAGATTAAATGGTCGTGGTGAGGCTTGTTGGCAAGCTCAAATTTCTTACCCTGTGCTCCGAATGAGATCGACGTAGCCATCCCCGAATCCTCAAGCAAATTTAAGGTGCGATACACCGTCGCTATGCCTACGTTTAGTTCGGGGAATTTCGCTTTGATCTCGTTGTGAAGCGCCTCAGGTGTAAAGTGTTTGTTATTGTTATAAAGCGTGCGGAGCAAAACCTCGCGCTGCTTAGTATATTTTAAACCGCTAGCGGCAAGTGCCTTTTTAAACTCAACAATTAGAGCGTCAAACTCTAAATTTTCAATTTTTGCATTCATAATTTTGTCCTTTCTGTAGAATTTACTTCTGAACTGGCGTTAAAATCGCTAGGTTCAGTGCTTTGATTTTGATCCGAGTTCATACGGGTGGTAGAATTTTGATCTTTTAAGAGTTTATTATCCATCTTAGAACCGATAGAATCTAAGCTTTGTTTGATCTTCGGATCGTCTTTGAGATTTAAAATCCAATTTCCTATTTTTAAAAAAATCGGCGCAGTTTTGCTGCTTTCAAAATACCTTTTGGTCTGTTCGTTCATCGACATAGGACCGCTTGCAAGCGTAACGATAACGGCAAAAATCAAGAAAATTTTACTTACGCTAAACACGAAACCGCCGATCTTATCGACAAATCCGAGTCCGCTCCATTTAAAGAATTTTGAAATGATTTCACCTATAATCAGACACGAGATCCATACGCCAAAAAGCACAGCGATAAAGCCGATGAGAACCTGCGTCGTGTCGCCCGAAAGCACGCCGTTTGCATTCTGCAAAGCTGGAATTTTTGCTGCAATCCACTCGCCTGCCATAGTTTTATAGCGCATCGCGGCAAAAAGACCGCCGATGAGACCCAAAATTCCAAAAATTTCTTTTACGATGCCATTAGTGATACCGCGCAGTCCGAAGAGCACTACGAGTACTAAACAGCCGACGTCGAACCAATTAATACCTTCCATCAAGCACCCACCACGCCTATTAACTCTTGCAGGTTAGTCGAGTACCTAAACGCCGTATCTTTTGAAATTTGATTTGCACGGATCGCTTTAACCATCGCTTGAGTTTGAGTTATCATACCGGTAGATTGCTGATTTAGCTGCATTTGAGAGTAAATTTGATGCACCTTGTTTTCTCGGATTAGATTCGCTACGGCATTGTTATTTAGCAAAATTTCATGGATCGCGATACGTCCACCGCCAAGCTTTGGCAAAAGTGATTGCGAAATGACCGCGGTAAGCGATACGGAGAGCATATTTCGCACTTGGAGCTGCTCGCCGCCATCAAAGCTATCGATAATACGGTTGATCGTTTGCATCGCGGAGTTGGTGTGTAGGGTACCAAATACCAAGTGACCGGTTTCAGCCGCGGTAATAGCAATCGAGATAGTCTCTCTATCACGCATCTCGCCCACGAGGATAATGTCCGGGTCCTCACGCAAGGCAAATTTTAACGCATTAGCGTAGGAATGGGTATCGGTGCCGATATTTCTGTGAGAGAAAAGCGCTTTTTTATTGGTATGGACGAACTCGACCGGATCTTCAACGGTGATAATGTGCTTGCGCTCTTTTTCGTTGATCTCGTTTAGCATCGCGGCAAGAGTAGTTGATTTACCGCTACCCGTAGGTCCGGTAACCAAAATCATGCCTTTTTCGTGCTTAACTACCTCTTTAAAAATCGTAGGGGCTTTTAAATCGTCCAGGCTAGGAATATCGATAGGAATAATACGAAATGCGGCAGCTAAATCGCCGTTCATAGTGTAGTAGTAGTTGCCACGAAAGCGTCCGATATTAGGAAGCTCGATCGCAAAGTCAAGCTCTTTATTTTCCTCGAGCGCACTTTTTTGAGCATCGGTAATGAGCGCGTAGCAGATATACTCGATATCCGTGCCCTTAAGCGGATCCATGGCAAGTGGGCGCAATGTTCCGTCGATACGTATTTGAGGCGCCGAGCGCGAAACTAAGTGAAGGTCGCTCGCTTTGTTAAAAACGACGGTTTTTAGTAGGGTTTCGATATCTACTAAATTTCTTTGAACTTCTTCCATAAAATTCCTTTCAATCGATGATTTTCGGTACTACGAAGTAGCCGCCTTCGGACTGCGGAGCATGCTTTAAGACGCTTTCTGCGACATCGCTTTTGCGTGGAATATCTTTGCGAAACGGAGTACCGCCTTTTAATGTAGTGATAGCCGCCTCGCCGCTTTGTAAATCCAGTTCATTTAGAATTTCTACAAAATCTACAATATTATTTAATTGACCTTTAAATTCTTCTCGCTTAGCATCTGGAATTTTAAGAGCAGATAGCCTTTCCAGCTTGCTTAGCAAGGCATCGTCTATTATCATAACTTTCCTTTTTCTGATAAATGCGACATTATATCATAAAAATTCTTTATCTTAGGCGGTATTTAAAATTTTTTATGCTACAATTACGCCGATTTTCTCAAATAAAGGACTGAATTTTGGCTTTAAAAGACGACATCGAAGGCGTGAAAAAAGAGATTGGCACAGAAGAGCAGTTTCTAGAAAGCGTCATAAAAAGTGAAATTTTCGTAAAAAAATACAAAAAGCCGCTGATATTTTTGGCTGCGGTTTTGATCGTAGCGTTTATCGGATATTACGCAAATGAATTTCTAAGCGATCGCCGCATAGCAAGTGCTAATGCGATCTATGACGAACTGCTTAACAAGCGCGACGACACTAAGCTAGCCGAGCTTAAGCAAAAAGATATAAATCTATACGCTCTTTATATTTTGCAAAACGGCTCTGCAGACGAGCGAGCGGCGCTAGAAAATACCCAAGGCATCGATGTCATGCTAAAAGAGATAATAAATCTACAAAACGGCAAACAAGGCGGAGTGCTACTCGCCGATTACGATTCTTTGCTCAAAGGCTACGACCTACTAAAAGAGGGCAAAATCGAGCAAGCTCACGCAGAGCTAGATAAAATTCCGCTCAACTCGCCAGTTCGTCAAATCGCACTTGCTTTGAAACACTACGGAGGCAATAAATAATGAAAAAAACGCTGATATTTACGCTTTTACTATCGTTTTTATTTTTGGGCTGCTCGACGAAGCGCCAGTATTTTGAACCCAGCGACGAAAACATCACAGGTGATATGAAATTTAACGGCTCACTGCCATCAGAAATCGTAGCGATTAGTAAAGATGGTGCTACGCTAAAAGACGGCGAAGTCATCTCTAAAAATGGATTGGTGAAAAATTTCAAAGTCTTAAAAAGTGAGAAATTTTTAGGCGAATATGACGGAAATTTCGTCGTAACCGACATCAATGGCACGCTTAAAGTAGTTGGTAGCACAGGCGCCGTAAAATTTGAAAAAACCCTCGGCAGACAAGCGCTCAGTGCAAATATACGCGGCGATGATTTGGCTTTAGTGATGAGCGATGATTCGATTATGCTTATCAAGCTAAGCTCTGGCGCAGTGGTACTCGATCATAAAGTAGGCGATGCATTCGCAATCGATTCGCGCGTGGCGTCACCGCTATTTATCAACCAACTTATCGCTTATCCTGCGTTAGACGGACTAGTCAGCATCGCAGAAAACGTAGGTGGGCGCTCGGCACGCGATTTCGTCGTGAGCAACCAGCCGTTTTTTAACAACATTATCGCCTTAGAAAACAAGGGCGATAACCTTTATGCCGTAACTGCCACTAGGCTAATGCTGGTAAGTCCTACGGGCAATAAAAACCATAACGTAGACATCAAAGACGTGATTTTTAGCGACGATAGAATTTATCTTTTCTTAAAAGACGGCAGAGTCGAGCTACTAGATCGCGGGCTAAATTTGATCAAATCTCGCAAATTCACCTTCGCACAATTTAGCGGCGCACTGCTTAGCGGCGGCTATCTGTATATCATCGAGCGCAACGGCTACGTCATCCGCACCGATGAAAATTTAGAAGGCCAGGCGATCTACGAGCTAAATGGCGAGTTCGATGATAAGTCCTTTATAGCAGGCAGCTCGTTTTACTACGACGATAAAATTTTAAATTTTGATGCTAGATAAAATTTCAAAACTCTGCGTTCGCGAAGGGCTCCTGCTTCAAAAATTTCAAACGCTAGATATCGCGAGTTTCACGCGCTCGCGCTCATACGGCGCGTATTTCGGCGTGGATCTGAAAAGTTACAACGTTCTTTTATTTATGCGCGACGCAAAATCTCGCTTTGTGATGCGCGACGCGGAATTTCTACTCTCGCTCGCAAACGACATTAGCGCAAGCCTAGGCAAGGTCATCAAAAAGCGCGTGCTGTTTTACAACTCGCAAATGTGCTCTAAAAGCGTAAAATTTTTAAAAGAAAACGGATTTAGCCTCTATGCTTTTGTGTGACGTAGGAAATTCTAGAGTTAAATTTTATAAAGGCGGCGTAACGCAAAGCATGCCCGTAGCGGAGTTTATGCGGTACGAGCCGAAAGAGCGAATTTTTTTCATTAGCGTAAACGATAGCGTGAAAAAAAAGCTGAAAAACCCTCTATTTGTCGATCTGGCGCCGCACTTTGAGCTAAAAACCGCCTACCGCGGGCTTGGGATCGACCGCATAGCGGCGTGCTCGGCGGTGACGACGGGCGTCGTCGTCGATGCGGGCAGCGCAATCACCGTGGATTTGATGTTTAAAAGCTCGCACCTAGGCGGATTTATAATGCCTGGTATCGGCACGCTTTTAAAGTCGTTCGCGAGCATCGCACCCGTGCTAGACGTCACGCTTTCAACCAATATCGATCTGGACCCGCTACCGCAAAAGACCGTAAACGCCGTAAACTACGGGATTTTAAAGCCGATCGTGCTTACGATCGAAAACATCGCGGGCAATAATAAAATTTACTTCACTGGCGGCGACGGAGCCTATCTGATGCGGTATTTTCGCAACTCGATCTATGAAAAGGATCTGATCTTTAAATCGATGGTGAGCTTAATCGCAAAAAAGGGGCTAGCATGATAACCATAGCGCTTCCCAAAGGTCGCATAGCCGACGATACGCTTAAAATTTTCAAAACCATCTTCGGGCTTGATTTTGCTTTCGAGGATCGCAAACTCATAATGCAAGAGGGCGATTTTAAATTCCTCTACGTCCGCAACCAAGATATCCCTACTTACGTTATGGGAGGCGCGGCGGATATCGGCGTAGTGGGGCTTGACGTGCTTGAGGAGCATCGCCCTGACGTGCTTACGCTGCTCGATCTTAAAATCGGAAAATGTCGCGTCTGCGTGGGCGTGCATGCGGGCACCCGACTAAACTACGGCGCTCCGAGCCTAAAAATCGCTACGAAAATGCCCAACATCACTCGCGAATACTTCGCCTCAAAAGCGGTCGCCGTAAATATCATCAAACTCTACGGCTCGATCGAACTAGCCCCGCTCATAGGGCTTGCCGACGCTATCGTCGATGTCGTGGAGACCGGCGCTACGATGAAGCAAAACGGGCTGCAACCCGCAGAAACCATAATGCAAAGCTCGGCGCACCTCATCGCCAACAAAAACAGCTTCGTGTTAAAACGCGATGAAATTTTAAACCTGCGAGATAAACTAGCTCGCATTCTTTGAGTTTAACTGATGAGTTGGTAAATTAATTGTCTGATTTGCTAAAAAGTAGTGAGATAACTAAGAATTTACAAAAAATCATAGACGATGACCTCGACAGTCCAAACGATACTTTCCCTGGATATGACTCCGGCTTCAACCAAAACTTCACCCATTGTGATTGATTTAAACGGTGACGGTGTAAAAACAATATCAAGAAAAAACGGTAAAACATACTTCGACCTAGATAATAACGAATTCGCAGAAAATACCTCTTGGATAGATAAAAATGACGGGATTTTAATCAACAA